>NZ_JBBNLQ010000010.1:0-81191 GCF_040092395.1 Collinsella sp. CLA-ER-H4
TATCGAGTGGTACAGGGACGGCAAGCTCAAGAAGGACCTAGGATGGAAGACCATTAGGGAGTATCGCGAGGAGAGGGGCCATGCGGCATAGCGCCGGGACATGGTCCGGAAAAACGTCCGAGGTCCCGAACACCACGAAAAAGCCCGAGCCCAAATAAAAGATGATCGTGGCAGCGAGCTCGTTGCCGCCATTGCCGTCGACAATGAGCACAAAGAACGAAAGCGTGGACAACATGGCGGCGCATGTCATGCCAATATTCATATACGAACGGCCGTGCAGGTCAAATAGTGCGCCAGCGGCCAACGAGCTCACGACAAGCAGCAGGCGCGGCCAATCGCCCAAATCGACGGCTCCGACAGCATGCAGGGTCGTGAAGCCCGCGTTGAGAGCGGCGAATACGCTGGAAAGATACGCCGTCGCCACGGTCAGGCGAACTACGGCGCGACGGAATGCCGCCTTTGCCTCGGGATCGTCATGCCACTTGGCGCCATATTCCAGAGCATCTACCGAAAGCCCGGCAGCACTGGGTTCAAAGTTGGGGTCGGACTCGTCGCGCAGCTTGGCGCGTCGGGCACCGTGGAGCAACGCCACCTGCGCGATCGCACAGACGACCAGAACAGCCTGCTGAGGAATGCCGACAGGCATCACCATGTGGTTGAGAACCTGCACCAGAACGCCCATGGCGTAAGAAAGTGCGGCGGCGCGCGCCAAGCAGGGCGTTCGCGCAAAGCGCCTCGCAAAATTTGCATGAGCAGTCGATCCGCAGTAGCCCAGCGCGCAGCACGCCACCAAACCGCCGGCAATTACCACCTCAACCTGAACCGCCATAATCAACAGCAGCAATGCCGCCACCAGCAAAACGCCCGTGACGTCACTCGTTGCGTCGATAGCATGGGGACGGCGATAGTACAGAATGGGACGCACAAAGAAGCCAATCACGCTCGCGCCGATGACAAGGCTCTCATAAATAACGACCTCGTTCGGAGACACGAACTCGGCCATGCGCACATCAAAGAGATACTCGCACGCCAAAAACGTGAAGAAGAACAGCGCCAGGCATATAATCTCCCGAATGCCCCGACGCAGATATGTGGTTGTGTCTCCCATGCCCCTCATGGTTAACCCCCGGCCGCTCAATTGTCTGGAAATCTATTTTAATAAAGAACCAGTCTCAATATCGAAGCCAGGCTCGAAATGTTGCCAATTCGTCCCCAGCCGTCCACATCACGCCGCGATTTTGAGCCGCATGGACCAGAAGGGACGCGCGCGATCTCTAGCTCGGCCAGGAGTGTCCCCAACTACCACTCATTTAAGTACGTCCCCAATGAGTAGCCGAAGAGTGTCCCCCGCGACTAGTCGTTTAAGAACGTCCCCAACGACTAGTCAAAAATGGGCCATGTGTCCCAGTTGTGGAGACTCCTTGAGCCGTCTGGGTATCGCGAAGGATCGCACACTCCCCCATCATCAAAAGTGACACACGCTACCTGTTGATGGGAGGCAGCCATGGGCTTCTTTGACAAGATGTTCGAGAAGAAAGAGTGCGCGATTTGCGGTACCGAGCTGGGACTTCTAGGTAAGACAAAAATCAATGAAGGCTACCTGTGCAAAGAGTGCGCCGGCAAGCTCTCCCCCTACTTTCACGGCTATCGCTCCAGCACCGCGGACGATATCCGTGAGCAACTCGCCTACCGCGAGGCCAATGCCGAGCGCCTGGCGTCGTTCAACCCCACGCGTACGCTTTCTGCCGGGCGCACCAATATTATGCTCGATGAGGACGCGGGCCTGCTGATCATCACTTCGCAGAGCCGCTGGCGCGACGCCAATCCCGACATCATCGAGTTCTCGCAGGTACTCGGCTGCGATATGGATATCGACGAGCAGCGCACCGAGATCTATCGCGAGACCAAGGACGGCGAGCGCGAGAGCTACAACCCGCCGCGCTACGACCTGGATTACGACTTTAATCTGACCATCCATGTCAACACGCCGTACTTTACCGAGATCAACCTGCGCGTGAACGACTCCACCATCGATCAGCGCGGCTCCATCGAATACCGCGAGGCCAAGCGCCAGGCAACCGAGGTCCGCGATGCGCTGGTGCAGCTGCGCCAGGAGACGCGCGACAGCGTCGTGGCCGCCAAGGCCCCCAAGACCGCGGTGACCTGCCCCTTCTGCGGAGCCACCACCATTCCCGATGCCAGCGGGCGCTGCGAATACTGCGGCGGCGCCATCGGCGCATAGCCTCCGGCAGCGAAAGGACCGATCATGGCCTTCGAGAGCGTTAACTATCAATGCCCCGCGTGTGGCGGCCCCCTTCACTTTGCCAGTGCCGAGCAAAAGCTCGTCTGCGACTACTGCGATTCTCGTTTTGAAGTCGAAGAAGTCGAGGCCCTCTATCGCGAGCGCCAGGACAAGGCAGATGCCAAAGCCGATGCAGCAGCCGCAACGCCCAAGCCCGTCGCCGACGACGCGGTGCAGGAGCTCGCCCAAAACGCCGGCTACATCTGCTCGTCGTGCGGCGCCGAGCTAATCTCGGATGGCACCGTCGCCGTTACCACCTGCCCGTACTGCGGCAACCCCGCCGTGGCACCCGGTCAGCTCTCGGGCGACTTCTCGCCCGACCTGGTGATTCCGTTTAAGCTCGGCCGCGACGACGTTATGGCCGCGCTCAAAGAGCACTACAAGGGCAAGATCCTGCTGCCCAAGAGCTTTGTCACCGGCAACCACATCGACGAAGTCCAAGGCGTCTACGTGCCGTTTTGGCTTTACGGCGCCCGCGTGGACGGCGAAGTGTACTTTGACGCGACCAACGAGACCGTGACCGAGGAATCCGACCGCACCGTCACGACCACCGACCACTACGATGCCTATCGCAAGGGCAATATCTCGTTTAAGCGCGTGCCCGTCGACGGATCGT
Organism: Collinsella sp. CLA-ER-H4; assembly: GCF_040092395.1. Lineage (NCBI taxonomy): Bacteria > Bacillati > Actinomycetota > Coriobacteriia > Coriobacteriales > Coriobacteriaceae > Collinsella > Collinsella sp. CLA-ER-H4. The sequence continues at coordinate 2,919 of NZ_JBBNLQ010000010.1, forward strand.
CCAAGATGCCCGACGGCCACATGGACGCCATCGAGCCGTTTGACTACGACGCACTGCGTCCGTTCTCGGTCGCATATATGCCCGGCTACATCGCCAACCGTTACGACGAGGACTGCGAGACTTGCAAGGCGCGCGCCGAGCGCCGCATGGAAGAAAGCACGATCTCGGCCCTGCGCGAGACCGTCGTCGACGAATACGACGATGCCACGGTCGAAAGCAAGCAGCTCGACTACACCTGGGAAGACAGCGACTACGCCCTGTTCCCCGTCTGGATGCTCTCCACCTCGTGGAACGGCAAGAGCTACCTGTTCGCCATGAACGGCCAGACCGGCCGCTTGGTCGGCGAGCTCCCCTGCTCCAAGCCCAAGCTCGCCATCGCCTCGGTGCTGTTCTTTGTGATCGGATTTATCCTCTCCCAGATTCTCTTTATGGGGGAATACGCCTTCGATCCGGATTACCTCACCTTTGATATCGAGGGCATCCTCATCAATATCATCGCGCCGCTGATCATCGTGATTATCGGAGACGTGCTACTGGTAGGCCAGCTCAAGACGGCCAACGAAGCAACCTGTGCCGATGAGTATTGTGGTGAGCTCGACCTGACCGAGAAGCACGACACCTTCAGCCACACCGAGACCACCGTTGTCATGAAAGACGACAAGGACGACTAAGCAATCCAACCAATACCACCTGGCCTTTGACGAGAAAGGAAGATCACCATGGGACTCTTGAAAGCTGGATTGGGAGCTGCCGGCGGCGTCATGGCCGACCAGTGGAAGGAATTTATCTACTGCGAATCGATGCCTGCTGACGTCTTGGCCTGCAAGGGCAGCAAACGTACCGGTGGCCGCAGCTCCAACACGCGCGGCGAGGACAACGTCATCTCCAACGGCTCGGTCATCGCCGTCAACGACGGACAAGGCATGCTCGTGGTGCAAAACGGCAAGATCATCGAAGTCGCGCTGGAGCCCGGTGAGTTCGTCTTCGATACCGGCAGCGAGCCGAGCGTCTTTAGCGGCAACCTGGGCGATTCCATCAAGGAGACCTTCGCCAATATCGGCAGCCGTTTTACCTTTGGCGGTGACGCGGGCAAGGACCAGCGCGTCTACTTCATCAACACCAAGGAGATCATCGGCAACAAGTACGGCACCGCCTCGCCCGTGCCCTTCCGCGTGGTCGATAACAACATTGGCCTGGACGTCGACATCTCCGTTCGCTGCAACGGCGAGTATTCGTACCACATCACCAACCCGCTGCTGTTCTACACCAACGTATGCGGCAACGTGACCGATAGCTACACGCGCGACAAGATCGACAGCCAGCTTAAGTCCGAGCTGCTCACCGCCCTGCAGCCCGCCTTTGCCAAGATCTCGGAGATGGGCATCCGCTACAGCGCCATCCCCGGCCACACCACCGAGCTCGCCCGCGCGCTCAACGAGGTCCTCTCTGCCGACTGGCGTGACCTGCGCGGCGTCGAGATCGTGAGCTTTGGCGTCAACTCCATCGCCGCCTCGCAAGAGGACGAGCAGATGATCAAGGACCTGCAGAAGGCCGCGGTCATGCGTGATCCCACCATGGCGGCCGCCAACATCGCCAGTGCCCAGAGCGACGCGATGCGCGCGGCAGCCGCCAACCCCAACGGCGCGATGGCCGGCTTTATGGGCATGGGCATGGCAGGTGGCATGGGCGGCATGAACGCCAGCCAGCTGTTCGCCGCCGGCCAGGCACAGCAGCAGGCCGCCCCGCAGCCGGCTCCGGCTCCGGCACCCGCCCCCGCGCCGGCTCCTGCCGCTGCCCCCGCGGCCGGCACGTGGACCTGCAGCTGCGGTGCCACCAACACCGGCAAGTTCTGCTCCGAGTGCGGCAGTCCCGCACCCGCCCCGGCACCGACCAAGTGGTTCTGCCCCAACTGCGGCAGCGAAAACGGCGGCAAGTTCTGCAGCAACTGCGGAACGCCCCGGCCCTAGCCCCTCTATCTGGTAATTGGCGGGGGATCCGCCACCCCCGCATTTGCTTCTATGGGTTTTCACACAAGAAGGAGGACACCATGAAGACAACGTTCAAAAAGTCCGTACTTGCATTCCTGACATGCGTCCTGGCGCTCGCCTTTGCCCTGACGGGCTGCAGCGGCGGCGGCAAAGACCCCAAGGCCAACTTCGTCGGCAGCTGGGAACTCTCGGGTGGAACCGTGGATGGCGAAGAGCTGACCGATGAGTACATGAAGATGCTCGAGGATTGGGGTGTCCACTGCGTCCTGATTCTCGATGAGGACGGTACAGGCGCCCTCGACCTGTTCCTTGAAGTCGTCGACCTTAAATGGGAGGCAAAGGACGCCACCACCGTAACTATCACCGCCGAAGATGAGTCGCACGACATGAAGCTCAAGGACGGCAAACTCATCCTCGAAGAAGATGACGGCAATCTTGTCTTTACCAAGTCCGACAAGGACCTGTCCGGTACGGTGAAGAAGGATCGCGAGGCGGCCGAGAAGGAAGAGGAGATCGATGAGGCCGTCGAAGACGACGACGTCCAGAGTGTCGAAATCTCCCCCGCCGTCACCGTCGCCGATGACGATCTGTGCACCATCACCATCACCGAGAAGTTCAAGGACGACTGGGGCGACATCGGCTTTGTCGTCAACATCACCAACAAGAGCGACAAGGACCTGACCTTCTACGCTCCTTCCGGCAAGACCAACGTCAACGGCACTATGAAGGAACCCTGGTTCTCGGCTAACCTGATGCCCGGCACCAGCGCCACCGAGGAATTCACGTTCTCGAGCGGCGAGCTTGACAGCCTTGACGACCTGGTCAACACGACCATCGGCATCGACGCCTACCTGACCGATTCCTACGAGGACGTCGCCTCTTACAGCGCAACCATCGCGTAACGGCAGACACCGATAGCCGCGGATTGGCGGACATATCCGCGCACATGCCAGGCGGGGCCGCAGGAAATGATCCTGCGGCCCCGCCGCTTTATGCCGACAGCGCTGCCCATACAAGCAGGTCGCCCGCCGTTTTTAGATGCAAAACGGCGGGCGACCTATCTTCGGCGTTGGAGCACGGGCGGCACACCGACTACGGGCGCTCCATGTTGGGGACGATGCTGCCTTCGGTCACCGCATGCACGGCCAGGCGCATGATGTTGTCGTAGCCGGTCTTGTTGAGAATCTCCGAGATGCGGCGTTTGATGGTGCCCTCGCTCATAAACAGCTCGGCCGCGATCTCGCGGCGGCTCTTGCCCTCGCAGGCAAGGCGCAAAATCGACAGCTCGACATCGTCGAGGGTCGCCGTGCCCGAAAAAATGCTCTCGGGCGGCTTGGGAAACGTGCAATAGCCCGCCAGCGTGGAGCGCATCACGGCGAACAGCTCGTCGATACCGACGTTCTTGTACACAAAGCTGTCGACGCCCGCCTCGCGGGCCTGATCGACAAAGGTGATCTCGGGCATGCCGGTCATGATAATGATGCGACACTCGGGCAGTTGCTCCTTGATGCGCGCCGCCGCCACGATGCCGTTTGAATCGTGTTCGGTGCACACGTCCATCAGTATCATGTCCGGGCGCTCCTTGAGCGCGACACCCAAGGCCTCGGAAGCATCGGCAATGGCGGAAACAACGGTCATATCGGGCTGGTCGCCAACGGAGCGCGCCAGGCTCTCGCGCAAGATAGCCTGGTCTTCGACGATAAGGACGCGAATCATGAGTTTCTCCTTTGAGCTGTGGCGCTGGCGTTGAGCGGGATGGACACCGCAAGCGTAAAGGGCGGGGCGGCATGGACTTCCAGGCAGCCGCCCAGATCTTGCGCGACATGCCTCATACCTGGAATACCCGTTCCCTCGCGATACGATACGGGTGCAGGCGCGCCGTCGTTAGAAACGGTCATCCGCGCAACAGCGCTGCCTTCCGACGTCTCCCGCCACAGGCGCACATGGACCCGATGCGCCTGCGCATGCTTGGTGGCATTGGTCGAGGCCTCGCGGATAATCTGCAGAAAGGCTGCGGCGACACGCGCGTCGCTTGGCAGCTCGCCCTCCACATCGATCTGCACGCTCACCAGACCAAAGGCATGGACGATATCGCCCAGTTGCTCTGCCGGTTCGGCGTCGCCCCCGCTGCGCAGATCGGCAGCGATTGAGCGCAGCAGCGGGTCGATCTGCTCGAGTGACTCGTCATCCAGGCGCCCCTCCTCCAGATAACGATGGAGGATGGACAGACGCTGCCCGATCACGTCGTGCACGCGAGCGCGCATACGCAGATAGGCCGCATTGTCAGCAACTTTTTTGACTTCTTCGATCTGGGCTTGGAGCTCTTGGCCCGCAAGCTCAAGCAGGTGGTTGGCTTGCGCCAGGCGATCATGAGCATGCGCATACTCTGTTACATCCAGGCCGATAATGCGCTCAAAGAGGCGGCCCGAAACCATAACGTCATCGTGCACAAACAAGCGAATCTCGGCGGGAGAAACCTCGACCACCGCCCGCGCCTCACCAAAGCGGTCCAGATTAATCCGCACACGGTTCTGGCTGCTTTCGGGCATTTGCATGCTGAGTTTGCGCAGACCGTTCCATGTGCCGCTCATATCGCCTAGGTCGGTGGGCATATGAAGTTCCACCAGGTTTTTGCGCATGCAGCGGTTCATGAGCAGCGGACGGCCCCTCGGGTCCAGATACAGGATGCCCACGGGAATCACGTTGATGGTCTCGATCGTCGAGAACGCGGTGATATCCTCCTGGCGGTTACGGACGTCCATCAAGAGCCCCGCGATGGAACGGAACAGGAAGAACGCTCCCTCTGCGATAAGGACAACGGTCCACGCCGAGCCCATGGCAAAAACCACCGGCGGTGTAACGGCGACAACAAGCAGCAGCTCGACCAGCATGACGGGGCGACGATAGCGCACCATAAGCACCACGCCATAGGCAAAGATTGCGGCATTGAGCCACGGCACTCCGTCCATTGCCCTGGCGCAAACGTCAAGCGGCGCCACCAGATACGAGCCAGACGACGCGAACAAGATGAGCGCCGAAATAACTAGGTGAAGCACGAGGCTCGCCTCGTAGGCGCAAATCACCTTACGGTTATAGGACGAGCGGCGCGATGAGATGAGCGGGACGTGAATCGTCTGCAGACACGCAGCCAGGGCAAAGACAACATCGAGCGCAACGATTTGGGGAAGGATGAGCGAAATCTGCATCGTCACTCACCCGCCCTCGGCATCAAGACGATCATGCGCAGCTGGCCGGGCTCGCCCTCAAGGCGGTATGCCACGTTGCGCCCTTGCAGAGCGCTTTCGAGCTCTTGCGCAGCGAGCGTCTGCGAAAGATCTTCATCATCGTTGGAAAAAAGCGTGGCACGCAGCTCGACACTGCATCGGTCATGGTCGCCCAAGTGATACATAAGCGCCGGATGGTCGGTGGTGTAGGCAAAAAACGCAAAGTCATACACGCAGTCGTACAGGGCGCTTACCGTACTGGCATGCAACGGGCGCCGTATGGCGATAATCGAGGCGCAGTCGATATCGATGGTGCGCAGGTCGCTTGCGAGCTCGTTGGCAATGAGCTGAATGCGGTCGCGATCAAAACCGCTCTCCCCGTGCTGTGCCAACGTGAGCGACCCCTTGCGCTTGCAATAGGCGACGAGCATCTTGGCGCGCTGCAGCATGCGGTAGCGCTCGTGCGAAGACGCCTCGTCGGTCAACGGCGGCAGCGAGCTCAGCAGGTCGTACATCCCTTCGAGCGCGCGGGCAATCGCCTGGTCCACGTCTTGGACCAGCAAGGTCTCGGCCTCTTGATCTGCCAAATGCGTCTTAAGGTCGTAGTCGGCGGCGAGCAGCTCGTTTTGACGCTGCAGCTCCATGCGACGATGTGCCAGCTCACGGTTAAGCTCGTTGAGCTCCGACACGTCTTGGGCAAGCAGGGCCGATCCGCCCAGCAGTGGAAAGGCACGGTACATCACATCGGGATCGGACGCCACGGCAAAGGCATGGGCGTGGCCGTGCTCCTGGGTCCGCAACTCCTCGCGCACGCCTACCGGCATTGGCTTTGACACCGGCGTGGCATAGACCTCCTGCAGGTCGCGCGTTAGAACTTTGAGGTCGAGCGGCAAGGTGTCGAAAATGCCGGCGATGTCGTGATATGACGGAATGACACCGCAATCGAGACAGATTTCCATCGCCACCACGCACAAGACGCAATAGACGAGCGAGAAGTTGAGCCTCCATGCCCAGGGCACGCGCAACGCATACGAGATGGCAAAGAATGCGCCACCCAGCAGTACGAGCGCCGCCGTGCCCGAGAAACGCTGGATGCGAAAGGACGAGGACCGACCAACCAGGATAAAAAAGGCCACGAAGTCAAAGGCCGTCCACACGAGGACAGCGAAATAACCCCAGCCGTACGTGTAATCGTTGCTCCAGGTGTCGCTCGTACGGTCAAAGCGGAAGACCTGCTGGTGAAAATCGTTGGTGAGCACAAATCCGATAAGCAGGATGGCCACAATCCACAGCGCAGCGCAGTAGCGGCGACCCAGGCGGTGTTGCTCCAGGCCCGCAAGGCGCAGACCACACAACTGGTAGAGCAGCGGAATGAGCGTCATGGGCACGTAGTACAGGTACCACAGCACGGTGGCATAGAACGGCGTGAACGACTTGTACTTGAGAATGACTTCGATCATCCACAGGGCGCAGATGGAGGCGATGGCAACAAGGCGGCGGCGCAACACATAGTCCAAACAGCGCAGATAGACCGATACGCCCCAGATCGAAAATATAATTGCGGCGACAAGCAGCGGGAGAGAGCTCGAATGGACGAGCGCATCCACGACCTCTTCGGACACCTCGCTATAGGCGGGCACGGCGTTAGAAAGTTTGGGGTCGAAGGCGAACAGCGCCGGCAAGACTGCCAAAAGCATGAGGAACAGCGCGGTGATGACACCGGCGATAGCAAAGACGCGGTGGCGGTACACCTGATGTGTTATGCCAACAAGGAATCGCGGCATGGCGAAGAGCCTGCCACCCCTGGGATCCGCCACGGGAGCGGATCGGGCGGCCGCGTGGCCGATATGTCGCTCGCGGGTACCCATAGTGCTTTTAGTGTACCGACAGATGGGTCGAAAAAGCGGGCCGCATGTCCCAAAATCCGCAGACGGCAAGACGCCCGGCGAGCACATACTCGCCGGGCGTCTTGGTCAGGAGACTCTGAAGTCGAGTGTCTCAGCTTCCTTAGGACAGGTCCTCACCATTAGAAGCGATAACCTTCTTGTACCAGTCGAAGCTCTTCTTTTTGGAGCGCTTGAGGGTGCCGTTGCCCGCATCATCGCGGTCCACATAGATAAAGCCGTAGCGCTTGGACATCTCGCCCGTACCGGCGGATACCAGGTCGATCGGGCCCCAGGTGGTGTAGCCCAGCAGGTCAATGCCGTCCTCGGTCACCGCATCGCGCATCGCGGCAATATGCTGACGCAGGAAGTCGATACGGTAGTCGTCGTTGATGGAACCATCCTCTTCGACAACATCCTTGGCGCCCAGACCGTTCTCAACCACAAACAGCGGCTTCTGATAACGGTCGTACAGGTCGTTGAGCGTAATACGGAAGCCCAGCGGATCGATGGCCCAGCCCCACTGGCTCTCCTGCAGGTAGGGGTTCTTGGCGCCGGCGAAGGCGTTGCCCTGGGTGCGCTCGACATCGGGGTTATCGGCACCGGCGGAGCAACGGGTACTGTAGTAGCTAAAGCTGATGAAATCGACGGTGTTGGCGGCCAGGATCTCGCGGTCCTCGTCGGTCATGCCCACATCGATACCCAGACGCTCGAGCTTCTTGACGGCATAGGCCGGGTAGTAGCCACGGCTCTGAACGTCGACGAAGAAGTAATTGTCCTGGTTGTCGAGCTGCGCCTGGCGCACATCGCCCGGACGACAGCTGTAGGGGTAGTAGCTACCTGCGGCAAGCATGCAGCCGATCTTGACCTCGGGGTCGATCTCGTGAGCGATCTTGGTTGCCCAAGCGCTGGCAACGAGCTCGTTGTGGGCGGCCAGGTACTCGACAGCCTCCTTGTTCTCGCCCTCCTCAAAGACCAAGCCGGCACCCATAAACGGCAGGTGCAGAATCATATTGATCTCGTTGAAGGTGAGCCAGTACTTCACCAGACCCTTGTAGCGGGTAAAGATTGTGGTCGCGAGGTTCTTGTAGAAGTCGATGAGCTTGCGGTTGCGCCAGCCGCCGTACTCCTTGATGAGGTGAATCGGACAGTCGAAGTGCGTGATGGTCACGAGCGGCTCGATGCCGTGCGCCTGACACTCGCGGAACACGTCCTCGTAGAAGGCCAAGCCGGCCTCGTTGGGCTCGGTCTCGTCGCCGTTGGGGAAGATGCGGGTCCAAGCCAGGCTCATACGGAAGGTCTTAAAGCCCATCTCGGCAAAGAGAGCAATGTCCTCTTTGTAGTGGTGATAGAAATCGATGCCGGTCTGCGCGGGATAGTAATAGCCGTCCTCGAAGTCGAGTATTTTACGCTGGCCGGAGACCACCGCATAGCGCTCGGGGCCGTGCGGAGCCACGTCCACGTTGGCAAGGCCGCGGCCGTCCACGTCGTAGGCGCCCTCGCACTGGTTGGCAGCCGTCGCGCCGCCCCACAGGAAGTCATTACGGAAAGCCATGTATCAACCCCTTCGCACGCTGTTGTCATAGGTTCAGTATCCCTGCAAACAACGCGTCGCTCAACGGCAACGGCACGGGCCGATACTTCTTTTCGCACACGGCGGCCCAGCAGCCGCCCCCGCCTGACACTTTCTGATACCCGCCCGCCCAATCCACCACAAAGGGGACAGGCACCTTTGTGGTGGTTGGGGGCGGTTTGTCTCGATCTGTAACAGGTAGGTCGCCAAAACCGGGCCTGGTGTTACAGATTGAGATTGTTCGGTCTGTCCCCTACGGTTTGTCTAAATCTGTAACAAGTAGAGACGATTTAGCCCGCTAGATGTTACAGATCGAGACAGAAGATTCTAGTCGCAGGCGATGTCGAGGTTTTGCCGACGAGGCCTACGTAACCGCCTTCGCTCAGCAATTCATTTGACTGAATAGGAAAGAAAGGAAAAAATAGGAAAAAAAGGAAAGGAGACTTATGACTGAAACCATCTTCTCCCCCTCATTTGGAAATCGCCCGTCCTATCTGGTGGGTCGCGGGAACGTGATTTCGACATTCATCTCCGGTCTTGAGCAGGAGCCGGGCAATCGAGACCGAGCCATGCTCATGCTCGGCCAGCGAGGCAGCGGCAAGACGGTTCTTCTGTGGGAACTTGCCGACCGCGCACGCAAGCTCGGTTTTGTTGTCGCCACACCCACCGTAGCCTCCGAAGATATGCTTGAGCGCATTGTTGAAAAAATCCAAGAAGCAGGCGAGCCTTATGTCAGCAAGCGTCATCTCCCCAAACTTTCTGGCGGTAGCTTGAGCGTCTTCGGCTTCTCAGCCGGTCTCGAGTTCACACGCGATGTGCAGGAGACCAAGAGTTTCCAGTTCAAACTCACGCAGCTGGCGCGCAAGCTGACCGAGCAGGGGCACGGCATCCTCATCCTTATCGATGAGCTCCAAGCTAATTCACCTGAGATTAGACAGCTCGTCACCGCCTATCAAGAGCTGGTCGGTGAGGGACTCAACGTCGCGCTTGTTATGGCAGGTCTCCCGGGAGCCGTCTGTGCAACGCTCAATGACCGCGTGCTGACATTTCTCAACCGCGCTCGCAAGGTCACGCTCGAACCGCTTTCAGTCGGAGATGTCGATGCCTATTATCAGCGGGCTTTCGAAGAGCTCGACCTTGATATTCCAGGCGATCTTCGCCTCCGTGCCGCTCGCGCAACCCAAGGCTCGCCCTATATGCTGCAGCTCATCGGCTATAACATCGGCAATCGCTGCAAGACAGGAGAACACGTAACGCCAGAGCAAGTCGACGGAGCTATCGAAGCGTCAAAAGCCGATTTCGAAAACGATGTTTGTGAAACGACGCTCGCCGCGCTATCGGACCAAGACGTCGCGTTTCTCGACGCAATGACTGATGACGAAGACGCCGTTTCGCGCATTTCCGATGTAGCGAAACGTATGTCAGTCACACCCGACTATGCGCAAAAGTATCGCCGGCGCCTCATCGACGCCGGCGTAATCGAACAGGCGCGCCGCGGTTACGTGCGTTTCGCCGTTCCATATATGGCTGACTATCTGCGCAGCCAACTCTAGGCAGCCACCGCAATGGGGACAGGCACCTTTGTGGTGGTTTGGGCCCGTTTGTCTCGATCTGTAACAGTTAGGCCGCCAAAACCGGGCCTGGTGTTACAGATCGAGATCTTTCGGGCAGCCCCTGCAGTTTGTCTAAATCTGTAACAGGTAGAGACGATTTGGCCCGCCAGATGTTACATATCGAGACAGAAGATTCTAGTCGCAGGCGATGTCGAGGTTCTTGCCAATGAGGCCTACGTAGCCGCCCTCGGCAGCCTTGGGGCTGTCAGCATGGCAGAGAACCCACTTGTCGGCCTTCCAGTAGCAGTAGCTGTCACCGGCGGTAGGCATGTCGGTTGCGGCCTCGGGGCGCGGGCCGTTGGTGCCGGCGGGAAGCGCCACCATCACCTGGAAGCCACCGTCGTCGACCATGCACGGCGTGTAGTGGAGCGTGGTGTTGAAAACCTCGACAACCTTGCCCGCCGGCACGCGGAACGCCTTGACGCACGCGGTATCGAGCTTGCCGTCCTCGATCTCCCAGCGATGCGCCACGAGCAGGATAAAGTCGCGCGCGCCCAGGTTGAACTCACTCGCGCGGTGGTACTCCAGGCAGTTGAGACGCGTGTTGTGGCCGTTGCACCAGCCGAGCTGGAAGGGACGGCCACCAAACATGAGAAAGCCCAGTTTATCGGCATCCTTGACGCCCTCGAGCTCCGGCGCACTTGCAACGTACTTGCTGCCCTCGGGGATGGGCGTGGCAGAGAGCGCCTCGAGCACGGGCGACGTGAGCTCAGACGGAACGTCATCCCAAACGTTGCCATAGGATTTGAACTCGGGATCGTTGACAGAGTAGATATGCATGTTCACTCCTGTTCGTAAATGTGACTATACGAACATTCTAGAACAAACATGAGCGATTTTGAACGCTCGTCCCGACCAATCAACAAAAAGGCGCCCAATGCGCGCGTTTGGACGACAAAGCCCTTACGCCTGCTGATAGTGCAGATGCTTCTCGTCGATATCGGCCAGGTCGCGGTCGAGGTAACGGCGCGCGAGCCAGTTTGCCATGGGGAGGTTCTGGTCCAGGTAGTTGCCGCACTCCTCGGGAGCGGCACCGGGGACATCGCCCTCAAAGTCGGCGACAAACTCGAACAGCTCACGCACGAGCGGCAGGATCTCCTCGCTCGTCACCTCGCCAAACACAACGAGGTAAAAGCCCGTGCGGCAGCCCATGGGGCCAAAGTAGACAATGCGGCTCGACCACTCGGCATGATTGCGAAGGAACGTCGCGCCCAGGTGCTCGATGGTGTGGCACTCGGCCGTGTTCATGACCGGCTCCTTGTTGGGCGTGGTCAGGCGCAGGTCAAACGTGGTGACGGCGGCACCGGTCGCCGGATCGCGGTCGATGCGGCTCACATACACGCCGGGCTCAAGCAGCAGATGATCAACGGAAAAGCTGGCGATGCGCTCCATGGCAGATCCTCTCGATAGTCAAATTGGGACGGGGCTCTTTTAGCTGGTTCGAATGGTCGCACCAATCATACCAGTCAAAAAAGCCCCGTCCAAAAGACAACTTAGCCAAGGACACGGGCCATACGCGTCTTGAACTCGGACAGGAAGCGCGGAGCATCCACGGTCAGTGCCACAAGCGCGCTCTTGTCCGGATCGGACAGGCGGCGCTCATCGCAGATGGTGCGACCGCGGTACTCGCCCAGCAGATCAACACGCAGGTTGCAGCCGAGCGCACCTACGAGCGTGGGGTCGATCGCCACGGCAACGGCCAGCGGATCGTGCAGCGCACAACCACCCAGGTAGGGTGCGTTCATCTCGTACGAGCCAATGTAGTGCTCGACCATGCTCGCAAATGCGCATCCCGCCATGGTGCCCGAGCCCGTCCAGCCGGCAATGTCGCGGCGTGTGAGTACCACGCGATGCGTCACGTCCAGACCCACCATGGTGAGCTTACGGCCCGAGCGCAGCACCGCGTCGGCTGCCTCGGGGTCGCTCGCCATGTTGGCCTCGGCGCCCGCGCTCACGTTACCGGGCACGGTAAGGGCGCCGCCCATCACGACCACGCGGCCGATGGACATCATCGCCGCCGCATCGCGCTCCAGGGCGAGCGCCAGGTTGGAGAGCGGGCCAGTCGCTACGTAGACCAGATCGGGACCATAGGTGCGCGCGGCATCGATCAGATAATCGACCGCAGCGTTGCCGTCGGCCGAGGTCGCCCCCACCGGCTCGTAGGGCGACGCGGGCACGCTCGCGCCGCCGATGCCGTTCTTGCCGTGAATGAGCGCGGTGGACGCCGGCGGCGTATAGGGCTCAGTCGCCTGCAGAGGACGGTCGGCACCCAGGTACACCGGAACCTCGGGGCGACCCAGCAGATCGAGCACCGCCAGGCAATTGTGCGCCGATTGCTCGACGCGCACGTTGCCAAAGCACGTGGTGATGCCCACGAGCTCTACCTCGGGGCTCGCGATGGCATAGGCCAGCGCCATCGCATCGTCCACTCCCATATCCAGATCAAGGATCAGCTTCTTGATTGCCATTGTTCTACTCCGCTTCTCCGTCTTTATCGTTTAACCAAACCAATGTTCAACTTCGGCGCGCGTGGGAATCGATTGCTGAGCGCCCAGGCGCGACACCGTCACTGCCGAGGCGCGAGCACCCGCGGCCATGCACTCAAAGAGCGGCAGGCCCTCTAGGCGAGCCGCCGCCAACGCGCCGATAAACGTATCGCCGGCGGCCGTGGTATCGACTAGCGTGCTCGAAAGCGCCGGCATGCGCAGCAGCTCGCCGTCATCACCGAGCGTAACCGAGCCGGCACCACCCAGCGTGATGACCGCAGCTCCGGCGCCCTTGTCGAGCAGCGCATTGAGCGCGGCGACGCAACTCGCATCATCCGTGGGCAGAATGCCCGTCAGCACCTGGCACTCGGTCTCGTTGGGGCAGACCAAGTCGACCGCAGGCCAGACCTCCGCAGGCAACTCACAAGCAGGCGCCGGATTAAAGACCGCATAGAACCCCAGCTCGTGAGCGCAAACAAGCGCATCGGCCGTCGCTGCAAGGTCACATTCACCCTGGGCGATAAAGACGCTTCCGGCAGCCTGGGCAATCTCGCTGGCGTCGCCGTCGAGCTCATGGGCCACCAGACGCCTCAGCGCGCAGGCCACATCCTCACCCGCAAGCGCATGGTTAGCGCCCGGTGACAGCACGATGCGGTTATCGCTCTCGCAGCGAATGATGGTCGCGGTACCGGTCTCCACGTCATCGCGACGCGCCACAAACTCAACGCCCACGCCGGCATCCTGAAGTCCCGCCACCAGCGCATCGCCAAACGTATCGCGCCCAACCGCGCCGATCATGCACGTGCGCGCACCCATGCGCGCGGCGGCGACGGCCTGGTTAGCGCCCTTGCCACCGGCGTTGGTGATAAAACCGCTGCCGCCGACGGTCTCGCCCGCGCGCGGCATGCGCTCGCACGCCACCGAAAGGTCCATGTTCATGCTGCCGAACACCGCAACGATGCTGTGATCCGCCATGGAAACCTCCTCGTCTTTAGGCTTTGTGCCCACCGCCGGCCGTCGATCGTGCGCTCTCGCACCCCCTATAACTTTAGTTCACTTTGATGTGGACGCGTGCTTGAGCTTGCGCCAGCAGCAAGCATTCACAGGAGCAGGCAGCTACAATGAAGGCGTGCTGATTATTCTCGTCATTGGATGATGTTTTATGGAACAACTCTCGCAATCGGGCTCGCGCGGTCGACGCCGCACGGGCAACGAGCCGGCGCCGCACGAACGCGTGAAGGGCGAACGCCGTGCCAACGAACCGCGACGCACCGCGAGCCCCCATCGCGCTTCTGCCAACAACGCGGGCCGCGCCAACACTCCCGCCGCGGAGCAGACGCCTGCTCGCCCCAAGTCCCGCTACATCCCTGCACTCGACGGTCTGCGTACGCTCGCCGTCGTCGCGGTGGTGCTCTATCACCTCAACCTCACGTGGGCTCAGGGCGGCCTGCTCGGCGTCACGATCTTCTTTGTGCTTTCGGGCTATCTGATCACGCGTTTGCTGCTCAACGAAGTCGCTAAGACCGGCCGCATCGACCTTAAGAGCTTCTGGATTCGCCGCATCCGTCGCCTGGTCCCTGCCGTGGTAACGGTAGTGTTCGTGACCTGCGCGCTGTGCACCATCTTCAACCACGTGATGCTCACCAAGATGCGCCCCGACATCCTGCCGTCGCTGCTGTTCTTCAACAACTGGTGGCAGATTGCCCAAAACGTCTCGTACTTCAATGCTCTGGGCGACCCCTCACCGCTCACGCACTTTTGGTCGCTTGCCATCGAGGAACAGTTCTACCTGATTTGGCCGCCACTGCTGTTTGCCATGGTATCTATGCATGTGAGCAAGCCCAACACGCGCCGCGTGGTTCTGGGCCTTGCCGCGGTATCTGCCCTAGCCATGATGGTGCTTTACAACCCTGCCGCCGACCCCAGCCGCGTGTACTACGGCACCGACACCCGCGTGTTCTCGCTGCTGCTGGGCGCCTGGATGGCCTTTATCCCCGATCGCGACCTGGCGCCGGTGCGTCTCGCTCGTTGTTTGGGGCTCAATCGCCTGGCTGGCGCCGCCAAGCACGGCAAGAACGCCGAGGGCAAGCCTGGCGAGAAGGCCGACGAATCAGCCGAGACCGCCCCGGCACAGCCGAGCGCCCTCGTGCGCTTTTGGTCCTCGCCCGCATCCATCGATGCGCTGGGCGTCGTGGGTCTGGTTGGCCTTGCTGCCATGGTCGCGCTCACCAACGGCTACACTCCGTTCCAGTATCGCGGAGGCACGCTGCTGTGCTCAATCCTCACGCTCATGGTTATTGCCGCCTGCGTGCAGCCCCAGGGAATGGTTGCCCGCGCGCTGTCCGCCGAGCCGCTCGTGTGGATTGGCAAGCGCTCGTACAGCATCTACCTGTGGCACTATCCGCTGCTGTTGCTCATGAACCCGGTCGCCAACATCAACGATACGCCCTGGTGGCAGTACATTTTGCAGGTGCTGTTGGTGGTCGCCGTGGCCGAATGCTCATATCGCTTTATCGAGACACCGTTTAGAAAGGGCGCCTTCGGTCGCACCGTCGCCGAATTCCGCGATGGCACCACCACGCCCGCCAACTGGGCACGCGCACACGTCCCCGTCTGCGCAGCCTGCGCTGTCGTGTTGGTCGTTGCACTGGGCGGCCTGATCTTTGTGCCCGAGACGTCTGCGCTGAGCGGCGAGGGCGCCGAGGTTCTGAACAAGGAAGCCAAAAACACCGCGCCCACCGACCAGCAGGCGGCCGACGACACCGACAAGGACAACGACGGCTTCCCCGATGGCTCCTACGACCTGTTGATGATCGGTGACTCCGTGTCGCTGCGTGCCGTGGACACCTTTGACGGCGTGTTCCCGCACAGCCATATCGATGCCGAAAAGGGCCGCCAGTTCGATGCGGGCCGTGCGACATTTGAGGGCTATCTTCAACAGAACCTTGCCGGCAAGATCGTGGTCTTTGCGCTGGGCACCAACGGCTTGGTAACCGACGACCAAATCGACGCCATCATGGCCGATGCAGGAGATAAGCGTATTGTGGTGTTTGTGAACACGCGCAGCCCGCAGCCGTGGGTTGGCTCTACCAACCAGGCCATCGCCAACGCCGCTACGCGCTACAAGAACGTACGCGTTATCGACTGGTACGGATACAGTGCCAACCGCAACGACCTGTTCGATGGCGATGGCACGCATCTATCGACCACTGGCGTGACTGAGTACCTCAACTTGATCCACGATGCCGTCAAGAAGGACCTGCCCGTACACCCCGAGGATCACGTCAACGATCCGCAGCCGGCAGCCGTCAAGTCTGCCACCGACGCACTCGTCAATGCGCTCGCTCTCAAGCCGCACAAGCTGGGCACCGACAAGTAACCTGCAGCGCAAACTTCCCACATCCGGAGGGGGTGTCTGCCACGGCAGACACCCCCTCCGGCAGTTAGGGACACTCCTGGCGCAGCCAATGAAGACCTCTACGGATGAATTCCAGGCCGCTCCGTCGCTCCAGACATCGTTTCCGCGCCTCGTGCCTGCCCCAAACAATCAAAACAAGCCCTTTTCGCCGCACCCTCAAAGGTCTGTGGGCAAAAAAGGGCAAATATGAGTACTGTTACCATTTTAGTAGCAGGCAAAACCACCCAAAATGACGTCCGAGCGAACCCTACAACCCCCTAAGACAGCCAACCTGACTGGTTTAAGGCGTATTGGAGCCAATTTTAATGAACATACTATAGGTTATGTTTATTATCTTCTTGAATGTAAATGCTATTCACTTAGCAACAGTACTCATATTTGGCATTTTTTGCCCACTGACATATAACTAACACCCTATAGCAGACAAAAACAGGCCGCAGCCCATGGCTGCGGCCTGTTCGGAAGCAAAAGTGGGCGTTAAGCGCTGTAGCCCATCGCTTGCAGCACAAACATGACGACCGTGAGCACCGTAATCACACCGATAGTCGCCCAAGTGAGCACATTCCACACGCGGCCGTTGCGGTTAGTGCCCATAATGTGACGGTCAGCGGCAATAACCACCTGGAACACCAGAACCACGGGCAGTAGCACGCCATTGATGACCTGCGAGGTCATCATAATCTGGAACAGATCGACGCCGGGCATAAGCACCAGCACGGCAGAGATACCGATGATGGCCGTAATGATGCCGCGATAGACCGGGGCCTCGTCCCAGCTGCGGTCGGCACCGCGCTCCCATCCAAATGCCTCACAGATAGCGCTCGACGTAACGCCCGGCAGCACGCAGGCGGCCAAGAAGCTCGCCGCGACCAGGCCCGAGGCAAACAGCACCGTGGACCACTGACCCGCAATAGGCTCCAGCGCGCGGGCAGCATCAGCGGCATCGCTAATCTGAATACCCGCCGGGAACAACACCGTACCGGTCGTGATGATAATAAAGCCGGCAATGACATCGGCGGCAAGCGAGCCGCTCACGGTATCGATGCGCTGCAGCACGATATCGTCCTCGCCCGCGTTCTTATCGACCACGTTGTTCTGCGCCAAGAAGATCATCCACGGCGCGATGGTGGTACCGATCGTTGCGACCACGAGCGACACGTAGCTGGGGTCATTTTGAATGTTAGGCACGACCAGGTCGACCGCGACCTCACCCCAGTTGGGGCCAGCCATAAATGCAGCGACGATATAGGTCACGAACACGCAGCTCACCAGCAGCAGAATCTTCTCGATGCGCTGGAAACTACCCGACATGGTAAGCATCCACACCAGCAGCGCCACCAACGGCACCGAGATGCTCGCCGGCACGCCAAAGAGAGCAAGGCCGCTGGCGATGCCCGCAAACTCCGAAATGGTCACAGCCGTGTTGGCGATCAACAGCGCCGCCATAGCAAGTACACTCTTGCGCACGCCAAAGCGCTCGCGAATGAGCGATGCCAGGCCCTTGCCCGTGACGCAGCCGCAGCGCGCCGCGGTCTCCTGCGTCACGATGAGCAGCACAGTCATGACGGGAAGCATCCAGAGCATCTTATAGCCATAGCTGGCGCCCGCGCTGGAATACGTTGCAATGCCGCCGGCGTCATTGCCCGAAAGCGCCGCCAGCAGACCGGGACCCATAGCGCCAAAGATGGCCGCGATGGTCAACTTTTGCTTGGTGCCCGACTTTTGCTTGGTATTTTGCACGCGACCACCTAACCAATGACCGACATGGTGAGCAGCACCGCAGCGGCGCAGTACGCTACGCACGAGATCATGACGGCAATAACGTTCATGGCGGTGCCCGACGTGTTGAGGTCATGCTCGTCACGCCAGAACAGCACCATCAGGTAAATCACGGCACTCATGTTGCCAACCAGGCAAATGATGGCAGCGATATTAAAGCACCCGGTAAAGAGTTGCTCCTCAAACATGGGCGCATCGGGGAACGCGGCGGTGCGCACCAGCTGAGCGCACAGGTAGGTCACGAGTGACAGAATCAGGCCCATGCCCGTGCTCTGGAAGAAGAACCCCAGATACGGCTTGGGCTCGTCGTCGTGACCGTCATACTCCAAGAAGTAGTTCTTGACGAACGACACCATGCGCGAGGCCGCCAGCAGTACGAGCGGCATGGCGCACATGGGGAACACCACCAGATGCGCGGAGCCGAGCGCCGTTCCCAGCACGGTCGCCATGATGCACGACGCGATGCCCCATACAACAACCCAGTACTGGCGATGTACGAACCAGCTGAGCACGTTCGTCGAGTCGTCGGACGCGCTATCGCCCGAACCGACACCGGCGATCTGCAGGTCCTCCTGATGCTCCTCGGCAATAACGTCCATGGCGTCGTCGAAGGTTACGATACCCAGGATATGACGGTTCTCGTCACAGACGGGGATAGCGACCAGGTCGTACTTGGTCATCTCGTCCGTCACGTCTTCCTGGTCCTCGTCGGGCGACACATAGACCAGGTCGCGATAGGCCAGCTGACCCAGCGTGGCGTCGCGGTCGGCTACGATCAGCGTGCGCAGCGAAAGCACGCCGGTCAGCATGCCGCTCGGATCCTCGGTATAGACGTAGTAGACGCTCTCGAAGTCCTCGTCGAGCTCGCGAATCGCCTCGATGGCGTCACCGACCGTTGCCGTGGCGGGCAGGGAGACAAACTCCGAGGTCATGATGCGGCCGGCGGTGTTGTCCTCATACCCCAGCAGGTTACGAATCGCCTTCTCCTCCTTGACGCCCATCAGGCGCAGGAGCTTCTCGGCCTTCTCGTAATCGAGCTCATCGATCAGGTCGGCTGCATCGTCCGGGTCCATCATGGCCAGCATCGACGATGCGTCCGTGTCGGACAGGCCCTCGAGCATCTCGGTCATGAGCTCGTCGTCATCGAACTCCGAGATGGCCTCGGCGGCCTGGGCAGTATCGAGCTGCGCAAACACCTGCGCACGTAGGCGCGGGTCGAGCTGTTCGATAATGTCAGCGATGTCGGCAGGGTGCAGCTCGCCGAGCGTCTTGTGCGACACCGAGAGTTGAATGTTCTTGGTCGAGCGGTCGAGCAGGTCCATGTAGGACCAAGCGATGATGTCCTCACTGAGCGGCTTGCCCAGGTGCTTCATAAAGCCTTCGACGATATGCTCGAGCGCAGGGCTGATGGCGCGTAGCAGACCGCGGGCACCGACCTCGGCGCCCAGCAGGCGCAGCTGATTTTCGCCCGACATGGAAAACTTGATGTCATTTACGCGCACGACCTTCATGCCCTGCGTGTCGACAATCTGCTTGTTGAGCACGTCGCGGGCGAGCAGGAGTTCGGTCGGCTGCAGGTACGAAAAACGGATTTCGGTGGCCGACGTTTTAAGGTGTACACCCGTCTCGTCGATACGGTCGACCCATTTGCGCCAGCTGATCATAAACGGCGTCTTGCCGGGTCCGCGGAACGCGAGCGACGTCACGTGCGGAAAAACTTCGCCGGTAGCAATGCCAAAATCGTTGACCACGCCGAGCTTTTCGCCGTCGACGTCCAAGACCGGCAATTTGAGCATCTCACTCAGATAATTCAATGGTGCTCCCCATCATTATTCCTCCGGACGCAACCGCGCGTGCGGCGTCCGGGGGCTTCTGGATATGTATACGCATGCGCGGGCGGCACGCCACTCGACGCTTGCACCCCGTGCATGCGCAAAAAGCACCTGCATGGGGTCATCGACTGTATGGTCGAGGTTTGGATTTCACCTTTAACCTTTCTCTTGACCCTCATTAACCGCAGTAACTATAGCATCAGCATCGCCCGGCGACATCGAATTTATGCGCTGCACATTGCAGGCATACCAAACGCTGACGTATCCGTGACATAGTCATTGGGGACGTTCTTAAATGACTACCCAATAACTACTCTGTGGTGTCATCGTCCTCGGCAAGTTGGGGGAACACGGCGTCCTTGGGCATGATGGCCTTCGTCAGCGAGGTGAGCTTTTTGCTCAGCGACGTGTCCGTCTTGACCAGGTCGCTGAGCGTCACGATCTTGTAGCCGTCGGCAATGAGGCCGTCGATAATCTGCGGCAGCGCCTCGAGCGTCTGCCCGGCGCATTCGTCTCTATCGGTGAGCAGCACGATATTGCCCGGCGTCACCGAATCGAGCACCGTCGAGACCTGCTCGTCGGCACCGTTGAGCAGCCAATCGCCCGAGTCAATATTCCACGAGACCACGGCGGAGACCAGGTCCATCGCATCAATCCAGTTTTGCTCGTCAAAGGCAGCGTAGGGAGCACGCAGCAGCATCGTCTTCACGCCGGTCGCCGACTTAATCGCATCGGTGCCTTTCGTGATCTGTTCGCGCACCGCCTCACGGTCCTGACCCTTGAGCGAATCGTCGCTGTAGCTGTTGGATCCAATCTCGCACCCGGCATCGACAATCGCCTTGGCCGTGGCAGGCGAGGCCTCGGCCGCATCGCCCGAAAGGAAGAACGTCGCGGTGACGCCCTTTTCCTTGAGCACCTGCAAAATCTGCTTGGTAGCGCCGCTCGGACCCTCGTCAAACGTCAGCGCCACGTACTTTTTGTTGCCCTTGGGCGCCACGCTGGCGCACGCAACAACGCAATCGGTGGCGGGCACAACCTCGCCGCGGTCTTGCGTCTTGCCCGACTGCTCACCAACCCACACCTCGGAGCGGCCCTGGACGCCCCACGTCTGCACATACTCGATAGCGCCCGTACCCTCGACCTTGAGCTTGGGCTCGATAACCGTAGCCTGAACCTCGTGCTTCTCGTAGGTGTTACGGCCATCCTTGACCGTCACCTTCTCGCCGCCCTCAAGTTCGCGGCTATCCCATTTGCCCTGCTTCACGCGCTTGCCGTCGACCTTCACCGACAGCTTTTCGCCCCCATGGCGCTTGAGCACGCTGTCATCGACGGCCAGCAGGTCGCCTGCGTCGTAGGTGTCAGTCAACTCCTGGTCGTCGATGAGATTCTGCAGCGTAGAGCCCACACGCACCGCGGTCTTCTGGCCGTTGAGCTCCACGTCCACACTGCGGTTGACGTAGCCCACGACGGCAGCAATAAACAGCACGAGCGCACAGCCCACGGCAATGAGCGCATAGGGCAGGCGAGACGAACGACGGGGCGTACGGTTGTTGCCGATGCGAGCGCTGCGGTCGCTAAAGCCGCGGCTATGGTTGAGATACATCGCGCCGGGCTTACGGTGACGCTTGCGCTGACCGCTGGGCAGCTGCCCCAGATCGCGGCGCGCCGTCGGACGCGCACCCGAACGCCCGTTTAAGTTGGATCCGTTTTGGCGCATGTGCCCTCCCCCATAAACACAGCAAGCCGGAGCAACAGGTCTCCGGCTTGCCTCCCATCATTTGGTACGTCGCTATTTTGTAGCTTTTGACGAGCCTCCGCTCGCCTTTTGGTATTCGTCCTTAAAGGCCTTGAACATGCCGCGCGTCTTGCCGAGCTGCTTGCCCAGTGCGCGACTGCCCTTGTCCACGGCAACCGATCCCTTGTCGTCGAGCACCTTGGCGCCCTTTTTGACCTTGTCGCCCACCACGACGCTGGCCTCGGCGGCCTTGGCAGCCGCACCGCCCGAATACCCGAGCGACTTGACCTCGTCCGAAACAATCATCGCGCCGTCCGCATAGCCGCGCAGCATCGTCGGCGGCACCTGCGTGTCACCAACCAAAACACTCGAAGCAGCACCGGCGGTCACATAGAATGCCTGCACGATGCCCGAGCGTGGCTTGAACTCAACGTCCGAGCAATAGCCCACGACGTCGCCCGATTCCGTGCGCACGTCCATACCGACCCAGATGATGCAATCGTCCAGGTTGATGTCGAGGCGCTTGGCAGCGGCGGCATCGTACGTGTCCTTGACGTCATCGACCGCAATGGCGCCCTCGTAGACACCAATGGCGTCGAGCGCTACGAATCGGTCGGGACGCTCGATCATGCCCGCGATATCGGACTGGCGGACCATAAAGCCGACCACGCGCGTACCGCCCGGGGTAAAGACCGGAAAGTGAATCTTTCCGAGCTTTTTAGGGCTGCGCGGTGTGCCGTCCTTTTTGGTACGCTTGTCCTCGGTAGGCTTGCGATAGATCTTGGCGCCGACAAAATCCCCGGCGCGCATTATGCCTCGGTCGAGGGCTCCGCAGCCTCGGTATCAGCCTCGACGGCGTTCTCGACCACGACGTCGGCGGCAGGCGTCACGTTGCCGCCCGAAATGGCGTCGTTGAGCTGCTCGCGCAGCTGGTCCATGCGCTCGCGGGCCAGGTCGACCTTGGCGCGCAGGTCGTCGGTCTTGGCGTCGACCATCGGGCCAAAGTCATTCACCGCAGCACGGGCCTCCTCGGCGCTGTGCTCGTAGGTGTCGCGCATATTGTCCCAGGCGTCGTTGGCGATATCGGCAGCCATGGCGCGGGTCTCGGCGCCCGAGCGCGGGGCCAGAGCAACGCCGACAATAGCGCCGGCAGCGGCACCAAAAAGTGCGCCGGAGACAAAGCTGAAAGTCTTACCCATGATCATTCCTCTCCTGCGGGCACGTCGGTGCCCACCGTTTGAATGCTGTCCATTATACCCGCAGCGCATCACTTGCCGCTCCGCTCATCTGCGTACGGCAAAGGCGCAGGTACGTGATGGTGATAAACGCGTAGGCCTACTCCTGAGGCATAGCCGGCATGGCCACCGTGGCACCCGGGTCCTCGCCGGCGCCGTCCACGAGCGGCAGGCCGCCCTCATGCGCAGGTCCTGCCGGAACCGTCGCCGCACCGCCAAAGACGGCAGCGGAGGCCTCGTGGTTCTCGGCAACCGCGCCCTCGGTATCAATCGCCACCTGGGGCTCGTCGTCAAAGTTGGGGACGCCCTGGGGCTCGGTGGGAACGGGCTCGGCGGTCGCATCGGCAACGGGCTCGGCGTCGACCGGCACATCGCCCTCGTCAGCGCCCTCGGCCTCGGCAGCATCTTCGCCGTTCGCAGCGGCGACGGCCTCGTGAGGATCCTTGCCCTCGGCCTCGGCGCGCATGCCCAGCACCAGGTTGCGCAGGCCCGCGACCGTGCCTTCCACGTCGGGGGCAGGCTGGTCGGCGTGCAGGTACGCCCAGTCCATCATAAAGGTGGCCGAAGACAGCGCGCCGATGGCCAGCGCGTCGTCGGGGCACGAAAGCTCAACCTCAAAAACGCGCTCGTCGTGCTCGCTTACGCGCGTGCGGCCGCACGAGATGCTGCCGGCAAGCCCGGTCTCGTTCATGAGCTCAACCGTCACGTGCTCCAGCAGGTGGCAGAGCTCGGTCTGGCCCATGCAGTCCTGGAACTCGCGACCGGAATCACCCAGGCACAGGTGCTTGGCAATCGCCGGCACCAGGTAATACACGCGCGCCGTGGCCTCGATATCCTCCGAGGTCATGAGCGGCATGCCGGGGTTCACCAGCACATGCGCGCAGATCTTGTCCTCGCTGACGGTGACCTTAAGGATGTTGAACAGGCCTGCCATAACTCTCCCCTACTCTTCCTTGCCCTACTCGTCGCCATCGTGCGGATCCACAGAGCCCGCACCCGACGCCGCCGGCTTCTCTGCCGAAGACTCGGAATCCTTCTTATCGGTTTCGGCCGGAGCGATCACGCGAATGAGCGAGATGCGCTGGCCACGCATCGACTGCACTTTAAACTTGTACCCCGCGACCTCAAACACCTCTCCGATGTCGGGCACCGAGTCGCAAAGCTCCAAAATCCAGCCGGCGATGGTCTCATAATCATCGCTTTCCTCGAGCGGCCAACCAAGCTCAATCGCGTCATCGCACGAAAAACGCCCATCAACGAGCCACTCGCGGCGCGAAAGGCGCGTGAGATACTTGTTGTCGGGGTCGAACTCGTCCTCGATCTCGCCGACGATCTCCTCGACGATGTCCTCGATGGTGATAATGCCGGCCGTACCGCCGTACTCGTCCACGACCACCACGATCTGGTCGTGAGAGGTCTGCATCTCGGACAGCAGCGGCAGGATGTCCTTGGTGTCGGGCACAAAGGTGGCGTCGCGCAAAAAACCGGCGATGGGCTGGTCGCCCTTGCCGTCGAGCGCGGGCTGAATCAGGTCTTTGATGTGCGCAATGCCGGCGACGTTGTCGGGATCCTCGTGATAGACGGGGATGCGGCTAAAGCCGGTCTGGCGCATGGTGGACAGCACGTCGGCGACCGTCTCGTCGTCCTCGCACATGGTGGTGTCCACGCGCGGCACCATGACCTCACGGGCAACGGTGTCGCCCAGGTCGAAGATCTCGTGGATCATGCGCTTTTCCTCGTCGAGCAGGTCGTCCTGCTCCGAGACCATGTACTTGATCTCTTCTTCCGAGACGTTCTGGCGGTCGTCGGCACTCTTGATGCGCAGGATGCGGGCCAGGCCATCGGAGCAAGCGCCAGTCAGCCACACGAGCGGACGGGCGATCTTCTGGAACACGGAAAGCGGGCCCACGACCTGCTTGGACACGCCCTCGGCATTGGCCAGGCCGATGCGCTTGGGGACGAGCTCGCCGATCACGATGGACACGAAGGCGACCGCGACGGTGATGATGACCGGCGCCAGGCCGCGCGCGATGGTGGAGAGCGGCGCGATGCCAAAGCTCATGAGCCACGTGGCGAGCGGGTCGGACAGACTCGTCGAGGCGACGGCGGACGAGGCGAAGCCCACGAGCGTGATGGCGACCTGGATGGTGGCGAGCAGCTGGTCGGAGTCGGCAGCCAGCTTAATGGCACGCTCGGCGCGCTTGTCGCCTTCCTCGGCCTCGTGCTCCAGCACGGCGCGCTTGGCCGTGGTGAGCGCCATCTCGGACATAGAGAAGTAGCCGTTGATGAGGGTCAAAACGAGGGTGGTGATAAGGGAGATGGTTATGTCCATCGGGAGTTTCTCGAACCTCCAAGATTCGGGACGTCGGATTAAAACGTTGGTGGCGGATACGGCAATTGCACTGGCGACCGAGCGGGGGCACGGGCGCTGGCGTGGTCGCTAGATTACGAAGAGGATCACCGCCATGAACTGGAAGATGCTGCCGGCGAGCACCCACAGGTGAAACACGCTGTGCAGATAGCGCACGTTTTTGGCGATATAGAACGGCACGCCCGCGGTGTAGCACACGCCGCCGACGGCGAGCAGGGCAAGTGCCACGGGGTTGAGCAGCGCCACAAGTTCAGGCAGCTTAAAGACGACGAGCCAGCCCATCAGCAGGTAGACCACGCCGCTTACCCAATGCGGCTGGCGCTCGCGCAGGAAGCACTCGAGGGCAATGCCGATGATGGCGATGGCCCATACGGCAAAGAACAGCACAGCGCCGCCGTCGTTTGCGAGCGTGATGAGGCAAAACGGCGTATAGCTGCCGGCTATGAGCAGGTAGATGCAGCTGTGGTCGATGATGCGAAACACGCGCTTGGCGCGCGCGGGCTGAATCGCGTGGTAGAGCGTAGAAGCTAGGTATTCGAGGATAATGCTGACACCATAGACAATCGCCGCGGCCATGTGGGCCGGGCCTCCGCCGCGCAGGGCAGCGAATACGATCAGGAGCACCAGGCCCGCGATACCCAGCAGGCAGCCGACACCATGGGTGACGGAGTTCATGATCTCCTCGCCCACCGTGTAGTGTGGAACGGCCGCGGTCTTGGGTCGCGGCTTAGAACTGTCGCTCGAATCGGACATGCCGGTTACATCCTCCAACGTAAAGAGTTCTCAACACTATATCAAAGCGTCTAGGTACGTGCGAAATTTGCACCATACGTGACCCTTTGTTTACCCATTCTTTGCCTGTTGACGCATCAACGGCGAACGTCCATAATGCGCTTGCATTAAATGTTGATGTATTAACATCTTTAAGGAGAACAGTAAATGCCTCAAAGCGCACACCCCCATCGAAAGCTCAAGATAGCCGGCATTGTTACGTTGGTAGTCGTTGTCGCGCTGCTGGGGTTTGCCGGCAACTTTTTGTTTGACTTTGCCCTGAACCCCCAAGCGCCGTACACCATGAAGATGATGCAGGATAGCAAGAACGACAAAGAAGGTGAGCAGCCGGATGCCGAGGACACCGAGGCGCGGGCGTGGTTTAAAGAGAACCGCGAGAGCAGCAGCCTCACCGCGGACGACGGGACCGAGCTTGCCGCCTGGTATTTTGCTGCGTCGGAGAGCACGCACGACTACGCCGTCTGCCTGCATGGATATACCAACGAGCCCATCGGTATGGCCCGATACGTCAAGCGATTCCACGACCGCGGCATGAACGTACTCGCACCCGCCGCCCGCGCCCACGAGCGCTCCGGCGGCGACTATATCGGCATGGGCTGGCCCGAGCGCCTTGACATCGTCGCATGGATTGAGCGAATCGTTCAGGCTGACCCCGAGGCACGCATCCTGGTCTTTGGCGAGTCGATGGGTGCGGCAACCGCCATGAACGTCGCGGGGGAGTCTCTGCCCGCAAACGTGAAATGCATTATCGAGGACTGCGGTTATACGAGTGTTTGGGACGAGTTTTCTCTGCAGCTCAAGGACGTGTTCGGCCTGCCCAGCTTTCCCTTGCTCGATGTAGCAAACTTGGTGTGCAACGTGCGCGCGGGCTACGACTTTCATAAGGCGAGCAGTGTGGAGCAACTCAAACACGCGACGGTTCCCATGCTGTTTATCCACGGCGACCAAGACACCTTTGTGCCGTACGACATGCTCGACCAAAACTACGACGCATGCGCCAGCAAGGTCAAGCAAAAGCTCACTATCCATGGCGCCACCCACGCCAAGAGTGCGCAAGTTGACCCCGAGCTCTACTGGAATACGGTCGATGACTTCCTCGACAAGAATTTTTAGGCAAAAAGCAACGTCTGGGGTTTTGTTGACAAAAATCGGTTTGCGGTCGGCGGTATTCGTTTTTTCACCGCACTTCCGAAAAGCCGCCCGCGAGCGTTGTGCTCGTGGGCGGCTTTTGCTCAACTTACGCTACAAAGGCTCTTATTTTGTCCAATAGTTAGACGCTACTTGACCTCGATGAGCTCGTACTCGCTCGTGCCCAGGCCGATCTTTTCGGCGTGCGCGATGCACGCGCGCCAGTCGGTGTCGGGATGCGTGATGCAGAAGGGATCACGCGCCTGCTCGCCCTCCAGATGCTCGTGGTTGTGCTCCATCTTGGCCGCGCTGTCGGTGAGCTCGGTGTTGGGCAGCGGCTCGGATGCCATGACGGCATCGGCGCAGGCCTGGTCGATGGCGACCGGGTCGAAGCTCGCGAACATGCCGATATCGTTGACGATAGGCGTGTCGTTTTCGGGATGGCAATCGCAGTTGGGGCTGATATCCATGGCGAGCGAGATGTGGAAGCTCGGGCGGCCGTCGACGACGGCCTTGGTGTACTCGGCGATCTTGCAGTTGAGCACGTCTGCCGCGGCCTCATAGCCGGGCTTGATGCAGTCCTGGTTGCATGCCGCAATGCAGCGTCCGCAGCCCACGCAGCGATCGTGGTCGATGGCAGCCACGTGCACCGTGCGAGTAGCGCCGTTGGCAAGCTCGCGCTCGCGGGTGTCGGTGAACGAGACAGCGTTGTGCGCGCAGATCTTTTCGCAGGCACGGCAGCCAACGCAGTGCTCGGTCGAGACGTTCGGCTTGCCGGCGGCATGCTGCTCCATCTTGCCGGCACGGCTGCCGCCTCCCATACCCAGGTTCTTCATGGCGCCGCCAAAGCCGGCTTGCTCATGGCCCTTAAAGTGGGTGAGGCTAATCACGATATCGGCATCCATGAGCGCCTGACCGATCTTGGCCTCGTGCACGTACTCGCCGCCCTCGACCGGGACGAGCGCTTCGTCGGTGCCCTTGAGGCCGTCGGCGATGATGATCTGGCAACCCGTAGCATACGGGGTAAAGCCGTTCTGGTAGGCGGTATCGATGTGCTCGAGTGCGTTTTTGCGGCTACCGACATAGAGCGTATTGCAGTCGGTAAGGAAGGGCTTGCCGCCCAGCTCCTTCACCACGTCGGCGACGGCGCGGGCGTAGTTGGGGCGCAAAAAGCTCAGGTTGCCCAGCTCGCCAAAGTGAATCTTAATGGCGACGAACTTGTTCTCAAAGTCGATCTGCTCAATACCGGCGTGACGGATGAGGCGCTTGAGCTTGTCGAGCTGGCTCTCGCGAGCATGCGTGCGCAGGTTGGTGAAGTACACCTTAGCGGGTGCTGCGGGTGCAGTTGCGGTCATAGATATATCCCCTCGGTCTATATGGCGTTACAGACATAGAGGATGGTACCAGTTAAAGCAGAGTTAAAGTCAAGTACGGCACCTAGTCATTGGGGACGCTCTTAAATGACTAGTCGCAAGGGACACTCTTTCACCGCCCGGCAGTTGGAGACAGTTCCCAAGTGCCGGCAGGAAAGGAACGTCCCCGAAGGCCGACATATAGGGACAGTCCTTGCCAACCCGACCGGTAGACCGGCGAATCATCGGCATCTGGTAAGTGGGGCGCGCCGTCACGTTTGTGGCGGCGCGCCTTGGTTTGGTGGCGCGTTCTGGCGTGGCCACAATCTGGTTTGATGGCGTGCCCTGGTGTGGCGGCGTTGACGGCGTGCCCTGGCGTGACGGAGCGTCCTGGCGCGGACCGCTAGCCCTTTTGCGCGACCAGATGCGCGCGGAATCCCTTCTGTGCCTCGAGCTTGAGCGGAGTGAGCCCGGATTCCTCGACGAGCGCGCGTAGCTCGGACAGCTTGAGGATGCGCACGTCGCCATGGCCCAAGAGGCGTGCCAGCGGTAGCTCGATGTTGTTCATGAGCCAGACCGCGACATCGTTCGAGGTGTAGTCGCGAAGGACCAGTCGCCCGCCGGGCCGAAGGACGCGTGCCACCTCGGCGAAAAACCTCTCCGGATGCGGGTAGTGGTGGAAGCTGTTGGAGCAGAGCACGGCGTCGAAGCTCCGGGGCTCGAAGGGCAGTGCCTCCGCGTCTCCGACGACAAAGCTGACGTTATCGAGCTGCTTTGCCCGGGCGACGTCGATCATCCCGGGTGTGAGGTCGAGTCCAGTCAAGTGTTTGCTGGGGTACCGGGCGTGGAGCAGTTCTAGGACGGCTCCGGTTCCACAGCCCACGTCGAGCGCGTCCTCGAACGGTTCTAGCTCAAGCTCCTCGAGCATTTGCGGATAGTCGTCCTTGCACATTTCGTAAATGCCGGCATGGCCGGATTCGTAGACCTTTGCCGCCTCGGTGAACTCCTTGATGGAGAGCTGCTTGAGTTCCTCTGCCGATCTTGCCATGGGTCTCCTTCTGCTCGGGGAAGTCTGACGTTGCGCGCGTTTGCCCACGTCGGGCCTGGCGGGCAAATAACGCGGGGTCACCCTTCCTTCGGTTCGTGCCCCCGCGTGCGGGCGGTTCTCTATTCCTGGACCTTCAGCGCCTCGGAGAGGCTCACGCGCTTGATGGAGCGCGTGTGCAGCAGCGCCACGACCAGGTAGGTCACAAAGCCAATGCCCACGCACGCCGCCATGGACCAAGCGGGCACGTAGATCTCGATATTGCCGTTGTAGGCGAGCAGCATCGAGCGGAAGATGGCCGTGAGCGAGCCAATAATGACCGGCAGGCTCAGCACGAGCGACGCCGCCACGCACAGCGTGATTGAGCGGATGTACAGATGCGAGATCTCGCTATCGCGATAGCCAAAGACTTTCATGTAGCTGATCGAACGGGCGCTGTGGTCGATCACCGCCTTGGTCAGCAGGTACATAAACAGCAGGAAGATAAACACCGCGAGCCCGATCATCATTCCGATCATTTTGCTCATCATGCCGATGAACTGGTCGCCCACGGCGCGCATGTCGTCGGGCGTGGTGTCGCCGGCAAAGTAACGAGCATCGAGGTCGAGCTTCTCGTCGCTCACATAGCCGTTAAAGTAGGCGGCGTCGTTGCCGAACAGCTCGTTAAAGTCGTCGATACTCATATAGATATTCATGTCCGACTTGGAGCCCCAGGCACAGTCCTTGCCCGCGTACTCAAGGGAATAATGCTCCCCCTCGTACTTGTCGATGAGCGTGACCTTCTGGCCCTCGCTCCAGCCAAACTTGTCGAGCAGGCCGCCGCCAAAGACGACGCGCCCATCGCCAACGTTGAGGTCTTTCCAATAGCGCGAATCGGACGAGATGCCGTAGACGGAAATCGTCTCCTCGCCATTACCATCGCCGCGGTCGTATTGCAGCTGGTAAACGGCATATTTCTCGGTCTGCGCAATCTTGTCTGCACCGTTATCGGTCGTGTTAACCGGGTGGATATCGTCGTTGTCAGCGTCAATCTTAGAGGCCTTGTCGATCAGGTCGATGGCCTCGTCGCGGTTGCAGCCGAGGGCATCGGCAAGGTCATCGAGGCGCGCATAAAGCGCATCCTTCTTGTCCTGGACCTTGGCAAGCGCATCCTGCGCTGCGGTCAGGCTCTCGCCAGACGGAGATGCGGTCGCGGCATCGGCTGCCGCCTGCGCCGCATCGGCCGCGTCGTCAAGCTCGTCATCGGCATCCTGAGCGGCGGAAAGCAGCGCGCCGTCAACCGACTGCAAGCGCTCGAGTGCCGACCACTGCTCGCGCTCCTCGGCAGTACCCTCGAGCTCCAGCGGCGCCTTGAGCGTGTACTGGTGCTCGGCGACCAGGCCTGTCTCGAGGTTGTCCGCATAGTGCGTCATCGTGGGCAGAATCGCCAGGCCAAAGAGCAGCAGCAGCGACGCAAACGCAATGCCCACGAAGAGCGTGGCGAAGTTGCCCAGGTTGCGCAGGAAGATACGCAGGCGGAAGCGGGAAACAAAACCCATGCGCTCCGGCAGCTGCAAGCCGCGCTTGGTGCCCGATTTGCCGCTCGCCTCGTGACGAAGGAACTGCAACGGCGTCTTGCCCATCTTGCGAAGCAGACCAACCAGCGTGATGAGGACGAGCGCGGCGGCGGGAACTACGGCGCACTTCACAAAGATCTCCCAGCTCCAGTACACCTGGAAGGGCGGCAGGCTATACGAACCGTAATAGAGGCTGCGCATGGGCTCGGTAAAGAACACAACGCCGAGCGCAGTGCCCAAAAGCGCCGCGACCACGCCCACGATAGCGGGAAGCGCAAGGTAGTGCAGCACGATCTCGCGTCGACGATAGCCGCTGGCGAGCAGCGTGCCGATGATGGCGCTCTCCTCCTCGATGGTGGCGTCGGTAAGGACCACAAAGACGAACGCCATGATCACGATGATGATGTCGAGCAGCGTCATCCACATCATAGAGTCGCCGTCCACGTCATCGCGCGCATAGCCAATGCCCTGATTGGAATCGGCATCGATCAGGTCATCCACGCGCGCATCGGCATCGGTGAGCGCTTCCACCATATCCTGCTCCGCATCGATGCGACCCGCGGTGGGGAGGTCGCGATCGGTAAAGGTAAAGGAGTAGGTGCAGGCAGGCGCGCCACCGGCGTCCTCAAGCGCGGCAAAGCCGGCATCGGTGACCTCGGCCACGCCATAGGTGATGGTGTTCACCGTAAAGTCGGAGTTGTTGAGGAACAGCGCCTGGCTATCGGGCTGGGTCATGATGCCGCAGATGGTGTAGGTGCGGCCCTCAAGCTCGACCTTATCGCCCACGGCGAGGTCGTTGTTGGTGGCGAAGACACGGTCGATGGCCACTTCATCGTCCGTCTTGGGCTGCCTACCCTCACAGTAGGACACGATATCGACCTTGGTGCGGTGCGCATAGGTGCGCAGCGTGCGCTTGGTGCCGTCGTCGCCGGCGGTTTTTTTGATGATGGCGTCGATGGAGAAATTCTTGTAGAGCGTGACGCCGCCGACGTCGCCGGCGGCGTCCTCGGCTGCCTTGAGCTGGTCTTTGGTGGCCTCAAAGAAGGTGGTCACGCGGCCGTCCTCAATCGTGTACGCATCGCGCATGTCGTCGATAAGGCAGCCGATGGAATGCGCTGCGAGCAAAAAACCCGAGGTGAGAGCGATGCTTCCGCACATAAGCAAAAAGATGCCCAGGTACTTGCCGATATTGCGGCGCAGCTCGCGCGGGAGACGTTTTGCGAGAGGTGTCATGGCGCCGCCTACCAATCGAGCTCGGCGGCCGCGACGGGCAACTCGTTGAGCTCATCCTCGACGATGCGCCCGTCGCGCAGGCGCAGCACGCGATTGGCCATGCGCGCGATGGCGGCATTGTGGGTGACAATGATGATGGTGCAGCCGTAGGTGCGGTTGACATCCTCCATGAGTTGCAAGATTTCCTTGGACGTCTTGTAGTCAAGCGCGCCCGTGGGCTCGTCGCACAGCAGCAGGCCCGGGTTTTTGACGAGCGCACGGCCGATGGCGCAGCGCTGCTGTTGGCCGCCCGAGACCTGGCGCGGGAACTTGTTGCGGTGCTCGTAGAGGCCCAGCGAACGCAGCAGGTCGTCGATGTTGAGCGGCTTTTTGGACAGGTGCGCCGTGACCTCGATGTTTTCCTTGATGGTGAGGTCGGGCACCAGGTTGTAGAACTGAAAGACAAAACCAAGCTCGCGGCGTCGGTACTCGCCCAGGTCTCCGGCCTTGAGTGTGGTGAGGTCGCAGCCGTCCACCATGATGGAGCCGCCGTCGGCATCCTCCAGGCCGCCGATCAGGTTGAGAAAGGTCGACTTGCCCGAGCCCGAGGGCCCCAGCATGACGCAGATCTCGCCGCGGTTGATGGACGCGTCGATGCCATCAAGTACCGTCAGGCGCGCATCACCGTCGCCGTAGTGCTTTTTGAGATCCTTAACCTGGACGTAGGCCTCCCGCGTTGCCATGATATCCCCCATTGTTAGCCTTGTACTACTTTATGAACATAATAGTAAACCTTGGCGAACTATTTTTGGGCGAGGCCTGGATTTTATTTCAGACTAGTCATTGGGGACGTTCTTAAATGACTAGCTGTTGGGGACACTCTTTC
This sequence comes from Collinsella sp. CLA-ER-H4, assembly GCF_040092395.1. Lineage (NCBI taxonomy): Bacteria > Bacillati > Actinomycetota > Coriobacteriia > Coriobacteriales > Coriobacteriaceae > Collinsella > Collinsella sp. CLA-ER-H4. The sequence continues at coordinate 36,027 of NZ_JBBNLQ010000010.1, forward strand.
GCCACCCGCCAGTTAGGGACGTTCCCTTTCTGCCGGCAGCTGAGGACAGTCCTTGGCAACCCGGCCGGCAAGCCGGCGGTTCGGCAAAGACTGTCCCCAATGACTAGTCGTTTAAGTCTGTCCCCAATGACCACTCTTGGTCGTTTAAGTCTGTCCCCAATGAGTACCCGATGACTAGGTGACTAGGCGCGGGATTTGGTGCGTGAGAGGGCCAGGCCTGCGGCGGCGATGACCACGGCAAAGAGCACGGTGACGCCCAGGTCGCAGGCAATGTCGCCCAACATGGCAGACGTCAGGTCCGACGCGAGCGCCTTGCCGATCGCGTCGTTCACCCAATATGTCGGCACAAAGTGCGCCACGGTCTGCACGGCCGGGCCCATCAGCGACAGCGGCATCCAAGCGCCGCCCAAAAACGTCATGAGCATGCCGAGCAGGTTGCCCACGCCATTGAGCAGCTCCTCGCGCGCACCCAGGCCCGAAAGGGCAAAGCCAACGGCCAGCGGCGTGCACGCCAGGGCAAACGTCGCCGCCAGTGCCAGGCACACACGGCCCACGCCGACCTCGGCGACCGCGCCGGCAAAGGCCACGACGCCCATCATGCTCGACACAAACCAGATGCAGACGGTGAGCACGGCGGCGGCGGCAAACACGGCAAGCGAACGTTGGCGCTCGGAGATTGGGCCGGCATCCATACGACGCACGCGCTCGGGCTCGTTCATGCCCGAGAACACCAACCCCACCGATACGATGACCGACGAGATAATCGCGTACGCGCCAAAGTTGAAGTACGACTCGAGCGTGGCGGCAGCAGCCGAGTCGACCTTGACCCGCTCGATCTGGACCTCCGCGCGCTTTGCAGCGGCATGTTCGGCGGCCTTGGCAACGTCGCCGTTGGAGGCAGTGGGCTCAAGTGCGGCTGCAGCGCCCGCAAGCGAGATCCAGCGCGAAGCCTCGGCAGACGAAAGCGCCGCCGCCATGGTGCCGGCACCGTAGGTCACATCGAGCTTGGGCAGGGACTCCCCCGCGCGGGCAGCCGCGACCAGGTCGTCCTCGAACCCCTCCGGGATAAAGAACACGCAGTCGGCGCTGCCCTTGGCGCTGTTGCTCTTGGAGAGCGCGTCCGCAAGGTCGTACGTGTCATCGCCGACGCCCGTGACCAGGTCAAACCGCGAACCTAGGTGCTTGGTGAGCGCAAGTGAAAGATCACTGCCATCGCGGTCGACCACGATCACGTTGGCGTCGTAGGGCTTGTACTCGGTGAGCTGCGACGAGTTCCAGCTCACAGATGCCGCGATGAATACGCCCATCAGCGAAATGAACACGGTATAGATGAGCAGGTAGAACGGGTGCGCCAGCGCCATGCGAAGCGCGGTCTTAAAGGTGCTCATAGCGGCTCCTTCCAAAAATCAGCGTGGCGGCGGCAACAAACACCAGCGTCATGAGGACCAGCGCGCCCGCGCGAACGGCAAAAGGCCCCAAGTCTTCAAAGAAATACAGGCGGTTGAACATGTCGCAGATAAGCTTGACGGGGTTGAGCCAGCACTCAGCCGGGCAGGCGCGGGCGACGTCGTCGGCAAGCGCCATCGCTGGCTCGCCGTAGAGGCCGTCGAACAGGGCGCACGTAGTGGCAAAGCCCGTGAGGATGCCAGACTTGGACGCCTTGCCGCCCTTAACGGGAAGCGTGCCCACAAAGAGTCCCAAGCCCGTGGCGGCAAGCGCGGAAGCGGCGCCGCCCACCAAACACAGCCCCTCGCGCCCGCCAAAGTCGACGCCCACGACCAGACGCACGTAGCCGATCGCGATCGCCATCGAGGCAAAGGAGACCAGCCACGAGCCCACAAAGATACCGGCCAGCGACGCCGTTTTGGAAAGACCGCCCACGCAGCGACGCGCGCCAAGACCCGACAGATTGGGCTGCAGGTCGATGACGCTCAAGGCGGCAAACTCGGCAGACATCATCGCGACCAGGCCAAAGAGCGCGTAATAGTAGATGACCGTGCCGTCGGGTGTGGTGCGTGTCAGGCTTACGCGGCGGGTGCCGCCCTCGAGCGACAGGGCGCGCGCAACCGCCTCGGGGTCGGCGAGCGCCGCCGGGTTGTCCTGGGCAATCTGGGACATGAGCTCGGCATTTTGTGTATACGAGCTTGCCACCGTCTCCAGGATGCTGCGATCGGTGAGCACCGATGATGCGCGCGAGCTGTCGTAGCTCGATAGCAGTGTGAGCTTGGGCGTGCCCGCAGCGTCGACCGTATAGATACCCGCGACCTCACCGGCCTTGAGCGCACGGTTCGCATCGGCTGCGTCGTCGAGCTCGTGGATCTCGAGCAGCTGGTCGTCGCCTTCCTTGGCAAGCGACGTCGCCACATCCTTAAAGGTCGAAGCGTCCCAGACCTTGTCCGCCACGACGGCAACCGGCACCGGGTCGACCGTGCCGTCGGAGCTCAGGTTCGCAAACATAAACATGAACATCGTGGAAAGCGCGATGGGAAAGAGGGCGCCCCAGACCCACGTGCTCGGCCGGCGCAGCAGCGTTTTGACCGTGATGATAATGGTGTTGAACATGGCTGCCCCCTAGTCGCGCAGCTCGCGGCCGGTGATCTCGAGGAACACGTCGTTGAGGGTCGGCGGCTCGCTCCACACGCGGCCGAGCGCCACATCGGCGGCGCGCAGCGTGTCGAGGATGTCGACCAAATTGTGCGGGCTCGCTTCGCAGGTGCAGACGAGCTCGCCGCCGGACAACTCAACCGAAAGCACGTGCTCGAGGGCGCGCAGCCGCTCGACCGTGGCGGTCTCTACGGCGCTGACCTCGACAGTCACGCGCTCGCCCATTTGAATCATGCGTTTGAGCTCGTCATTGGTGCCCTGCGCCAGCACACGTCCGCCGTCCATGATCATGATGCGGCTGCAAATCTGCTCGACTTCCTCCATGTAATGGCTGGTATACACCACCGTGGCGCCCTCGTCGCGCAGGCGGCAGATGCCCTCCAGGATGGCGTTGCGGCTCTGCGGGTCGACCGCCACCGTGGGCTCGTCAAAGAAGATGAGCTCGGGCTTGTGCGCGATACCGCAGGCGATGTTGAGGCGACGCGCCAGGCCGCCCGAGAGCTTGCCGGGGCGAAACTTGGTAAAGTCGCCCAGCCCGACAAAGTCGATCGCCTCGTCCACCAGCGCGCGGCGGCGCTTGCGGTCGTTGACGTAAAGGCTGCAGAAATAGTCGATGTTCTCGCGCACCGTAAGCTCGTCAAACACCGCCACCTGCTGCGGCACCACACCGATGCGGCGCTTGAGGTCGTAGCGGGCGCGCGTCATGGGCTCGCCGAACAGCTCGATGGTGCCTTTGTCGTAGGCGAGCAGCTGCAGAATGCAGTTGATGGACGTGGTCTTGCCCGAGCCGTTGGGGCCCAGCAGGCCAAAGATCTCGCCGGGGGCGATGCTCAGGCTAAAGTGGTCGAGCGCGATAAGGTCGTCGTAGCGCTTGACGAGGTTTTCGACGTGGACGATGTCTGTCATGAGGCGGCCCTTCTGTTGATTGCGGCCCGGTACGATTGCATCATCGCAGGAGCGAGCGGCGCGCACCAGTGAGCTTTGTCACGAGTGCGGAGCTTGGCCGTGCGGCCTGCCGACGTCCCCGCTTTGCCGCGTGGGAGGAATGTCACGGTTGCGCAGGCGGTCCCTCCACCACGCGCGGCTTCGCGTACAATACCCGTATGAACAGGCTTTTCGACAAATCGATCGTGCTGGCGTGCTGTATTGCGGCCGCCATGGGTCTTGCTGTGGACGCTCGCCTGGTCGCGGCGTTTTGCCTTGGCGTTATTGCCACCTCGCTGGCCGAGGTCGCACAGGGGGAACGCACGCGCCGCGCAAGCGAGACCGCAAGTTACGCTTACATCATCGCGGCCGTCTTCGTGCCGTCATTTATGCCGTTCGCACCCCTTGCCTTCTATGACATCACGCGACGCGTGCGCCGTGAACGCATCTGGCCCGCGCTGGCGATTGGCGCCGTGTTTGTCTGTGCGCTTGTCGCGGACCTTCGCGGCGGCGCGCTCACCACCCGAACGCTGCTGCTAACCGCCATCCTTTCGGTCGCCGCCACGTTGCTGTCGCTGCGCACCGCGCAGCTGGAGCGCGAACAGGAACGCATGCGTCGCACCCGCGACAAGCTGCAAGAACGCGCCCTGGCACTCGAGGCACGCAACCGCGACCTCGCCGACCGCCAGGACTACGAAGTCGAGCTCGCGACGCTCGCCGAACGCGCCCGCATCGCGCGCGAAATCCACGATAACGTGGGCCACCAGCTCACGCGCGCTTCGCTTCAAGCCGAGGCCTTGCGCGTGGTCCATGCCGATGAGCCCGGCGTCGCCGCCGATTTCGCCGACGTCAAACACACGGTTGACGAGGCGCTCCAGCTCGTGCGCGCCAGCGTCCACGCGCTCAACGACAATGCGACTGACCTCTCCGTGCAGCTCGAGCGCATCGTTGAAGGCGCACGCTCGGACAGCGGTCCGCAGATTGAGCTTGAGGTTTTGGCCGAGCATGCGCCCGCCAACGTCGCCAACTGCTTTGCGGCGGTGCTGCGCGAGGCGCTTTCCAACGCCATGCGCCACGCCCATGCCAAAACCATTACCGTGCGGTGCATGGAGCATCCGTCGTTTTACCAGCTCATCGTTACCGATGATGGCGCGGACGCGACCCCGGCGAGCAGCAGCAACGTCGTAGAAGGCATGGGGCTCGCCTCCATGCGCGAGCGCGTCGAGGCGCTTGGCGGAACCTTCACCGCCGGCCTGCGCGCCGGCGCCCCCGGCTGGCGCGTGTTTGCCACCGTCCCCAAACAGCAAGGAGATGAGGGCCGATGAGGCTCATCGTTGTCGACGACGACCGCTTGGTGGTCGATTCGCTCAAGATTATCCTGGGCGCCCAGCCGCAGATCGAAGTGGTGGGTACCGGCGCCAATGGCGACGAGGCGGTCGCGCTCTACAGCGAGCACGCGCCCGATATCGCGCTGCTCGACATTCAGATGCCGGGGCGCGACGGACTTTCGGCGGCACGCGAGATCCTTGAGCACGACCCTGCGGCACGCGTGGTGTTTCTGACGACATTCTCGGATGACGAGTACATTGTGTCGGCGCTCAAGCTGGGCGCCCGCGGCTACCTGATCAAGACCGATGTCGCCGCCATTCCGCCAGCACTGGCGCAGGTCATGGACGGTAAACGCGTGCTCGAGGGCAAGGCGATCGAGGATATCGACTTTGATGGGGCGGGGTCCGAGGCCGACACGCCTCGCCGGCCCGCCGCCTTTGCCAGCCTGACCGACCGCGAGTTCGAAGTCGCAGAGCTCATCGCCCGCGGCCTCGACAACAAGGAGATTGCTGCCACCGCCTATATGGGCGAAGGCACGGTACGCAACCACATCAGCTCGATCCTTGCCAAAATGGGCCTGCGCAACCGCACGCAGATCGCCATCGCCTACCTGCGAGGGTAGTTGCCCAAAGGCCAAGCGCCCCGGCATAGCAAAATAGCTGCTACCGCTTTAATGCCATTTCGAAACTATGCCGGTTTACTACGATGAATCGTCCACCTTCGACCACGGCAAATTGCGCGCTTGCAAAAGCGCAGGTAGAACGCTTGCAATATTTAGAAAAATGCAGTCATGGTCGGGAATGTCGAATTCATCGTAGTAAACCGGCATAGTTTTGTTCGGGCGGCCCTGCACGAGTGCCTCCGCCAGCCTAGCGGGACCAAAATGATCCGTTTCCCTCCGTCCCCAAGGGATCAGCCGGAACCGCTCGCCACGAAACTGGCCCATCTACTACGTTTGAGTCGACACTCCCGACCATACCCCGGTTTTGCAGAAAACCACAGGCGTTCTACCTGCGGTTTTGTTTTCGCGTTTTTGGCATGGTTGGGGGTAAGGGACCAAACGTAGTAGATGGGCCGGTTTCGTGGCGCCCCCGGCACACAAAAGTGCCGCCACGGAGGAGGGAGATACCTCCGTGGCGGCCAGGGGTGGGGTGGGGGCTGTGTTTTGGCTCCCCGCTAGCCGCCCGGGGCCTTTTGGCCCCGGGCGCTGCCAGCGTGCCTAGCGCTTACGGATACCCCAGACCAGGGCTCCGACGCCGGCCATGGCGATGACAAATGCCATAAGTAGAGCGGCAGCCTGCTGGTCGCCTGTGGTGGGCAGGAAACCCTTGACCGTCTTGACGATGTTCGTCACGGTCTTAGGCGTGCCGGGATCGGGCGTCGGCACGGGCGTCTCGGGCTTCTTGTACGTGTTGTTGAACACGATACCCTCGACGCTCTTGTCGCCCTTGGTAAAGGCGACGTTCGCCTTGAGGTTGCCCTCGCCGTCATCGACCACGTTGACGGTCACGGTAAAGACGGACTTGTCGTAGGTCATACCGACCTCGTCGCCCTTGACCTCGCTGATGGTGTAGGCGTGCGTACCGGGCTCGTCGTACTCAAACTTGTCAAAGTTGATCTTGCCGTCGGCATCGTTGGTGACGGTGGACTCGATGTCCTCGCCAACGAGTTTAAAGCTAAACTCGTCCTTCTTGAGTTCGCGTCCCTCGAGCACCTTGATAGCGCCGATGGAAACCTGCGTAGGCATGGCGTGATACTTGTTGGTAAAGCCAGCCGACTCGGTGGTTCCCTCGAGCTTGTGCGTCGCGGTCAGCGTGCCGTCGCCGTTGTCGGAGACGGTGGTCACGACGGTGTAGGTCGTGCCGTCATAGGTGACGCCCTTGTACAGGCCGAGCGCGTTGGGGCAAGCCTCGCGCAGCGTGTACGTGTGCGTGCCGGGTGCCTCGTAGCGAATCGGGCTCAGCGTCACGGTGCCGTTAGCGTCGTTGGTGCCGTTAGCGACAACCACGTCGTCCTCGAGCAGCTCAAACGTGAACTCGCCTGCTGCAAGGTCGCGTCCGGTCAGACGCTTGACGGTCTTGACCTGATCGGTCACGACAGAATCGGTAGGTGCCACGCCGTACGTGTTGGTGAACGTAAAGGCCGCACCGTCGCCGCCGTCGCGCTTGACGATCAGATGTCCCGCACCGTCGTCAGTCACGGTGTAGGAAACCTTGCGCGTGGCGTTGGTGTCGTTAGTCACGCCAGGGGCGCTGCCGGACTCGGTCACCGTGTAGGTAAAGGTGTGCGAGCGCGGGGCGGTGGGGGCTGCGGGCTCGGACTCGTCGCCGGGCTCGTCAACGTTGGCATCAGCGTCGGCGTCGGCCTCTGCCTCGTCAGCGTCGACGTCGTCAGCTTCGTCTGCCTCGGCCTTATCGGTCGCATCGTCCGTCACGCCCAGAGCGCGGTTGAGGTCCTCGAGCGTAAAGTGGATCTTGCCAAAGTCCACGTTACCGGCTGCGTCGTTGGTTACGGTCGTGCGCTCGGGCATCGGGGCACCTGCCTCGTCGGCGGTCACGGTAAAGGTGAACTTACCCGTGATGTCGGCCGGGGTCAGGCCCTCGGCAACCTGGAGCTTCTTAGTACCGGTGAGCGCGGCATCCACGGCGTCGGCGCCGTAGACGTTCTCGAACAAGGGCTCGACGCCGCCGTAGTCGACCGTCGCCGTCAGGGTACCGTCACCGTTGTCGACGACGATAACCTTAAAGCCAAAGCTCCACGTTGTAGCGGAAACGCCATTCGGCAGCCCGAATAAATCTTCGTAAGCCGTGTAGTTAATGGTCCAGGCAAGCTTGCCGTCCTTATCGGTACGATAAGCAAGCCCAGCAGCCTCAAGATTAGCAAGCATCTTAGTGTCGTAGTGCAGCGTATCAAAGCTCACGTGCCCGCCGATATTGGGCTTGAGGTTTTCGTATGCCACAAGCTCACCCTGATAGGCGATGCCGAACCAGAACTCGCCGTCGACCATCGGGCGACCGGTCAGGGTCTTGGTGGCGACAACCTGAGCAGCGGTACCACCAGGCGTATTGGTCGTAGCGCTGTAACTGTTGTGGAACGGGACCAGGGCACTCTCGACCTTGTTCTCACCGCTCTTGTGGACCGTCGTATGCGTACCCTCGGGACCACCGGAAACGGTCGTCGTAGCAGAGAGCGTACCGGCGGTGTCGTCGGCGATGGCGATCGTCACCGTGCGTACGGCGTCATCGTAGGTGTAACCGGGCTGGCCGTCGTTCTTTTCGGCCACGGTGTACTTGAAGGTCTTGCCGGCGTCAGCCTGCGTAAATTTAACCTCATGACCAGCCAGAATGTCGATCAGTCCGACCGTTGCCTCTGCCGCTTCGGGGGACTTGAAGCTGTTGGCCCCGGGCAGCAGGCCAAGCGCGTTGGCCGAGGCCTCGTCGGCAGGCGTCACGGTAAACGTGAACTGACCCTCGGTCATAGGACGTCCGGAGAGGCTCTTGCTGAGCTTGAGGCCGCCGGCCGCGGTGTAGTTAAGCTCAGTGCGGTACGTGTTGGTGAAGCGTCCGTTTTCCTTCTTGGTGACATTGGCGGTCAGCTTGCCCTCGCCGTCCTCAGTCACGGTCACTTCGGCGGTCGCGACATGCCCGTCATACGCCATGCCGGCCGCGTTACCCGCGTTCTCGCGGATCTCGTACGTGTAGGTTCCGGCAGCCGTGTAGCGGATCTTGCCGAACTTGACGGCAGCGATGCCATCCTTCGCATCGTGCTTGCTCACGGTTACGGTTGCAGGATCGGGCAGCGGGGCGCCTTCGGGGGCGGTGATGGTAAAGCTGAACTCGTCCCCATCCGTCCAGTCGCGGCCGCTGATGACCTTGTTCAGGTCAAAGTCGAGCTCTGCATCGAGCGGGGTCACGCTGTAGGTGTTCTCGAAGGTCGCAGCCTCGGCGTCCTTCAGGACATGCTCGGCCTTGAGGGTACCGTCGCCGTTGTCCGTGATGGTGGTCTCGATGGTGAACTTGGCATCGCTGTAGGTGATACCGCCGGCGTTGCCCTTGACCTCGCGCAGCGTGTAGGTGTGCGTTCCGGCCTTGTCGTACTTCACGGCGCTCATCGTGATCTTGCCATCGGCGGCGTTCTTGCCGGTGGCGACGACCTTGGCATCCTCGCCCTCGCCCTCGACGAGCTCGAAGGAGAACTCGCCGTCCTTGAGATCGCGGCCGGTCAGGACCTTGTTCGCCTTGATCTCGTCGGTGACGCTGAACTCGTTAGGATTCGGCTTGTAGCTGTTGTTGAACTTCGCCTCGTTGGCGCCCTGCAGCTCGTGCTTGACCGTGAGCTTACCATTGCCGTCATCAGTAACGGTAGTCACGATGGTGTAGGTCGTGCTGTCGTAGGTAATGCCGTTGCCTTCGGCGCCCTTGGCTTCGCGCAGGATATAGGTGTGCTTGCCGGCGGCGGTGTAGGTAATCTTGCCCATCGTAATCTTGCCATCGGCGTCGTTAGCGCCGGTGGCGACGACCTCGCCGTCCTCGACGAGCTCGAAGGAGAACTCGTCGGCCTTGAGGTCGCGTCCGTCCAGAACCTTGGTCGCGGTGATCTGGTCGGTGACGCTGGAGTTATTCGGAGTAACGCTGTAGGCATTCTCGAAGACAGCCTTCTCGACGTCCTGCAGCTCATGCTTAACCGTGAGCTTGCCATTGCCATCATCGGTGACGGCGGTCACGATGGTGTAGGCCGCGGTGCTGTAGGTGATACCGTTGTCGGCGTCGACCTTGACCTCGCGCAGCGTGTAGGTGTGCTCGCCGGCCTCGGTGTAGGTGATCTTGTCCATCGTGATCTTGCCGTCGGCCGCATTGGTGCCCTTGGCGACGACATCGTTACCCTCGACGAGCTCGAAGGAGAACTCTCCGGCCTTGAGGTCGCGGCCGGTCAGGACCTTCTTCGCGGTGATCTGGTCGGTAACGCTGGACTCGTTCGGGGCAGTGTTGTACTTGTTCTCAAAGCGCGCCGGCTTGGTGCCCTCGGGCGTATGGGTCACCTTAAGCGTGCCGTCGCCGTTGTCGATGACGCTCGTCTTGATGGTGTAGTTCGTCTTATCGTACGTAATCCCGTTGCTCAGCCCCGCTTCGTTGGGGAGCTTCTCGCGCAGCTTGTAGGTGTGAGTGCCGGGCTTATCGTAAGTGATTTTGTCCATGACGATTGTGCCATCGGCGGCGTTGGTGCCGGTAGCGACGACCTTGTCGCCCTCGACGAGCTCGAAGGAGAACTCGCCATCCTTGAGATCGCGGCCGGTCAGGACCTTGGTCGCGGTGATCTGTTCGGTGACGCTCGTCTCGACAGGCGTCACGTTATAGGTATTGGTGAACGTGAAGGCCGCATCACCGTCCGGCTTGCGGGATACGCGCAGATTCCCCTTGCAGTCATCGGTCACGGTGAAGGAAACCTCGCGCGACGGCTTAGCGTCGTTGGTCACGCCAGCGACCTCGCCGGACTCGGTCACGGTGTAGGTAAAGGTGTGCTCGCGCTTCTCGGACTTCTCACCCAGAGCCTTGTTAAGGTCGTCGAGCGTAAAGGTAATCTTGCCAAAGTCGACCTTGCCCTTGGCATCATTGGTCACGCTCGCGTTCGCGGGCATGGGTGCGCCCTCTTCACCGGTCACGGTAAAGGTGAACTTGCCGGCAATGTCAGCCGGAGTCAAGCCGTCGGCGACCTGCAGGTTCTTGATGCCCGCAAGCGAGGCCTCGGCAGCATTCGTGGTGTAGACGTTCTCGAACTTGATGCTCTTGACGTCCTTGGCATCCTTTAGCTCATGCGTGGCAACCAGCTGGCCCTTGCCGTTATCGGCGATGGTCGTCACGATGGTGTAGACCGCGTCGTCGTAGTCAATACCACCGGCGTTGCCCTTAACCTCATGCAGCGTGTAGGTGTGCTGGCCAATCTCGGTGTACTTGATGGCGCTGAACGTCACCTTGCCGTCGGCAGCGTTCGCAACGGTCTCGATAAGCTCAGAGTCCTCACCCTTGATCTCGCGCAGCTCAAAGCTGAACTCACCGGCCGTAAGGTCGCGCCCGGTCAGAGACTTGGTCACGTCAATCTTGTCGGTAACGCTGGACTCAACAGGCTCCGCAGTGTAGACGTTCTTGAACTCGGTCTCGTCGGCTTCGCTCCAAGTCACCTTCACAGCGGCGCTGAGCTCGCCCTTCTTGTTGGGCGTTACCATCACGGTGATCTCCGCGACGTTCTTGCTGTAGGCAATGCCGTCAACCGTGGTCCCGGCGTTCTTTTCGCTGACCTTGTAGACATACGTGCCAGGACTGGTGTATTCGATCGTGCCGAAGTCAATGGCAGCCTTGCCCTCGTGTTGATCGTCCTTGGTCACGGGCGCAGTCGCGGACTCGGGCATCGGGGCGTTATTCTCGGACGTCAGCTCAAACTCAAACGTGTCCCCTTTCGTCCAGGCGCGGCCTTCGAGCACCTTGGTCAGGCCAAAGCTAGCCTTGGTCTCCACCGTCGCCGGCGTCATGTTGTACGCAAAGCTAATCTTGCCGTTGTTGCCCAAGTAGGAATTGACATGCGTCGCGGTCGCCTTGGCGGACGTGTTGTTCCACTTGGGGTTGAGAACGTCTTTCGCGGTCTCGGTGTTGTTGCCGCCCACGTTATCCTTGGTGGTGTGGAGCTCGTCGATAAAGGCTAGGCGCGCGGTTCCCACGCTAAACGAAAGGTTGCCGTCCTCGTCAGCAACAATAGCGCCGTCAAACTTCGCAGCGTCGCCGCCGATAAACTCGATGACGGCAGAGGCGGGCTTGGCCTCGCCGTTTTCGCCCTGCTCCTCAAACTCATCCTTGTAGTAATAGGTGCCGGTATCTGCCAGCGAATTCTTTGCAGGCTGCGTGCAATCCTTGTCCGTGTAAATGGGCGTCTGCTTCTGGAAGTAGTAGTAGCGGTTGGTGTCGGCCGGCTCAAAGGTCGCAACCGTATTGCCCAGATCGCCGGCAGCCCACTTGTTCGCGTAGAAATTCACGGTCTTGGCGCCGTTGGCAACGGTCGTATTGTTCTCGATGTAATCCTTGAGCCCCGTTACCTTCTCGGGCGTAAACAGGTTGTCGAGTGCAGTGCTCTTCACGCTCGAGGTGTACTTCACGCGGATAGGCTGAGCGCTGTCGACCGAAAGCTTGCCGTCTACGGTCTTAAAGTGGCTCAGCGGAATCAACGACGCAGGAATGCTGACCGTTACGACATCGCCCTTCTGGGGATTGTCATCACCAGCACGCTGCACGGTAATGAGCAGGTCTTTTGCCTTGCCGGTGAACTCGTAGGTGTCGGTATTGGTTTCTTTATTGACCGTTTTGTCCGTCTTGGTAAACGGCGTGCCGTTGATGACGACCTCGGTGAAGCTGTCGACCTGCATAAAGTCGCCCAGCTCGTCGGTAAACGTGATGTAGCCGGACTTGGTCGCGTCGTAGCCCTTATCAATTTCGGTCGGATAAGGCGCCTCTGACGTAATGGCCTGTGAGATGTCGTCGAAGACCTTCTTGAGCTCTTCGGCATCGGTCGCCGACTTGTAGTAGTCGGAGTTTTCCGCGCGTGCACCATGAGCATCCCATGCCGTGGCATTGGGGTAGTTGCTCGAAACGGCCTGCATGAACTTGTTCTCTTTTTGGCTTTTTCCCGAATCCTGGATACCAGCACTGGGGTTCGCGCCATCAAAGATGCCGATGGTATAAACGGTGGCCTTGCCGTCCTTCATATTCTTAGCAGCTGTCACGGCAGCGTTGGCGACACCCGCATCGAATGTATTTTGCTTTGTTGGCGTACCGTCGGTAAAGAACACAATAATCTTCTTGGCATCTTTGCGGCCATAAGTGGTAGTGATTTTCTCGGCCAGCTCTAGGCCATAGTCGGCGCGCGTGGCGCCGGCAGGCTGAATTTTATTAATTGTATTCTTCTTGAGATCATCCGCATTGCTGCCGGAACAGTAGGTCAATTCTTTCATAACCTGGGTGTAATTGTAGGAGTACCCTCCGTCGCGATACATATTGTTGCCGATATTGTTGGACTTCTCGCCCGCAAACTTAACAATGGCAACCCTATGTTGCCTATCGACACCCTCGATACTCTCGTTTTGTTTGGCGATGGTATCGATAAAGCTGTTCGCAGCGTTCTTCAGTGCATCGATACGCTTAGTGCGATCTCCGCCACCCATAGGATCATCCATCGAGCCAGATGCATCCAGCACCATCACGATGTCGAGCGGCGTAGTAACCGTCACGGTTGAATTAGACGTCGAGGACATGGCCGAAAGCGTGGTCAGAAAATCCGACTCTTCGTTTTCCTCAGTTGCCTCGACCGTCTTGTCGGTCCAGATTCGGCCGACGTTTTGAGTCGTTACTTTATTACCGTTGTGACCGGCCGCCCAGATTTCCCAGCGTCCGCTGGTGTCGGGATCGACGACGACCTTTCCGCTCATTGTCGGTCCGTCCATTCCTGTGCTGGACCTGGCGTTGGCCTCGGGCAGCATGGCAAATGCTGCAGCTGGCAATACTAGCACTACGGCAAGTATCACCGCCAAGAGACCCCTCGTGTACTTACTCATCGCGTCTCCCTTCTCGCGGTCACAGACCTTGCATCAGCCTAAAGTTACGGAATGAGACACAATTAGGGCAGGTGACACACGTTCCAGATTTGATTTTGGGCGTGAGACAAATGTCTCACCAAAGTTGAGACACGAGAGTTTTCGCAGGAAAACGGGTGCGGCTCGGAGCCGACAGGCCAAAATGATCCGTTTTCCTCCGTCTCCGGGGGATCAATTGGTGGTGCTCGCTACGAAATCGGCCCATCTACTACGTTTGAATCGATACCCCCGACCATAACCGCTTTTCATGAAAAACCGCAGGCGTTCTACCTGCAATTTTGTTTTCGCGTTTTTTGGCATGGTTGAGGGTAGCGGCCTAAACGTAGTAGATGGGCCCATTTCGTGGCAGACGGATCACGAGGCAGCCCTCGCAAGGCCAAAATGATCCGTTTCCCTCTGTCCACGGGAGATCAGGGGCTGTTACGGATATGGTGCCATTTCAAAACTATGCCGGATTACGGGGCTAAAGTCGGGACCCTCATCCATACCTTCATTTTTTCAAAAACGGAAGGCTATCTACCTGCGGTTTTGTTTTTGCGATTTTCTGTATGGTCGGAGGTTCGCTATCCAGCCCCGTAATCCGGCATAGTTTTGTTCGCGGCGGCTCCACCGCGCGTTAAGCGCGGGTCCGGTGGGGCAATTTTGCCCCACCGGACCCTATTCCAGCTCTATTCCAGCTCTATTCCAGCGCTACTCCGGCTTGGTTTCTATCGTGGGAGTCTTATCCGCCGTGACTGGAGTACGGGCGGTGTCCATAGTCAGGCAATGTTTGGGGCAGCTTTCGACGCACTCACCGCACACCACGCAGACATACGGGTCGATCGACCAGGTGCCGCCTTTGCGATCGACCGCGAGCGCGCCCGCCGGGCAGCGACGCGCGCACATGCCGCAGCAAATGCACACGTCCATGTCGTTGACGATGTGCCCGCGCAAGCGCTCGGGCGCCGTCAGTTTCTCCTGCGGATAACAAACCGTGACCGGCTGCTTGACCATAGAACCCAAGGCCGTCTTGGCAAATGTCAGTAAACTCATGCCGCGCCTACCTTTCCGTGCAGCTAATGCAGGGGTCGATGGTCAGGATAATCATGGGCACGTTGGCAAGGAGCACGCCCTGCAGCGCATGTGTCAGACCCGCCAGGTTTTGCGACGTCGGCGTGCGCACGCGGAAACGGTCCAGGTTCTTGGTGCCGTTACCGCGCACATAGTAATACGCCTCGCCGCGCGGCTGCTCAATCACAACCTCGCCGCGCGCGCCGTCGGCCGGCGTGAGCTTGGTGCGCCCGCCGATTCCGTCGTGCGGAATCTTGCCGACAAGCTCCTTGATGACGTCCATGGCCTGTGTGACCTCGGCACAACGCACCTGGCAGCGGGCATAGCAGTCGCCATCGCTAGCAACAATAGGCTCAAACGCGGCCAGATCCGCATAGGCACCGTCGCCAAACATGCGCACATCGTAGTCCACGCCCGAGGCGCGGCCGAACGGGCCGACCATCGACAGATCAAGCGCGTCCTTCTTGCTGATCACACCCACGCCATGCAGGCGCTCGCCGCAGCTATTGTCGTCCAAAAACGTATGCACCAGAGCCTCGTAGTCGGGACGCATGGCGTCGAGCGTCTGGACAATACCCGCCAGCTCGGAGTCCTCGATGTCGTGCTTAAGGCCGCCGATCTCGTTGATCGACAAAATCACGCGGCCGCCGCACGTGCCCTCAAAGATCTTGAGAATCTGCTCGCGCAGGGTCCACGAACGATAGAACAGCGCCTCGAAGCCAAAGGCATCGGCGAGCAGGCCCAGCCACAACAGGTGCGAGTGAATGCGCGAAAGCTCGTGCAAAATGGTGCGGATATACTGCACACGGCCGGGCACCTCGATGTCGAGCATGCGCTCGCAGGCGCTGGCATAGCCGCAGCTGTGGCCCACGGCGCAGATGCCGCAGATGCGCTCGGCGATGTAGCCAAACTGATGCATGTCGCGCTTTTCGGTGAGTTTCTCGAGCCCGCGGTGCACAAAGCCGATCTGCGGAATTGCCTCGATGACGCGGTCGTCATCGATCACCAGGTCCAGATGAAGCGGCTCGGGCAGCACCGGGTGCTGCGGGCCAAACGGAATAACGGAGCGATGTGCCATGGACCTTACGCCTCCTTTTTCTGCTTGTCGCGGGCAGCCTTGGCGGCAAGCGCCGCGCGGACCTTGGCCGCTTTTTCGGGATCCATGGCGGCGAGCTTTGCTTCCAGCTCGGCGGCCTTGAGCGCGGCCTTCGCAGCAGCTTCATCGTGCTGAGCATCGGAGCCGGCAGCCGCATCGGGCTGAGCGGCAGCGCCCGCAGCATCACCGGCAGCAGCGGCGGCAGCGGCAGCCTTCTCGGCCGCGGCCTTGCGCGCCTTGGCCTCGGCAGCGGCACGGACCTTCATGGCTTTCTCGCGCGCGGCCTTCACCTCGGGCGTGATAACGCTCATGGGCTCGGCAGTCGAAACCTGGTAGAAAAAGCCCTTAAAGTCGACCTGCATGTCAGTGATGGCAAGACCAAACAGGTCGTGGGCCTCATTTTCAAACGGGAACACCGCGGGGTAATACGAGCTGATGGACGGAATCTCCTGGTACTGGTCGATGCCCTCAACCACCAGGTTCTCAATCGCATAGCTGCCGTCCTGCGCAATATGCTCCTGAGCAGCACGAACGTTGATAAACGTATAGACCAAGCGATACGAGCCATCGTCGACGTTGCGCTCGGCATGCATCTGCACAAAGCGCGCGCCGACGCCCTTGAGCGCCTGGGCATGAGACAGGAGCTCGTCAATCCCGACGGTGGTATAGATTGCCTTTTGCATTACTCGGCCTCCCTTGCAGCGGCGGGCGTCTCAGCAGGTGCGTCGCCAGCGGCATGCGCGTCGCCGGCCCCGGCCCCCGCAGCCACAAACCCGTCCTCGCCCAGCTCAACGCCACCGTCCCAAGTAGCGGCGCCGCCCACGGTAAGCGGATCGCCGCCGGCGCGCATCACGGCCTCTTTCTGGTCCAGGATGCCGCACGCCTCCACGATGGCATCGATCACGGTCTCGGGGCGAATGGCGCACCCAGGCGCGTACACATCCACGGGAATTGCGCGGTCCACGCCGCCGGTCACGTTATAGGCATCGCGGAACACGCCGCCCGAACACGCGCAGATGCCGCAGGCCACCACGCACTTGGGCTCGAGCATCTGGTTGTAAATCTGGCGCACGACAGGCAGGTTCTGGACATTGACCGACCCCGTCACCAAAAAGATGTCCGCATGCTTGGGGTTGCCGGTGTTGACCACGCCAAAGCGTTCCGCATCGAACAGCGGCGTGAGCGAGGCCAACACCTCGATATCGCATCCGTTGCAGCTCGAGCCGTCGTAATGAATAACCCACGGCGAGCGCGACATTTTATGATCCATGGATGCCGCCTCCTAAATAAATACGTCGACGAGGATGGGCATAAGGTTGAGCAGGCCAAACACCAGCGCCACGCCCCATCCGAGCCTAAAGCAGCTGCGCCAGGTGCTGCGTGCGAAGGTGTTGTCGATCAGGACCTCGACAAAATACGTCGCGGCCATCACGACCAGGGCTACAACCCAGCTCACGGGGTTGTCCCAAACAAAGAACATGCCCACCCACATCAAAAACAGCACGGTCTCGCACCAGTGCATAAGGGTCATCTTGGCCAGCGTGCCGCCGCTCATCTCGGTGGCGACGCCCTGGACGATCTCCTGATGCGCATGATGCGAGTACGAAAGGTCAAACGGCGACTTGCGCAGCTTGATGGTAAGCACCGCGAGCAACGCGAGGAAAATGGGCGCGCTGTACACGATGATAGGGGCCGACTGCCCCGTCACAGCAATGGAATCGAAGCTGTCGGTGGCAAGGTACAGGCCCACACTCATCAGCAGAACGGCGGGCTCGTAACTCATGACCTGCAGCAGCTCGCGGTCGGCGCCGACCTGAGCAAACGGGCTTTGCGTCGAGGCGGACGCCAACACCACAAAGATCGCGGCGAGGGTAACCATAAACGCGCACAGCAGCGTGTTGGAGCCCGACACAAAGATGCCGCCGCCCACCACGGTAAAGATGAGCGCGCACGCCATGTAGGTGTCGTCCATGGTGTTTACGCTGGCGGGGGCCTTGCGCAGGAGCTTGGCCACATCGTAGAAGGGTTGTAGCAGGCGCGGGCCCGCGCGGCCCTGCATGCGAGCCGAAAGCTTACGGTCAACGCCGTCGATCAGGCCACCAACCAAAGGCGCAATCAAGGCAAACGCCACGGTGCCAATAAAGATGCCCACGACGCCCGAACCTTCAAAATACTTGCCGCGCAACACCGAGGGCGCGCTCATGGCAAGCCGCTCGGGCCCAATCCACGCGCAACACAGCAGCGCAAACAAGATAATGCTGCAGCACACGACGCTACCCGCGGGGCCAATACGCTTCTCGCCAAGGGCGTCCTCCGAGTACCAATTGCGCTTTTCGGCCTTCACCTCGCGTCCCATCGAGCCGCGGAAATGGCGATATTTGTCGGTTCCCACGCCCGAAAGGTACACGTTGACGTGCGGCTTATTGCTCACGCGGAACGACGTCAGCAGCACCACGGCGATAAACGCTACGATAACCACCATCAGATACATGGCGTCCTTGCCAATAACGTACGGCACGCGTCCAAACACCATGGCGAGATAGGGCGATACCAGACCGCTCGAGATAACCGGAAACGCCACGCAGCACAGAATCAGCAGCGCGGCGATGGTGTTGAGCGCCATCCATTCGGTCTTATGGACATTGACCTCGACGTTTTGAGCCGTGGGGTCGACGCCCGAAAGCTTGGCAAGCCACTTGCCCCAAAAATAGAACGTCGCGGCCGAGCCAAAGGCCAGCACCATGATCATGAGCACGTTGCCGGTCTGCGCAAACGCCACCAGGGCGCCCCACTTGGACACGAGCATGCCAAACGGCGCCACAAACATGCCCATGATGCCCAGCATCATAAGGCGCGTCAGGTGCGGCATGCGGCTGAACATACCGTCCATGTCCTCGATATTGCGGCTGCCGATATGATGCTCGGCCGTGCCCACGCACAGGAACAGCAGCGACTTTGCCACCGTGTGGAACAGGATTAGAAAGATGGCGGCCCATACGGCCTCGGGCGCGCCGACACCCAAGCAGGCGCTGATAAGGCCCAAGTTGGAAATGGTGGAGTACGCGAGCACACGTTTGGCGTTGCTCTGCGAGATGGCCATGAGGGCAGCGAGCAAAAACGTGATGGCACCCACACTCGTGACCATAAAGCCGGTCACGGGATAGATGGCATAGAGTGGGCTCAGCTTGACCATCAGGAACACGCCGGCTTTGACCATGGTTGACGAGTGCAGCAGGGCGCTCGTGGGCGTGGGGGCAACCATGGCACCCAACAGCCACGTGTGGAACGGCATCTGTGCGGCCTTGGTGAGCGCGGCGAGCGACAACAGAATGACCGGCATCACCAGCAGCGCAGATTGCGCGGTTCCGGCGCCGGAAAGCTCGATCATGCCCGAGATGGTCAGCGGCATGCTGTTAACGTGCAGGTACATGAGTCCGGCCAAAAACGCGATACCGCCCAGCATGTTGAGGATGATCTGGGTGAAGGCGTTCTTGATGGCCTCGGGCGTGCGCGTGTAGCCAATCATAAGGAACGAGCACACGGTGGTGATTTCCCAGCCGCAGAACAGCCACTCAAGGTTGTCGCTCGTCACGATGACGAACATGGCTGAGAGGAACAGGAACATAAGCGCCAGGAACTGCGGGCGACGGTCGGGCGCGGTCTGCCCGCGCAGCGCAGCCTCGTGCTCGTCGTGGGCCTGGAAGTCCTTCATGTAGCCCAGGGCATACACGCAGATAAGGCTGCCGACGATGCCGACGGCGAGGACCATGATCACGCTCATGTAGTCCAGGTAGAGCGGGGTTGCGGTGACGGCTTCGGTCGCGGGCAGCGTCATGGCTGCAAAGGCGAGCGAGCCCACCAACTGGACTACGCTGAGCACCGTGGTGAGCGCGTTCCTATATTTGTACGCGTTGTACAGGATGACGGCGCACAGGATGACGTCGATAACGGAACTGATGATCGAGAGCACATGCGAGGTGCCGGGGGCAACCTCAAAGCTCTGCGGACCCGTGCCAAAAAACATGACGGCGACTACAACTGTCACCGCCATAATAATGCCGGAGCCTATGAGCCCCACCGCATCGCGGGTGCGGTCACCGCGCGCGAGCAGCATGCCCAGCGCCGGTACCAGCGGAAACAGGGTAAGGAAATACAGTAGCGTCATACCATCACTCCCCCATGCAAAAACGCTGCAATTGTTTAACGTTATAGCTCAATTACGGGGTTGCGGTGGCAGGTTTTCGGTCAACTGGGGAGTTTTAGGCGTACGGGGCAAGGAGTCTGTCCGCATTGGAGTAGAGGGGTGACGTCCCTTTACCGCAGCGACGGACGCGCGGGCCACTGCGCGCGGTTTATTGGGCACTTTGGAGGATGTCCCAATAGGCTCGCGCCGGTCCAAAAAGTTGGCGCGGCAAGAAAAATGCGCCCCTGTGGGCGCACCATCCCGTTTGCTATTCCGCCTTTTTAACGCGCGGCTTGCGACCGCGCGGCTTATCGACCAGTGCGGACTCACCGCTCTCGCGGTACTGACGGCACCAAGCCTTGACCGAAGACTCGCTGGGAATCTTGTGCTTGATCATGGCCTCGCGAACCGTCAAGCCGTTTTCCAGACGGTCCTTAACCACAGCGAGCTTTACGTCGTACGAATAGGTGTGATGATGCGAACCGGCGTTGAGAACGGCGTCGGCACCGCCCACGGCATACGCGCGGGCCCACTGACGAGCCGTGGCCTGGGGAATGCCAAGCTCCGCAGCGAGGGCGCGATGACCGACCCCCTCTTGGAGGATCTCGACGGCGCGCTGCCTAACCTCAGGCGCATGCGTGCGAGTCCTAGTTGCTTCCGACATACCTGCCACTTCTTAGCTTTAACCGTTAATCTGCTTTCTTACGTGCAAGTTAGATAGTAGCATTTTACTGTTTGCTCAAAGCAGTTAATTAAAATAGACGCGGCGTTATCTGGGCATTTGGCACCAAATTACGACATTTCTTTATCGATTATTTACGCTGGTAGCTGACTCGCAGCTAATCGTCATTCGCTTGTCAACAAAATTGGCATCTCTTTATGTCCTTTGGTATAGAAGATATAGTTATTAACCCCTCCCCCAATAATTTTGAGTAATCTGCAAGGCAGTAGACGTCCTCACTCCTCATGATTACCGCGCATTGCCATCCACCGGAGCAAAACAAAAGGGCGGGACCTGCTGCGCTTGCAGGCCCCGCACCGATTGACACCCGACGGGACGCAGTCGGGCGAGGCGGATCCGTGCTACCGCCCCGCCTGGCCGCGATGCTCAACTACAGCTCGTTGGCCGCGTGATACGCCGTGCGGATGGCGCTCGCAATGTCGGCGGTGCGCTCGCCCGAGCAGTCGCCCACGCAGGTCACGGGCACCGTCACGCCGTCCAGGTCAAACGCGTTGGCCTTGGAGCCCACGGCCATCACCACGTAATCGCAGGCGATATTTACCGGCTCCTCGGCGCCGTCCTCGGTGGTGCGCACGGCCTCCACGCCCTCGTCGGTAATGGCGGTCAGGCGGGTCTTCACGTGCTGCTCCACGTTGTGCTCGGCAAAGTCGCTCATAATCAGCGGCAGAATGGTCTCGGACTCGCCCGCGGCAATCTTGTCGAGCATCTCCACGATCGCCACCTCGCAGCCGTGCTGCAGCAGGTACTCGGCAGTCTCGGTGCCCACCAGGCCGCCGCCAATGACGGCGACGCGGCCCGTAAGCTCCACCTTGCCGGCCAGCACGTCCCAGCTCGAGACGACCTTGTCCGAGTCGGCACCCGGAACGGGGATGACCACGTCGTGCGCGCCCACGGCCACAATCGCGGCATCGGCGGCGTTGAGGTCCTCTGCCGTAGCGACGTGGCTGAGCTCAACCTTTACGCCCAGGCCAGGCAGAATCTTCTCGTAGTACTCGACGGAACGCATGATCTCGTCCTTGCGCGGGGGCGCAGCCGCCAGCACAATCTGGCCGCCCAAGTGATCGCTCGCCTCGTAGACGGTCACGTCGTAGCCACGCTTGGCCGCCACGCGCGCGGCCTCCAGGCCGGCAATACCGCCGCCCACCACAGCGATCTTCTTGTCACCCTCGCCCGGCTTGATGGCGATGGTCGCCTCGTCGCCGTTCTCGGCGTTGAGCACGCACGAGATGTACTTGCGGTTTTGAATCGCGTCGACACAGCCCTTGTTGCAGTTGAGGCACTCGCGGATGGGCTCGCCGGTGGCGGCCTTCAGCGCAATGTCGGGGTCGCACATGAGCGAGCGGCCGTAGGCGATGATGTCGGCCGCGCCGTCTTCCAGAATCTTCTCGCCGGCCTCGACCGAGACAACACGGCCGACGGTTGCCACCGGCACGGAAACCAGGGCCTTGACGCGCTCGGCCACGGGCAGCGTCCAGTTGTAGGGCATGGCGCCCATGGGCGGAATGGTGTCTCCCATGTTGCCGGTGTGGTTGGCCTGCGCGACCTGGATCATGTCGATGCCCGCGCCCTCGAGCAGCTTGGCGAACTCGCAGGCCTCGTCGGGCTGCAGGCCGCCCTTGCCGCGCGGCGTGCCGTCGGGGTTCTCCATGATCACGGGGAGCTTGTACTCCACCATCAGCTGCGGCGCGGCTTCCTTAATGGCAGCGACGACCTCCAGCGCGTAGCGAACGCGGTTCTCGAACGAGCCGCCGTACTCGTCGGTGCGCTGGTTGAGGATTGCCGAGCACAGCGAACCCACCAGACGGTCGCCGTGGACCTCGATGGCATCGATCCCGGCCTGCTGCGCGCGAGCGGCCGAGGCAGCGATGGCCTCCTTGATCTGGGTAAGCTGCTCTACGCTCGCCTCGTTCACAAAGTGCTGCATGTCGTGGTGCAGCTTGGCGTAGGCCTGGTTGCGAATCTCGTTGGACTCGGCCATCTTGGCGGCAAAGGTCTCCTCGTCGCCAGCGGCCTTGGCCTCCTGCGCGGCCTTGGCGGCAGCCATGGATCCCATGACCATGCGGCCGACACCGGGCACGTCGTACTCGGGGTGGAACAGCTGCAGCGCGACCTTGGCGCCGTGCTTGTGGACGGCATCGGCCAGGGCCTTAAACGTGGGGATCTGGGCGTCGGTTGCCAGCTTGGGCGTGGGGCTTGCGGTCATGACGGGAGCAACGTCGCCGATGACGATGTAGCTCACGCCGCCACGGGCCAGGCGCTCGTAAAAAGCCAGGCTGCGCTCGCCGATGGAACCGTCGCGCTCCTCGTAGCCGGTGGTCAGCGGCGGGAACATAATGCGGTTCTTGAGCTCAAGGGGGCCAACCGTAATGGGCTGGAGCAACTTGGATGCAGGTGCGGTCATGGATATTCCTCTCTTGTAGGCGCGGCGGCGATGATGCCGCGTAGTTGTCTAGAGGATATGGCATGGGAATACAACAGCGCAACGGAAATCGGCAGACAGCAGGTAGCGGCAGGTGGATGGGGATGGGCGGGGCGGCCCGTCGGTTTATCTCAATCTGTAACAGTTACGCGACAAAACCGGGTCTTACTGTTACAGATCGAGACATTCCCCTCGACCCAACCTCAACAATCTCAATCTGTAACAGCTAGACCCACTTTTGACCCCTACCTGTTACAGATCGAGACAAACCAAGCCCGCCTGCTAGAAATTCTCAATCTGTAACAACAACTCGGCAAAATCCGTCCCTCGTGTTACAGATTTAGACAAACACGACCCAACCCACCGGTATATCTCGATCTGTAACACCTAGCCGCCCAAATCGGGTCTAGATGTTACGGATCGAGATTTTGTTTGAGAGACCGAGAATTGGACCGAAAACACGGTCCCGAAATAACAAAAAACTCGCCGGCTAGGCCGACGAGCTGCAAGTTCTTGGTCGCGGGGGCAGGATTTGAACCTACGACCTCCGGGTTATGAGCCCGGCGAGCTACCAGACTGCTCCACCCCGCAATGTCTGGGCGCCTCATGTGCGCAAGTAAGAATATTACTCGGGAGTTCGGTAAACGGCAAGGAAAATCTCGTAGAGCATAATTCCTTCATATTTAAACCCCTCAGCCCCTATCACCGTAAACGAATCGCAGCCGAGCGCCGTCGACGGCACGTATACAATGGTGCGCGTCCTTTTATGCCAACACTGGGAGTAGACATGCTGCTCGCTATCGATATGGGAAACACGCAGACGGCCATGGGCCTGTTTGACGGAGACGAGCTGGTGCAGTCGTGGCGTATGCCCACCGACCGCTCCTATACCGCCGACGAGATCCACGTGCGCCTGATGGGCTTCTTTAAGATGTACGGCCTTTCGCTCGACGAGGTCGACGCGATCGCCTTTGCGGGCGTGGTGCCGCAGCTCTCGCGTGAATGGCACGCCGTGGCCGACCGCATTGCCGCAGACGCCATCGTCATCGGACCGCAGACGGCCGCGGTGACCAAACTGCGCGCGGCGCGTCCCCAGGCCGTAGGCGCCGATCGCGTCGCTAACGCCGTTGCGGCCGAAACTTTCTACGGCGCGCCGGCAATCGTGGTGGACTTTGGCACCGCGACCAATATCGACGTCATTGATGAGGACGGTTATTACATTGGCGGAGCGATCGCGCCGGGCATTCGCATCTCCATGGACGCGCTTGCCGCCCGTGCCGCCAAGCTCGCCAGCGTGCCGCTCGAGGCGCCCGAGCACGCCATCGGCCGCGATACCGAGGAGTGCATCAAGGTCGGCGCCGTAACGGGCGCCGCCGCCATGGCTGAGGGCCTGGTCGCGCGCATGAAGCGCGAGCTGGGCCGCGAGGATGCCGCCGTTATCGCCACGGGCGGTCTCGCCAGCATCGTCGCCGATTCGACCGATGCCTTCGACGTGGTCGACGGACAGCTCACCATCAAGGGTATCTGCGAAATCTACCGCCGCATGCAGGAGCTGGGATAGGACAGGGGCTTAAGTCGAGCACGAGCGCGAGCGGCGAACTAGGCAACGCATCGGCCCTATTCCTCAAAATCGAAAGATTTTCAGTTTTGAGGAATAGGGCTTTCTGCTAGGCCTCGTCGCACAGCCACCTCGCCAGGTCCACGATCTGCACCCCATTGCGGTCCGTGGCCTCGTGATGCGTGCGGGCGAGAATCATCTTGGGGTACGCGTCGCCAATGCTCAGCAGTGGTGAAATCTCGCGTTCAAATGTCTTATCCGAGCTGATGTCGTCGCTCACCTGAATGTAGAGCTTCTCGCTTCGCTTGATTGCTACAAAGTCTATTTCCTTTTTATAGAGCACGCCGACGTATACCTCGTATCCGCGGCGCAGCAGCTCGATTGCCACCATGTTCTCGTATACGCGTCCCCAATCCATATCACGTGTACCGAGCAGCGCGTATTTGAACGCGTGGTCTGCCAGGTAATACTTCTCGCCGCTCTTAAGGTATTTTTTGCCGCGGATGTCGTACCGACGAACTTTATAGAAGGCAAACGCATCGCACAGGTACCCCATGTACGTGCCGACCGTCTTGTTCGTTATCTTTAGCCCATCCGCGTTCAAAATATCCGTAATGTTACGTGCCGACGTTATGTTGGATACGTTGTCCATCATGTAATCGGCAATGCGCAGCAGCGCCGATTCGTTTCTCACGTTATGCCGCTGCACGATATCTCTCACGATGAGCGTTTTGAAGACATTGGAGAGATATTGATAACGCTGCTCCTGCAGTGAATAAGGGTAGGAGCCGGACATACCGCCGGTTCTCGCGTACTCATCGAAGTCGCGGTCGACCTCGCCCTCGTCGCCATAGAGTCGATACTCCTCAAACGAGAATGGGAAAACCTCGATCTCAAACGTACGCCCCGTAAAGAGCGTCGACAGATCGCTCGACAGCAAAAAGGCATTCGATCCGGTAATGAATATGTCGTACTGCTCGGATGCGTGGAGGCTGTTGATCGCATGCTCAAAACCGTCGCACATCTGAACTTCATCGATAAGCAGAAAGTTTTGTTTGCCGGACACTCGATGCTCTTTTACATAGGCGAGCAGCGCGTGATACTCGAGCAGATTCTCGAACTCATCGAGGTTGTAGTTGATATGGATGACATTCGAATTGGACAGATTTGCCTCCACGTAATCGCGGAGGGCCTCGAGCAATTTTGATTTACCGCTACGACGGATGCCCGTGATGACCTTGATGTCCGGCACGCCAATAAGGCTCGTCAACGTGTCCATATATGACGTTCTATTGATGAGTTTCATTGGGGCCTCCTCGCGGTCTTTTATCGCTATTCCTCAAAATTGAAAAATTTTCAGTTTTGAGGAATAGGCTCTATAGCGAATATACCTCGCGAAAGACCGAGCTGCCTTAATCCTATTCCTCAAAAACGAAAATTTTTCAGTTTTGAGGAATAGGGCGCTGGCAACCCATTCCCCAGATAGGCGAAACCCTCCCTGGCACAGGCCGAGGAGGGTCTTGTTGTCATGTCTATCTTTGGGCGCGAACGCCCCGCGCTACAGCCCGCGAATTCGTACGGCCTCGGGCGGAAACTCTTGCTCGCCGGCATCGGTCTTGATGGTCGCGCGGCCCCAGATGTCCAGGCCCGCGAACACGCCCACCGCGAGTGGCAGGCCGTTGGGCGACACCGCCGCAACTTGGCGGCCCAGCAGCGGCACCATGTCGAAGTACTCGCCCAGCACGGGAGCCAGCGGACCGGCAGCGCCCTGCGGCGTGTTGGCAGCAACCGCCCAGGTGTCCACACGGGTCAGCACGGCGGCGGCCAACTCCTCGACCAGCGCTTCGTCAGCCACGTCCACACCAAGCTCGCTCAGCGCCGAACGCTCAATATCCACCGTCACGGCGCCGAACATGCCCGCGGCACCGGCACCGCCGTTGACGGCGACACGCGCGAACGACGTCTCGAACGCGGGCGCACCGCACACGATATCGCTCGGCCACTGGATACCCACCTTACCGGCAAGGCCCAACCCCGGCGTCGAAGCCGTGCCCACGAGTGCGTCCATCATGCCCATCGCGGCCACAAACGGCAGGCCGTGGAAGGCGTGCATGTTCACGTCCGGACGCACGACCAGCGAAAACGTCAGCGATACATCGCCCGCGTTCCACGCGCACCAGCCCGCGGACGCACCCTCGCGGCCCGCATCGCGCGCGGCGTCGAGCTCAGTGCCAGCGGCTACAGCGTTCATCTCAATCATCTACATACGCCCCAATTCGCCCACGATATGGCCCACGCGATCCTCGGGCTCCTTGACCTCGACGCCGTTGTAGCGGAAGAACCGCGCCGGGTCGTGCATCAGGTCCTCGAGCGGCACCAGCACAAAATCGCGCTCGCCGATCAGCGGATGCGGCAGGCGCAGCTTTTTGCCGCCGTGGGTCTCGCCGTCCATCCACAGCAGGTCCAGGTCGATGGTGCGCGGACCGTTGGCCTTGGCCTTTTTGGAGCGGTCGCGCCCCAGCTCGGCCTCGATCTTCATGAGCTCGTCGAGCAGCACCAGCGGCGCCAGCTCGGTCCTAATCTCGATGACGGCGTTGGCAAACGCGTCCTGGCGCGTCTCGTAGGCCGGCTCGCTCTCGTAAATCTTGGAGGAGTTGGACACGCAGGTGAGTGGAATCTCGGCGATCATCTCGCGTGCAGCGCGGATGTTGTCGCAGCGATGCCCCAGGTTGGAGCCCACGGCCACAAACGCGCGGCGCGGCTGCGGCTTGGCAACCGCCCAGTAGCCGTTCAGGAACTGCGCAAAACCCGCGGCGTCGTGCACGCGCACGATGTTGGCACCGGCCTGGATGGCGCCCAGGCACACGCCAAACGTAGCGGCATCGCGCTCGGCGGCCTCGGTCACGCCCGAGACGGCGCCCACAAAGCGCTTGCGCGACACGGCACACATGAGCGGATAGCCCAGTGACGCCATCTTGGCAGTCTCGCGCTGGATGACGATGTCCTCGTTAGCCGACTTACCAAAGCCCGGGCCAGGATCAATGCAGATGCGGTCGCGCGACACGCCGGCATGGATGAGCGTGCGGGCCTGGTCGGACAGAAAGCCCATGACGCGGCGCATGATGGGCGCCGAATCGGGCAGGGTGAAGCGGCGGAGCTGCGAGGTGGGCACGTAGGCTTCCTCGCGGCGGGCGCTGCGGCGCATCATGGCGGCCAGTCGGTCATTGGACTCCGATGCGGCCTCGGTGGCCTCGGGCGCGGCCTCGGGCGCGGGCGCGACGGTCTCGGCGGCAGCAGCCTGCTCGGCGGCCGGCGTCTCCTGCTCGCTTGAAGGCTCGGACGTGGGCTCCGGTTCGCCAAACGGCAACGAGGGCTGCACCACGCCGCCCGGAAGCTTGGCCTCCGGCTTAGGCTCGCCCAGCAACTTGCCGCGACGGCGGCGAGCCGGCTTCTCGGCCTCACGCGCGGCCTCGGCAGCCGCCTCGCGCGCCTTCTCGGCAACAAACGCCGCTGCCGAGGTATCAAGCTGCACCGTTGCGTGCGTGCGGGTGGGCGCGGCGACCTCGCCGGCATGCATCACGATGACGCCGCAGGTGCTCGTCTTAACAAACTCGACCATCTTGGGGTCGGTGAAGCCGGTCACGTCGTTGACGATCGAGGCGCCGCAGCGCACGGCCGCCTTGGCAACCGCCACATGACGCGTGTCGATCGAGACGATGGCGCCCTCCTTGGCCAGCGCGCGCACCACGGGCAGCACGCGGCGCGCTTCCTCATCGGGATTGACCGGGGTAAAGCCGGGGCGCGTGGACTCGCCGCCCACGTCGATGATGTCGGCGCCGGCGTCGAGCATCGCCAGGCCATACTCGATCGCGGCGTCCGGGTCGAAGTGCTCCCCGCCGTCGCTAAACGAATCGGGCGTCACGTTGAGGACGCCCATGATGCGCGGACGGTCAAAGCTGAGCTCGTACTTTCCGCACCGCCATGTCTTGCTGTCGTTCGCCATGAACATCCTCCTAAAATGCC
This sequence comes from Collinsella sp. CLA-ER-H4, assembly GCF_040092395.1. Taxonomy (NCBI): domain Bacteria; kingdom Bacillati; phylum Actinomycetota; class Coriobacteriia; order Coriobacteriales; family Coriobacteriaceae; genus Collinsella; species Collinsella sp. CLA-ER-H4. The sequence continues at coordinate 64,587 of NZ_JBBNLQ010000010.1, forward strand.
CACGCCGCCGAGCTTGGGGAGCTGGCGGCGGGGTCGCTTTGCACTCAGTCTTTCTATTGTATCCGCGCGCGCGGGCTAGAACGCAAACGCGGCCGCGATGTCGCAAGAAATCAGCAGGTCGGCATTTGCATCCTGATCGGTGGGAGCAAGGTTGCATATAGCCAGCGTATCGCCGGTAAAGTAACGCGTAAGGCCTGCCGCCGGATACACCACGAGCGAGGTCCCGCCCACAATGAGGGCATCGGCCGCGGCGATGGCGGCAACGGCACCGGTCAGCACGTGCTCGTCGAGCGGCTCCTCGTAGAGCACTACATCGGGCTTGATGCGGCCGCCGCACGCGGGGCACGCAGGCACGCCCGCGGCGTCCTCGTGCTCGCGCGAGCAAATCCACTCGGCGCTATAGACCGCGCTACACGACTGGCAAATGTTGCGATGGACCGATCCGTGCAGCTCAAACACGCGCCGTGAGCCGGCCATCTGATGCAGGCCGTCGATATTTTGCGTCACCACGGCATTTAGCTTGCCGGCGCGCTCCAGCTCGGCCAGCTTGGTGTGGCAGCGATTGGGCTTGGCGCCAAGCGCGATCATCTTGGTGCGGTAGAAGTCGAAGAACTCGGCCGGATGCGCCTCGTAAAAGCTATGCGACAGCATGGTCTCGGGCGGATAGGCAAACTGCTGGTGATACAGGCCGTCCACGCTGCGGAAATCGGGGATGCCACTTGCCGTGGAAACACCAGCGCCGCCAAAGAAGACCACGCGCTTGTGGGTGTCAAACAGATCCGCCAGCGCGGCGGAGGCCTGCCTGGGGTCCGATATTGCCTGCGTCATATGAGTCCTCCGTCCGTGTCTCCGGGACGGCGGCGTTCGCACTATCACTCGCGGACTCCGCCCCGCTCTTGTTGCGTTAATCTTAAGCCTGCCAACCCCGTCGAAAGGACACCATGCCTCAGACTTACACTTTCGCCTCGTGGAACGTCAACGGCCTGCGCGCCGTGCTCAAAAAGGACCCGAGCTTTATCCAGATCGCGCAAGAACTCGACGTCGATATCCTGGCGCTGCAAGAGACCAAGCTGCAGGAGGGCCAGGTCGATATCGACCTGGCCGGCTATCACCAAACCTGGAGCTACGCCGAGCGCAAGGGCTACTCGGGCACCGCGGTCTTTAGCCGCCAGGAACCGCTGCGCGTGCTGCGCGCCGATGCGCTGCTGCCCTACGCCGGCGAGGGCGAGGCGGCCGAGCTCGTCGCCCAAGCCGCAACCGAGGGCCGCGTCTGCGCGTTGGAGTTCGACAAGTTCTGGTTTGTGGATGTCTACACTCCCAACGCGCAAAACGAACTCGCCCGCATCGACGTGCGCATGGCCTGGGATGATGCCTATCGCGGCTTTTTGAGCGCGCTTGAGCGCGAGAGCGGCAAACCCGTCGTGACCTGCGGCGACTTTAACGTAGCGCACGAGGAGATCGACCTTAAGAACCCCAAGTCCAACCGCGGCAACGCCGGCTTTTCGGACGAAGAACGCGGCAAGTTTACCGAGCTGCTCAACGCCGGCTTTACCGATACCTGGCGCACGGCTAATCCAGACGTCGAGGGCGTCTACAGCTGGTGGAGCTATCGCTTTAATGCCCGCAAGAACAACGCCGGCTGGCGCATCGATTACTTCTTGGTAAGTGATTCAATCGCCAATACCGTGCGCGACACCGATATCCGCGGCGACATCTTTGGCAGCGACCACTGCCCCGTCACCCTCACGCTAGAACTCTAGCCCCAATTGATCCCCTGGGGACGGAGGAAAAGGGATCATTTTCACCTCGCGAGGGAACCCACGCGGCCCTCCCGCCACGGAACTGACCCATCTACTACGTTTAAGCCACTACCCTCAACCACAGCGAACAACGCAAAAAGAAAACCGCAGGTAGAAAGCCTGCGGTTTTTCATAAAACGCGGTCATGGTCGGGGGTATCAAGCTAAACGTAGTAGATGGGCCAGTTTCGTGGCAAGCGCCGCCAACTGATTCCCCGGGGACGTCTGGAGACGGAGGAAAACGGATCGATTTGGCTCTCTGAGGGCCACGATGCCCGTCATATCAGCCGGCCATTCCAAAACTATGCCGGTTTACGGGGCTGAATCGCGAACCCCCAACCATACGCAATTCCGAAATAATAAAACCTCAGGTAAACGGCTTGCTCTATTTTGAAAAAAGCCGGTATGGTCGGCCTACGCTAATCTAGCCCCGTAAACCGGCATAGTTTTGAAATGGTACTTCGGAAGTATTGATTCACGCCCCGGCGCAACCAGCCCTACAGCCCGTATTTCACGACAACGCGGTTGATCCGTCGACACCAAGGCTTGTAGAGGGCGGCCAAGAACACGCAGGTCGCGAGGCCGTGTGTGATATCGAACGGCACTGCCGTGGCAAGACGCGCCACGACGCCCGCCCACGTGAGCGGTTGTACAAAACCGATAATGTCGTACGCGTTGATCACCACGCCGTACAGCAGACCCGAAGCAAAGCCGTACGCCATCAGCGCCGGCATGCGCACGGTTCCATCCGCACGGTCGAACGCACCGGCATGCGCCAGCGCACCGCCAACATAGCCAACCAGGCCCCAGGCATACATCTGCCATGGCGTCCACATGCCCTGCCCAAAAAAGAAATTGCTGGTCAGTGCTGCCAACGCGCCGACCATGAAGCCGTTGCGACGCCCGAGCGTCGCCCCGGCGATGATGGCGATGGCACTCACGGGTTTAAAGTCGGGAATGGGGCCGAACAAGATGCGGCCCGCCGCCGCCAGCGCCGCCAGCACCAGCGTGGGCATAATCTGGCGCAGGCCCGGTCGCGACGCCTCGTAGCCTGCAAAGAACAGCGCAAGCACCAGCGCCACCACGACAAGCATGGCGAGCGCCGCCTGCTCAACGCCCGCCAGCAACGCCGTTGCCATCACCGCCGGCACCGCCAACAACAGCGGAATCTCCAGTTTTGTGAGTAAACGCGAGAAACGACAGTCCGTCATCCCATCACGCCCTATAGAACACGTTGTCGGCAAAGAAGTCGGCCGGGGACTCCATGCAGGCAATCTCGCCGTCAAACATCATGGCGACGTCGTCGGCTACCTGCTCGGCAAAGTCCAAATCGTGCGTAGCCATGATGACGGTGCCGCCAGCCTTCGCATGGTCACGCAGGGCGCGGGCGATGGTGCGGCGACTCTCCAGGTCCAAGCCCTTCGTGGGCTCGTCAAGCAGCAGCAGCTCGGGGCCGATCAGCAGCAGCTTTGCCAGTGCGAGCAGCTGGCGCTGTCCGCCCGAGAGGTCGTAGGGGTGGCGCGTCTCCAGGCCGTCCAGCCCCAAGCTCGCCGCGCGCTCCCGCGCCACGGTCTCGTCATATCCGCAGGCTGAAGCCCATTCCATCAGCTCGTCGCACACCGTCTCGGCAACCAGCAATGCTTTGGGATTCTGAGGCAGCAACGCCGCCGAGGCCGCTCCGCGCACCATGCGGCCGCGCTGCAGCTTGGCGGTCTTCGCCAGCACCGAGAGCATCGTCGACTTACCGCATCCGTTGCCGCCCACGATCGCATGCACCGCACCGGCCGAAAACGACGCATCGAGCCCACGCAACACCCAGCCGGACGCTCGATCGTAGCGAAACCAACCTTCCGACAGGGTGGTAGCCGACCCAGCGTGCATTTTTTGGAGTATTCTGCTTCCATCCGTGCGCGAGAAGGCTTCCAAGCCGTTCTCGAGCGACGTTTGCGCCACAAATTCGGACGATTTGTCCAATTCCAAACTTTTTTTCGCGCTCGATACGCCCCCGGGCGGCTCCAGAGAGCCCAAATTGTCCTCACGCCTGCTGAATACTCCGTTTTTTGCACATCGGATGGCACCCCACCCCAACGTGTCATCGGAAAACAGCGATTCTCGGCGTCCCAAAGATGCCATATCCGCCGCCTCGTGCACGCGGCCATCCTCAATCCGGTACGCACACGTCGCGTATTCGAGCATTGGGCGCGGCTGATGCGTCGCCACAACAACCGTGCAGCCCAGCTCGCGATTCACACGAAACAGCGCGTGCAGAAAATTCTTCTCGGCAACGGGATCGAGCTGAGACGTGGGCTCGTCGAGTAACAGCACACGCGGACGCAGCGCCAGAACGGCGGCAAGCGACAGCAGCTGCTTGCGGCCACCCGAAAGCGTATCGGTATCGCGATGAAGCCAGTCCTCCAGACCAAAGAAATAGCTGGTCTCGGCAACACGGCGGCGCATCTCGTCGCGCGACATGCCTAAGTTTTCCAGGCCAAACGCCATCTCGTGCCACACGGTCTCGCACACAATCTGGTTCTCGGGATCCTGGAACACGTAGCCCACGCGCTCCGCAGACGCGCGCACGTCCATGTCGGCAACGTTCTCGCCCAGCACGCGCATATCGCCAGTGCGCTCGCCCGCCGGAGCAATCTCGGGCTTGAGCAGCGACAGCAGCGTCGACTTACCCGATCCGGTACCGCCGACAAGCAGCGCAAATGCACCTTGGGGAACAGACCAGTCGAGCCCCTCGAGCACCGCAGCATCGGCCCCGGGGTAGGCAAAGCTCAGGCTCCGCACCTCAATCGCCGGCATATCCGGGCCGCACGCCGCGCCTGACACCGGGCCCCTATCCAACCGAGCCATCAGCCGAACCTCTTCTCATCGATCGCATGTAACACACAGGGCAGCACCATCCAGGCAGCGTACACGACATAGCCCAGCCACGGCGCCGGCACCGAAAGCTGCGGGTAAAACGAATACTGCGTTGTCGCGGTCCATGCCACTGCCACCGCGGCGGCACCAAACAGCGCGAGCCCGACCAGCGCGGCAACGTCGCTGCGCCCCAGTCGATACCGCGCGTACGTCGTACGGCGCGACGCAGCACCCCACCCGCGCGAGCGCATGGCATCCGCGCGCTCAAGCGAATCTTCCATGCCCCAGCCCATCAGCACGCTCGACGCCCGCAGGCGCGATCGCACGGGATCGGTGGGCGCACGCCCCGGTACATCAATCGCATCCTGCACCGCCAGTACCGTGCGGCCGCGGCGCAAAAACTGTGGGATAAGCCGCATACACATCGAAATCATGAGTGCGATCACCGGCGCGGCGTTGCCCAACAGTGCAAGCACCTTGTCGTATTCGAGCATCGACGCCGCCGCCGCAAACCACAGCACGCTCGCCACAAACAGCCCGCCCATGCACAGGCCGTAAACCATGCTCTCTAGATACACCGCACGCATGCCAATACGAAACAGCTCCGTCGAACCCGAAGCGCTAAACAGCGGATTGACCAGCGCGATAATCAAAATCACCGACAGCTGCCAGCGAAGCGCCCCCAACGTGCGCGCAGCGCCGCGCGTCGCAAGCCCGTACGCCAGCCCGCCCGCAAGCGACAGCGCGATCAGCACCGGTTGCATCGAGAACATGGTGAGCCCCAGCGTCAACGCCATGTAGAACGCCGGCACCGCCGGATGCGACATCGAAAATGCCGCGACGGGTTCGTTGCCCGATTCCTCTCGCATGATATCCACGGGCGCCCCCGTCCCCTCGCTCAAACGACAGCTTCGCAGCACCGCCAACGCTGCACGCAAGCAGCGCAAACGCCACGCCGGCGGCGCAAGCCTCAACCGCCGCAAACCAATCGTTACGCGCTCAACATATGCCTGCGGTATCATATTGCGCCGTGTATCGTTTCCAAACACACGTCTCTATAACGTAACAGGAGATCACATGGACGCAACCGCAATTATCCTCGCTGCCGGCGAGGGCACCCGCATGAAGTCGAACCACTGCAAGGTTTCGCACAAGATCCTGGGCAAGCCCATGGTCCAGTGGATCGTCGACGCCACCATCAAGGCCGGCTGCAGCCGCGTCGTGGTCGTCATCGGCAGCCACGCCGACGAGATGCGCGCCCTTATCGACGGCACCTACGCCAACAGCGCCACCAAGGTCGAGTGCGTTGAGCAGACCGAGCGCCTGGGCACCGGCCACGCCGTGAAAGTCGCGCTCGAGGCCTGCGGCATCACGCAAGGCCCCGTCGTCGTGCTCAACGGCGACTTGCCCCTCATCACCGCCGACACCGTTGCCAAGTTCGCGCAAACCGTCGCCACCGGCGAGCTCGCCTGCACCGTCATGACCATGACCCCGCCCGACCCCTTCGGCTACGGCCGCATCAAGCTGGGCGCCGACGGCCAGATCGAGCGCATCATCGAGCAGAAAGACTGCACGCCCGAGCAGGCCGCCACGCTGCTGGAGTGCAACGCCGGCTGCTACGCCTTTGACGGCGCGCAGCTCGCCGCCCACATTGACGAGATCGGCAACGACAACGCGCAATCCGAGTACTACCTGCCCGACATGCTCGAGATCCTCAAAGGCCATGGTCAGGCAGTCTCCATCTTCCACTGCGATGACTACCGCGACGGCCTGGGCGTCAACAGCCGCATCCAGCTCGCACAGCTCACCGCCATCGCGCGCGACCGCATCAACGAGCACTGGATGGCCGAGGGCGTTACCTTCATCGACCCCACGCAGGCCTGGATCGGCCCCGATGCCACCATCGGCCGAGACACCGTCGTGTGGCCGCAGACGCATCTGATCGGTCACGTCACCGTGGGCGAAGAGTGCCAGCTCGGCCCCAACAGCCGTCTCACCGACACCACCGTCGGCAGCGGCTGCACCATCGATGAGACCATCGCCATCGAGGCCGTCATCGAGAACGGCGTCGACTGCGGCCCGCGCGCCTACCTGCGCCCGGGCACCCACATGCTCGACGGCTCCAAGGCCGGCACGCACGTGGAGATCAAGAAGTCCACGATCGGCGAGGGCTCCAAGGTGCCGCACCTGTCCTACATCGGCGACACCACCATGGGCTCCGGCGTCAACGTGGGCGCGGGCTCCATCACCTGCAACTACGACGGCGTGCACAAGCACAAGACCGTCATCGGCAAGGACGCCTTCATCGGTTCCGACACCATGATGGTCGCGCCCGCCCAGATCGGCGACGGCGCGCTCGTGGCCGCCGGCTCCGTCATCACCGAGCCGGTCCCGGCCGACGCACTTGGCCTGGGCCGTGCCCGTCAGGTAAACATTGAGGGCTGGGCCGCCGATTACCGCCGCCGTCTGCACGAAGACGACGAGGTATAACGTTTTACCAAGCATCTAAGGAGCTGTTCCCATGGGAGCAGCTCCTTTTTCTATCGTGACCTGCGCAACCGGATGAGTGGTCGGTTCGTGTCCGTTGACGGTAAAGACGTTATCAAGACCCGATTAACCCCGTCGCGCGGTTACAATGCAACAAGGCATCTATATGGCATTCGATATAAAGGAGAAGGGTAATGCCGATTAATGATCCCGAGAAGTCGGAGAATATGCGCAAGTCCATCCGCGTGTATTCCGGTTCCTCCAACCGTCCCCTCGCTCAGAAGATTGCTGAGTACCTTGGGGTCGAGCTTTCGGGCCTTACGCTAAAGCAGTTCGCCAACGGTGAGATTTACGCCCGCTACGACGAGACCGTCCGCGGCGCCGACGTCTTCCTGATTCAGTCCGTGGCCGGAGGCAACGTCAACGACATGCTCATGGAGCTGCTCATCGCCACCGACGCTGCCAAGCGCGCATCCGCCCGCTCCATCACCGCCGTTATCACCCACTACGGCTATGCCCGCCAGGACCGCAAGGCCGGCCCGCGCGAGCCCATCACCGCCCGCCTCGTCGCCAACCTGCTCGAGCGCGCCGGCGTCAACCGCATCATCACCCTCGACCTGCACCAGGGCCAGATCCAGGGCTTCTTCGATATCCCGGTTAACCACCTGTCCGCACTGCCGCTGTTTGGCCAGTACTACAACGACATGCACTTCGACACCGACAACCTGGTTGTCGTCTCCCCCGACGTGGGTCGCGCCAAGGCCGCCAAGAAGCTGTCCGACATGCTCGGCTGCGACCTGGCCATCGCCCACAAGGGCCGTCCGCGCCACAACGCCGCCGAGGTCATGGGCATCATCGGTGACATCAAGGGCAAGACCTGCATCATCAACGACGACATGATCGACACCGCTGGCACCCTGTGCGCCAACGTCAAGGAGCTCAAGGCTATGGGCGCTGGCGATATCTACGTCTGCGCCACCCACGGTATCTTCTCCGGTCCGGCCATCGAGCGTCTGAACGACGCCCCGATCGTCGAGTGCCTCGTCACCGACGCCATTCCCGTCGAGGTCGGCGGCAAGATCAAGACCATCTCGGTCGCCGAGGAGTTCGCTCAGGCCATCTCCGCCGTTTACCACGAGGAGCCCGTCTCCACGCTCGTCGGCGGCGACTTCGCGCTGTAGTCGCATCGTCCTTGCAGCCCGGCGCATCGCCGTCGGAACAGAAGAAACCCCCGCGCTCCCCCTTGCTTCGCAAAGGTCGCGCGGGGGTTTCTTCTGTTCCGACGGCTCGCTCTGCCGCGGCCGCGCTTTTGTCTGGTGGGATTTCGCTGAAGCAAAACCTCGCCTTCGGCGGGCGTGGTAGCCTTTGTCGTTGATTAAACTTTTTATGTAACGGAAGGACAAATATGGCAGCTGCACAGCCGCTTAAGATTCGCATGGTCGCCGGGCTTGGCAACCCGGGCGAGGAATATGCCGAGACCCGTCACAACGCTGGTTTCAAAGCAATCGACGAGCTGGCCCGTCAGGCCGGCGTCACGTACTGGAAAAACCAGGCCGGCGCCGAGGTCGCGCTCATCAATATCAACGATGCTGAGGAAGAGGGTGGCAAGCGCCAGATTGTACTGGTCAAGCCGCAGTCGTATATGAATACCTCGGGTGGCCCCATCTCCAAGCTCTGCCGCGAGTACAAGATCAAGGCCGAGGAGCTGCTCGTAATCCACGACGAGCTCGATATTCCCGCCGGCGACGTCCGCGTTAAGGTGGGCGGCGGCCACGCCGGTCACAACGGCCTGCGCTCCATCATCGACAAGATGGGCAGCCGCGACTTCAGCCGCATCCGCACCGGCATCGGCAACCCTCCCGGCAAGATGGCCGTCGCCGACTACGTTCTTAAGCAGCTGCGCGCCCGCGAGGCCGAGGATTTCCAGGACACCTGCGCCCGCGCGGCCGACGCCGCCGGCCTGGCGATCGTGCACGGCGTGGTCTATGCCCGCGACCATGTCAACGGCGCCGCCTCCGCCAACGGCAAGCACTAAAACCTATCATTTAGGGACAGGTTTATTTTGGCAGGTTTTACCTGCGGAAACGCCCCAGTTGCGGCATCGCAATCAACCGCGCGCCGACATACATGCACAGCACCCCAAAGGGGGCCGGCCTCATCACAACCCGAGGCCGGCCCCCTTTGCCGTTTTACCTGATAAAACCGACCAAAATAAACCTCTCCCCCTTTGGTAGGCCAAAGTGGATAAACCCTGCTCCCAACCGCCGAAGACACACGTAAGTGACATGTCCATGAGGGTATAATTTGCACCGTATGTCTGCACAACGCCTGTGCGCGTACGGTTTTATTCGGGCTACCGTCCATTTCCGTGGAGGCACGGTTCGGCGGCCCTAACAAGAGAGGGGTTCTATGTATAAGATCCTGGAGAAGACGCAGTTCTCGGAGAAGGTGTTCAAGTTCCGCATCGAGGCGCCTGCAATCGCCAAGCATGCGCACGCTGGACAGTTCCTCATGGTTCGCGCCAACGAGACGGGCGAGCGCGTCCCGTTTACCCTGGCCGGCTGGAACGGTGACGAGGGCTGGGTCGAGTTCATCTTCATGGTGATCGGCAAGACCACCGAGATGCTTTCCACCTACGAGGCCGGCGAGTCGCTGCGCGACGTCGTGGGCCCGCTGGGCGTTCCCACCGAGATGGCCGAGGGCCCCTGCGCCGTCATTGGCGGCGGCGTCGGCCTGGCAATTGCCTTCCCGGTCGCCAAGCACCTGGTCGAGACCGGACACGAGGTGCACGCCATCATGGGCGCCCGCACCAAGGACCTCCTGCTCATGGAGGACCAGTTCCGCGAGCTCCTCGACGAGGACCACATCCATATCACCACCGATGACGGCTCCTACGGCGAGCAGGGCGTTGTCACCGCTCCGCTGGAGCGCCTGCTGCAGGACAAGGCCGTGAGCCAGGTCTTCTGCGTCGGCCCCGTTCCGATGATGAAGTTCTCGACCCTCACCGCCCAGAAGTACGACACCCCCATCACCGCGTCGCTCAACCCCATCATGGTTGACGGCACCGGCATGTGCGGCTGCTGCCGCGTCGAGGTGGGCGGCGTGACCAAGTTCGCTTGCGTCGACGGCCCCGACTTCGATGCCACCCTGGTCGACTGGGATGACCTTCGTGCCCGCCAGGCCGCTTACCGTTCCGAAGAGGGCGAGTCCCTCAAGGCCTATGAGGAAAAGAGCTGCGCATGCCACTAGTTAACGGTCGTTTCGTTGCCGATATGAAGTCGCCCCGCACCCCCGATAACGAGGAGCCGGCTGCCGAGCGCGCCTGCGACTTCCGCCCCGTCGACAAGGGCTTCACCGAGGAGATGGCGCTGGCCGAGGCCGAGCGCTGCCTCAACTGCAAGAAGCCGTTCTGTGTTGAGGGCTGCCCCGTCAACATCAACATTCCCCGCTTTATCGAGCAGATCCGCGCGAAGGACTTCGGCGGCGCTCTCGATACCATCCGCGAGGACTCCATGCTTCCCGCCATCTGCGGCCGCGTCTGCCCGCAGGAGAACCAGTGCGAGGGCAAGTGCATCCGTGGTAAGAAGTCCGAGCCCGTGGCCATCGGCCAGCTCGAGCGCTTCCTGGGTGATCGCCCCGAGCTCGCCTCCACGCCCAAGATGGCCCCCAAGAACGGCAAGAAGGTCGCCGTCGTCGGCTCCGGCCCGTCCGGCATCACCTGCGCCGGCGAGCTCGCCCGTAACGGCTTTGACGTTACCGTCTTCGAGGCCTTCTTCACCGGCGGCGGCGTGCTGGTCTACGGCATCCCCGAGTTCCGTCTGCCCAAGGCGGTCGTCAAGCGCGAGATTGACGGCCTGGAGGACATGGGCGTCAAGTTTGAGTACAACTCCGTCGTGGGCAACATGGCCACGGCCGAGGAGCTGTTCGAGCAGGGCTTCGACGCCATCTACGTGGCGACCGGCGCTGGCCTGCCCAAGTTCCTCAACGTCCCCGGCGAGAACCTGCCCAACGTCTTCTTCGCAAACGAGTACCTCACCCGCGTGAACCTGATGAAGGCCAACAAGTTCCCCGAGTACGACACCCCCACCAAGCACGGCAAGAACGTCGTCGTCTTTGGCGGCGGCAACGTGGCTATGGACGCCGTCCGTACCGCCAAGCGTCTGGGCGCCGAGCACGCCATCATCGCTTACCGCCGTACCGAGGACGAGATGCCCTGCCGTCGTGCCGAGCTGCACCACGCCAAGGCCGAGGGCGTCGAGGTTCTGCCGCTCGTTTCCCCGCTCGAGTTTGTCGCTGGCGAAGACGGCTCCGTGTGCGCCGTCAAGGTCCAGAAGATGGAGCTCGGCGAGCCCGACGAGTCCGGCCGTCGTCGCCCGGTGCCCATCGAGGGCGCCATCGAGGAGATCCCCTGCGACGTCGCGATCTCGGCTATCGGCACCAACGCCAACCCCTTCGCAAAGAAGATCGGCGGCAAGATGGAGCTCAACAAGTGGGGCTACATCGTCGCCGACGAGGAGACCGGCCAGACCACCGATCCCCGCATCTGGGCCGGCGGCGACATCGTCACCGGTGCCGCTACGGTCATTCTGGCGATGGGCGCTGGCAAGAAGGCCGCCGCTTCCATCACCAAAAGCCTGCTGGGCGAGTAATCACCCTCAGCGCTAGCCATTAAACGGCAAAGTCCCTGTCGAGCACACGCTCGGCGGGGACTTTTTCTATGCCGGCCGTCCCACCACCACGATGGGGACAGGCACCTTTGTGGTGGTTGGGGGCCTGGTCGGCGAACCGATTCCGACGTTTGTCTCAATCTGTAACAGTTAGAGACCAAATTCCTCGCCACGTGTTACAGATCGAGACGTTAGGTTAGCGGCTGAACAGTTCGTCTCAATCTGTAACACCTAGAGCCCAACTATCAGGTTTGGTGTTACAGATTGAGATTTTGTAAAAGCCAAGAATGGGCGCTGCCACCAAAAGCCTAGCGCTTGCGGCGCTTGGTTGCGGCGATGCCGGCAGCGGCAACGGTTGCGCCGGCGATGCCAAGGGCGGCGGCCGCCGTCGCGGCGTTGTCGCCCGTGGCGGCCAGAGTGCCCACGGACTTCTGGGCAGCGGTGGCCTTCGCGGCCGGCTTGGAGGCAGCAGCCGTGAAACTCGCCTGAGTCGGCGTCACGGACGGCACGGCGGTCCCGCTGCCGCCGCCCGGCTGTGGCGTGGGGGCCGGGGTTGGCTCAGGCTGCGGAGTGGGCTCGGGTTCGACCGCATCTCCGGAGCTGATTACCACGCTGCGGGCGACCTCGTCGGAAGTTCTAATGTCCTGGATGACAGACGACCCGGGTACACCGATGACGAGTCCGTTTCCCGTAGTTTCTCGCACAGTGCCGCCGGCGGGAGTCGTAACTACCGATCCGCCATCAATTGAGAGACAAGAGGCTGCATCACCTTGATTGACAGCGTAGATTGCCGCTGCATTACCCGACACCTCAACATTTGAATTAATGATGTCAATTCGAGGGATGGCGGACTGGGAGCCGGACTGGGAATATATTCCGTAGCCATGTTTACGACTGTGGCCAGTTCCGTTACCGCATCGAACTGTAAGGCTCGAATTCTCGACGAGCACCCGCGACACGCCGTCCTGCGCACGCATCCAAACACCATCCAAAACCTCGACACTATCACTCGCCACGAGCGTAACATCCGCCCCGTTGGTAATACTCAAATATGTATCCTTACCCCCGAACGAATACAGGGCGACCGACAACATGTTTGCATTACGCGCCGCCGCATCTAATTTTGCGTTATCCACCGCGATGCAGCCTCCATGCTCGGAGGAGATGTTTTCGGCATAGACTGCAACGGCATTGAGCCCCCATTCGCCTCCGCCTCGACGTGGACGTCGGCGCCCTCGTTAATGGTTATGTTGCCTGCCCGCGTATGAATGCCGATGGTATGAGGCACTTTGTTCGTTGCCGTCACGTTAACGTTGGCACCGCGGATGTCCACGTCGCCGCCGGCCTTACCGTCCCCCGAAACCGCTATCGTATCGGTCCCGGCCGTCGCGTTGAGAGTCACGTCGCCCGAGATGGCGAGGCTACCGCACTCGACCTTAACAGCGCTCCTGCTCTTCTGTGGTTCGGCCGTCGCGTTGAGGGTTCCCTCCCCCGTGATGGCAAGGTTGCCGTCCTTGACCTCGATAGCGCTCTGCAAGGAATCGGCCGTTACGGTGTTGGTGCCCGTCACGCCGATATTGAGGTTGCCCTGAGCGCTGATACCGGCGCCGTTGTAGCCATTGAGCTTCATGTCGTCGGCGCCGTCCCAGGACCACGTTCCGGCCTCGTCGCCGGCGCCCTTGTTGTACTGCGTGCCGCCAACGTTGACCCATTTGGCGGCGAGCGCCACGCTGGGTAGCAGCAGCTGACCGACCATGAGCGCACAAGCCCCCGCGCAGGCGAGCTTGGCGCCCACGCGACGCCACGTTCCGTGGGAGAGAGCGCACGCGCGGCCGTGGTCGATTGGGTTGTCATGGATTTGCTTTCGCATGTGAGCCTCCTTGTCGTAAGGGGTACCTCCGCTGTTTTATGTTGCAGAAGCTTGCGCTAGCGGTCGCGGCGCTTGGACGCGACGAAGCCGGCGCCGATGACGGACGCACCGGCGATGCCGAGGGCGGCCGCCGCCGTCGCGGCGTTGTCGCCTGTGGCAGCCAGAACACCGGAAGCGTTTTTGGCGCCGGCGACAGTCTTGGTCGTAACGGTCTTGGTGACCGCCGTGGTGGTCTTTACGTCCTTGTCTACGGGCTTGAGGCCAGGCTTCTGCTCGGGATTGGGTATGGGGTCGGGATCGGGCTCCGGCGTCGGCTCAGGCCCCGGCGTCGGCTCCGGCTCCTGTCCGTCTCCAAAATCAATCACTACATCATGGGCGACCTCGGCAGAACCGACGATATCCGTAATAGCAGACGAACCGGCAACACCGACGACCTGCCCGTTCTGGGAGCTCGGCCATTTCCCCGTATCAACAACCTTTTTCACATCGCGCACGGCACCATCCGTCGGAGTCGTAATCATCGCGTTCCCGCGCGACTCGCCCCAGCTCAAATCAATCATTGCAGCACGGAACAGCGTCGCAGTCGCGACGTTGCAGTTGATCGCATAGATTCCCGCAGTCGCACCCGAAGCCTCAATCTTCGATTTGCGAATCTTGATACGAGGCGTTTCCGACCCGGTGTTTGCATCTGCCATGATTCCAAAACTTTGATTGCGGGCGGCATCGATGCCGTTTGCAGCAGACAGGCTTCGAGACGTAAGATTCGACTCCTCGACAAGCATCCACACCGCACCGCTTTGCGAACGTGCGCTGATGCCCGCCGAGAGCGAAGCCGCACTGCCGGCGGAAAGCGCGACATCGGCTCCGTTGACGATTTTCATGAGGGTATTCTTTTTGATACCGACCGTATTGATGCACGCAGAAACCTGCCAGGCATCGGCTGTCTTGATTGACAGATTGGCGGCATCGATCGTGACGTCGCCCCCGTGCACGGAGACATAATCCGGTTCTTCCTGCTCGCCTTCCTGAGCAGTATGTCTGTTGGGAACGTTATCGGCAAAGATACCGTAGATGCCCTCCGCTGGACGCCAAGACCCCTCCGCCGATTTCGCCTCGATTTTGACATCGGCGCCCTTATCGATCGTCACGCTGCCGGCCGTCGCGCGAATGCCCGTCGCTTTGTTCACTGCGCCCGAAGCCGTCACGTTGACGTTGGCGCCGCTGATGGTCACATCGCCACCCGCATTGCCGTCGCCTTCTGCCGCAATCACATCGGTCTGAGCCGTCGCATTAAGGGTGCCATCGCCGGTAATGGCAAGGTTTCCGTTCTTGACAGCAATAGCGCTCTGACCGGCATCGGCCGTGATGGTGTTGGTGCCCGTCACATCGATGGTGAGGTTGCCCTGAGCGCTGATGCCGGCACCGTCGTAGCCGTTGAGCTTCATGTCGTCGGCGCCGTCCCAGGACCACGTTCCGGCCTCGTCGCCGGCAACCGCGCCCTTGTTGTACTGCGTGCCGCCGACGTTGACCCAGTCGGCGGCGAGCGCCACGCTCGGTAGCAGCAGCTGGCCGGCCATGAGTGCGCAGGCCCCCGCGCAGGCAAGCTTGGCGCCCACACGTCGCCACGTTCCGTGGGAGAGCGCGCACGAGCAGCCGTGGTCGATTGGGTTGTCATGGATTTGCTTTCGCATATGAGCCTCCTTGTCGTAAGGGGTGCTTCTGTAACACCATGTTACGGGAAGATATCCGGATCCCGGGACACAAATTCTCATGTGGCGCACCTGCCAGCGCAAAAGGCAACGAGCATGCGATTGCCAAGCGCGCCCCCCGAAAGGCCTGCCATCAATCCCTTTGTTGAGCCCTCTCATGCCCTCGCCAAACAGGCATGCTGGAGCATCGCGCTCGTCATGATTCTTGCCTGCTTGTTCTCGACCCTCGACAACGTGGTCACACTCTCCAACGCCCACGGCACCATTGCCGTGCAAGCCTGGCCGCGCCTCTTTTTGGCGGCAAGCGGCCTTGCCGCCGGTGTTATCTTTGATCTTGCCGAGCGCCGCTACATGGGACTTGTCATGCTCGGCATCGCCGTGCTCTCGACCATTTCCATCCTGGCCGTGGAGGCCGGCGCCGATCCCAACCTGGGCCTTGTCGTCTTTTACCTGAGCTCGGGCTTTTTCGTCACGTTCTTTACCGCCACCTTTACACAGCTGGCACCGCGCATGCATGCGCCCGCCCTTTGGGCTGGCATGGGCCGCGCCGTCAACAATGTATGCGCTTTCACCACATCGGGCATCTCACTTGCTCTCGTGACCTCGGATAACGTTGCCCTCATTATGATCGGCGCGCTCGTTTTGCTCGTCGCCGCCTGTGCGGTATTCGTGGCAGCCGGCCTGTTCCGCCTACCCCAAACCGAGCAGGAGCGCGAGCGCGAGCAGCTGGTAGAAGAAGCACTCGCCGCCCCCACCATCGAGGATCAGCGTCAGGCCTTCATCACCGATCACGCTCTCACCCCGCGCGAAGTCGACGTGCTCATAGCCGTGACCCAGGATGAACGCCCGCTCAAGCAGGTTGCCGAGGAACTCGGTATCTCGATGCGTATGGTACAGCGCCACCTGAGCTCCATCTACCAAAAGACCGACACGCAAACGCGCGCCGGTCTCACCAAAGCCTTCCCCTCGGCCTAAAACAAAAACCACCACAAAGGTGCCTGTGAACTGCGCCCCGAAACTTGGACTGAATAAATAGCGACTACTTGGAGTGGGAAGGATAAACTGGACTTTCTTTTAATGATCCTCAAGCGTATTGCCGCTCGTATTCCACTGGAGACATGTAGCCCAGGGTGGAATGCATGCGCACCCTATTGTAATAGAGCTCTATGTACTTGAAGATGTCCTGCTTGGCCTCGTCCCTCGTCC
>NZ_JBBNLQ010000011.1:0-66589 GCF_040092395.1 Collinsella sp. CLA-ER-H4
GCATGGGGGGCACGCCCGGTCCCGTTCCGAACCCGGAAGCTAAGCCCCATCGCGCCGAGAGTACTGCGGGGTCAGCCCGTGGGAGGCCAGGGCGCCGCTGACCGGTGGACGGCACCGAGCCGTCATCCGAGATGGAGAGGGGGGAGGCCTCGCGGCCTCCCCCTTTTTGCGTTTACGGGCTTTTGTCTCACATAGTAGCTGTGTTTTATAACCCTCGTTTGTCGCATCTTCTGTGAACGGGCTACAATAACTTAGTCTGTGCGATATGGAGGTGAACATGGCTGAAGCTGGTATCGGCGTTGATATCGTCGAGATTTCCCGTATGAAATCAATTCTTGAAAAGACGCCGTCGTTTGCTCGGCGTGTGTTTACCGAAGAAGAGCGTGCGTATTGCGATGCATCATCGCGCCCCGCTGCTCACTATGCCAGCCGCTTTGCTTCGCGCGAGGCGGTACTTAAAGCTCTCGGCACGGGTTTTAGTCAAGGCGTTGGTCGCAAGGATGTTTCGGTTACGCGTGATAAACTCGGCAAACCGAAGGCGCTGCTTTCGGGCCGTGCTCTTGAGATCGCTCAAGAGCTGGGTGTTGTTGAGGTCGCTCTTTCCATTACGCTTACAGGAGACTTAGCCGTTGCGAATGCCATCGCGATTACCGAAGATGCTCGGCCTAAGCCAAAAGAGGAAAAGGTGAGTACCAAGAAACGCGTAGCGCAGACATTTAAAGAGGCTCGCTCTGTTTTAGATGAGCTTGAGCAGCTGCAGAATTCAGCATTGACGGAGCACCTGGGCGATGCTTCGCAAGATACGCTAGGAGCATAGATGAAACCGGTTTTGAGTACCGAAGAAGTCGTTCGTCTCGAGGATATCATTGAACGCGAAGGGACTTCGAAGGCCGAGCTTATGGAGCTAGCGGGTGAGTTTGCCGCCAACGAGGTCTTGAAGCTCAATCCCGATCGGGTTCTCGTTCTGGTCGGTTTTGGTAATAATGGCGGCGACGGTTGGGTTGCCGCCGATATCCTGAGCCATAAGGGTGTGGACGTGGATATCGTTTCTCCGGTTGAACCGGATGAGATTCCTGCTGCTCTGGCACGTCATGTTGCTCGTCGTACTGCCGGCCGCGATGTGCACGTTTGCGTCGGCCCTTCGCGTGACGAACTCGAGGTTTTGATCGATAAGGCCGATGTTGTTGTCGATGCCATTTTTGGTACCGGTTTCCATGGAAATCTGCGTGCGCCGTTCTCCATCTGGATTCCTACGGTCAATGAATGCGCCGATTGTGTCGTATCCATTGATGTTCCCTCGGGCCTGAATGCCGAGACGGGCGTTGTTGATGACGACTGCATTCGTGCCGAGCATACGGTGACGATGATTGCGCCCAAGATTGGTCTGTATAGCGCTGATGGTCCTGAGTATGCTGGCGATTTGATCTGCGGCAATCTTTACGACCGTCTTGACGAGGTCATCGATGATGTCGACCACGCCGCCGAGATTGTCGAGCCCGGTGACTTAGTTGATTACTTTGCCCCACTACCTACGAATATCGATAAGTATTCCCGTGGCTCTGTGCTTATTGTCGCCGGATCTGCGCAATATCCTGGTGCTGCCATTATGGCGGCCAAGTCTGCAGCTCGCGCGGGTGCTGGTTACGTGGCAGTCGCGGCTCCTGACGCCTGCGCCAATCTTATTCGCATGGCACTTCCTTCGATTCCCGTCTTTGCTATTCCGTCTGATTCCCGCGGCTCCTTTGGCGCCGCTGCGCGCATGACGGTGTGCGAGATTGCAAAGAAGTACAGCTGTGTACTGTGCGGTCCCGGTATGACGACATCTGCCGGCGCTATGCAGGTGGTTTCGGGCTTGCTCGCGCTTGATGTGCCGCTTATCTTGGACGCCGATGCACTCAACTGCCTTGCTAAGATTGCCATTGACGGTATTGATAGTAATCCCGAGATGTATCGTCGCGAGCAGCCGTTGGTTATGACGCCGCACTATCGTGAACTTTCGCGTCTGGTTGCCGGTGACGAGGTGAACGACCTTGGTACTGCGATTGCAGCCGCGCAGAAGGTTGTCTGGGCTGCAGGCTCTGACAATCTGGTGGTCATTGCCAAGGGGCCGACGACGGCTATCTGTGGCGTTGAGCGTGTGCTGCTGCCGCTCTCGGGTCCGGCTTCTCTGGCAACTGCCGGTTCGGGTGATGTCCTCGCGGGTATTTTGGCCGGCACGCTTGCCACCATGCGCGACGAGATGGATCGTTGGGAGTTGCTGTATTCGTACGCCGTCGCACTTCACAGCTACGCCGGTTTTGCCGCGGCGACGGAGTATGGTGAGAAGAGCGTCATCGCGACCGATCTTATCGACTTGATCGGTCCGGCCATGGAACTGGCGGCAAAGGATGCGCTCGAAGATCTGGGAATCATGGACGAAGGGTCGGATGACTAATCATGAATAAAGCCGATTTGACGCGCTGGTCCTGGGTCGAGATCGACCGCGGGGCGCTCCGTCGCAACACGAGGGCCTATAAGAACTTGCTGAATCCACGTCAGCGCCTGTGCTGCGTGGTCAAGGCCGATGCTTATGGCCATGGAGCTGTTGAGTGCGCCAAGATCATGTATTCGGCCGGTGCCGACATGTTTGCCGTGGCGACGGTTAACGAGGGCGTTGAGCTCCGACAGGGCGGGATTACGAAACCCATCCTCATCCTAAGCGAGCCGCCTATCGAGGTCATTCCGACGTTGCTCGAGTTTGATATCATGCCTTCGGTCTATACGTCTGACTTTGCTCTTGCGTATGGCGAATGTGCCGTCGCGGCGGGCAAAGTGGGCAAGTATCATCTCGCCATCGAGACGGGCATGAATCGTATCGGCGTTCACTACACGCAGGTGCTCGACTTTGTCCGCGGTATAAATTTCCATCGCGGTATTCAGTGCGACGGCGTATTTACGCACTTCGCCACGGCCGATGAACCTTCGGGCTGGGACTACAAGCTGCAGTGTCAGCGCTTTACCGAGGCCGTTCAGGCCATTAAGGATGCGGGTTTTGAGTGCGGTATCGTGCATTGTGCCAACACGCCGTCCTCGATGCTCGACCCCTCGATGCATTTTGATATGATCCGCGCCGGCGTTGGCTTGTATGGCATGCAGCCGTGCGAGCTGAGTGGCCGCGTGATGCAGCTTGATCCCGTTATGAGCGTCCATGCGCGTGTGACGCGCGTGGCACACCCTGCGATGGGTGAGGGCGTGGGCTACGGTTTTACCTACCGCGTACCGCGTACGCGCGTTCAGATCTGCACGCTGCCGATCGGTTATGCCGATGGCCTATCGCGTACGCTTTCCAATCGTATGGATGTGCTGTATCGCGGCGAGCGTGTGCATCAGGTTGGCAATATCTGCATGGACCAGTTTATGGTCGCCATTCAGTCCAACCCGGCACACGAGATTCCCGAGGCCGAGTATGGTGACGAGATGATTATTGTCGGCCGCGATGGCGATGCCGAGATCACTATGGACGAGATGGCCCGACTGCGCGGAACGATTAACTACGAGGTCGCCTGCGGCTTTGGCATGCGTCTCGACAAGGTCTACGTGTAGGAGCCGCTATGGGCGTCATGCACATCCCCGGCCATACCCATCAGGCACCACGTGAGGTCGCACTCGAGGAAATTGAGGCCGTTCTGGGCGATTGTCACCTCTGCCAGCTCTACCAGTCGCGTCACAATATCGTGTTTGGCGTGGGAAACCCCCGCGCTCGCGTGATGTTTATCGGTGAGGCGCCGGGCCGCAATGAGGATTTGCAGGGCGAACCCTTTGTGGGGGCGGCGGGTGAAGACCTCAACGGCATTTTGTCCCTGGCGGGTCTTAAACGCGAAGACGTCTACATTGCCAACGTACTTAAGTGCCGCCCGCCGGGAAACCGCAATCCGCGTCCCGAGGAAGTGCTGGCTTGCTCGCCGTTTTTGCGTGAGCAGATTCGAAGCATCTGGCCCGATATTATCGTGACGCTCGGCAACCCCGCGACGCACTTTGTGCTTAAGACCGAGATTGGCATTACTAAGCTGCGCGGCAGGTTCCACCAGATGGGGCATTTTGTAGTAATGCCCACGTTCCATCCGGCAGCAGCGCTGCGCAATCCGGCGTGGCAGGAGCTGCTGGAGGAAGACTTTAAGATGCTGGGCGACTATCTGGAGCGACATCCCGCACCAGAGGACGCCTCGGAATAATAAGGAGCATATATGTCCCTGGAGCGCCTGGGGGTAGGTACTTACAAAACGACTTGCGCTGCCGATACGGAGTACTTTGGCGAGCTAATTGCACCGTGCCTTGAGGACGGCGATGTGCTCATCCTGACCGGTGGCCTGGGAGTGGGCAAAACTCACTTTACCAAGGGCGTCTCGCGCGGGCTGGGCGATGAGCATATGGTTACGAGCCCTACGTTTGCGCTCATGGCCGTTCACGATCAAGGTCGTATTCCGCTGTTTCACTTTGATCTATACCGCCTGGAGCATGCCTACGAGCTCGAGGATACGGGCATTTTCGATGTGCTGGGCTATGAGGGTGCTTGCTTGCTGGAATGGGGCGAACAATTCCAGGACGAGCTGACGGATGAGTATCTTTCGGTGACGCTCAAGCGTGATGAGGGCGACAGCGATGTGCGAACGATAACGCTCGAGGCACACGGTGACCGCGCAATGGAGCTTTCCCATTTGATTGATAAGGCTGTACAAGATGAGCTTGCATAACGACAACGCGCTGGTGGTGGCGCTCGATACCTCGACCGACATGCTTGCCTGCGCGGCAAGCTGGATTGATGGGCAGACGGGCGAGACGAAGCTCGTGAGTGGCGACCACATGTGTCGCCGTCACGCCAACGTTGAGCTCGTGAATACCGTTGATGGCGTGCTGGCTCAAGCCGGTCTGGATCGCAGCGATGTTGGTTACTACGTGGTCGGCCGCGGCCCGGGGTCGTTTACGGGTGTGCGCATCGGCATCTCCACTGCCAAGGGCCTCGCGCGCGGTGCCAATGTTCCACTGCTGGGCGTGTCGACGCTCGACGCTTGCGCTTGGACGGCGTGGAAGGCTGGCGTGCGCGGCAAGCTTGGTATCTTGGCCGATGCCATGCGCGGTGAGGTATATCCGGCACTGTATATGCTGGGCGATGAGGGTCCCGAGCGTCAATTTGAGCGCGAACACGTGGTCAAGGCCGCCGTGGCGCTCGATGAGTGGCGCCGAGCAGCGGACTGGGACCAGGTTCAGCTGACCGGTGACGGTCTCGTGCGCTATGGCAAGCTGCTGGGTGAGGACGAGACGGCACGCTGCGTGGAGCGAGGCCTGTGGTGGCCCTCGGGCGAGGGCCTGCTGATGGCGCACACCGCAGGCGATGGCGATCCCGCTCGCGTCTTGCCGATCTACACGCGCCTTTCGGACGCCGAGGAAAACGAGCGCAAGCGCCTGGGCCTTGCCGAGAGCGCGCAGAGTGAGGTGACAGGTGTTGCCGACGAGCTCGCTGGGCGTCATCTGCAATTCCGCCCCATGGGCGCGGCGGATGCCGAGGGCGCGAGCGCACTGGAGACCGCCTGCTTTGAAGGCGCCGGACACGAGGCGTGGACGCCGGGCATGTTCTTGTCCGAGCTGGGCGAGGACGCTGCCGCTCCGCGTAGCTGGTGGGTGGCGCACGACGACGGTCAGTTGCTGGGTCTTGCCGGCGGCATGGTCGTCGACGGGGACGTGCAGATTATGGACGTTGCCGTCGATCCGACTCATCGCCGTGAGGGTATCGCCCGCAAGCTTCTGTCGCACGTGAGCTATGACGCGCAGATGCTCGGCTGCACCACGGCTTCGCTTGAGGTTGAGGACGGCAACGAGGGCGCAATTGCACTCTATGCCGCCCTGGGCTTTACCGAGGCTGGCCGTCGCCGCGGCTACTATGGTGCCGGCAAGGATGCCATCGTCATGACGGCTCCGCTGCCCCTCGTGCTTCCGGTCGACAATGCTTCGCCCGAGCCGACGGCGGCAGAGCAGCGCGTATGGCCGCTGCCTGCGCCCGGGCGCTCCGAGGGGGAGCGTGCCGAAATTGAACGCCGCCGCCTAGTGCTCGCTATCGAGAGTTCCTGCGACGAGACGGCCGTGGCGATTATCGATGCGGATGGCAATATGCTGGCCAACCAGGTGTCGACGCAGATTGATTTCCATGCCCGTTTTGGCGGCGTGGTGCCCGAGATCGCCTCGCGCAAACACGTTGAGGTGATTGTGAGTGTCGTGGATGCGGCGCTCGAGGATGCCGCAGCATCGCTTGGTCTTGAGGGTGGAGCCATTGCCCCCAGCGAGCTTGCCGCCGTGGGCGTGACACAGGGTCCGGGCCTGGTGGGCGCGCTCGTGGTTGGCGTCGCCTTCGCCAAAGGCTTTGCCTACGCTGCCGGCAAGCCGCTCGTGTGCGTCAACCATCTGGAGGGGCACCTGTTTGCCAACTTGCTAGCGCAGCCCGACCTCAAGCCGCCGTTCATCTTCACGCTTGTCTCGGGCGGGCACACCATGCTCGTGCACGTGAAGGCATGGGGCGACTACGAGGTGCTTGGTGAGACACTCGACGATGCTGTGGGCGAGGCCTTCGACAAGGTAGCCAAGGCGTTGGGTCTGGGCTATCCCGGTGGCCCCATCATCTCCAAGCTGGCCGAGACAGGCAACCCCAAGGCGATCGATTTTCCCCGCGCGCTTAACAGCAGGGGAGACTATCGTTTCTCGCTTTCGGGCCTCAAGACGGCGGTGACGCTCTACATCGAGCAAGAGACCAAAGCCGGGCGCACGATTCACCTGCCCGATCTGGCGGCTTCGTTTGAGGCGGCTGTCTTTGACGTGCAGTACAAGAAGGCCAAAAACGCATTGCACGCTACCGGATGCAAGGAATACTGCATCGGTGGCGGCGTCTCGGCCAACCCGCATCTGCGCGAGATGATGATCAAGAAGCTTGGGCGTCAGGGGATTCGCGTAACGGTGCCGCCCTTGTCTGCCTGTACCGATAACGCAGCCATGATCGCGGAGGTCGCCCGCCGTAAATTCGACCGAGGTGAAATCTCGCCGTTCGATGTCGACGCCGATCCGAACATGACGCTGTAGCTGGTACGGCGCGGTCCCCGGACGGAGGGGCCGGATATAAGGTTTCCTGCTCTACAGTCCTGCGCAAGACGAAGGCCACATTAAGTGGCCTTCTTTGCGTGCGGAACTCGCGATAAACCTTATATCCGGCCCCTCCGCCCGGCTCCCACGGCTCTCAGGGGCATCTCTCATGCAAAAACTGTCGTGGGGTAAAGTCCGAGGTCAGTGGCGTTTTATACCGAGAAATCCAAAAAAGTTGAAAACTCATTACAAATTTGCGTTGACTTTAGGTAACTAAAGTTTCATACTCCTTTTCAACCACTGGGGGATGTGAACACGCACGGATCGTTCGCATCATGATTGAAGAGGATTTCTTAGACATGTTCACGCATCAGCTAAACATTATCAGCGTAGTAATTATCTGATGCGGGTTAGCACATACAGCTAGCCCGTACGATAACGGGCGGCTGATAAAGATGAGGGCCGTCGAGCGCAACCGACGGCCCTCATTTTTTATGTCTAGGAAGTTCTTTTTAGAGGAGGAAATGTAATGAACGGAGTTTTGCTCATGGTTGTGGCCGCGGCGGTGCTCGCCTGCGGCTATCTGGGCTATGGCCGCTGGCTGGCCAACAAGTGGGGCGTTGACAAAGAGGCCCTCACGCCGGCCAAGCGCATGAAGGACGGCAAGAGCTTCTCGCCCGTCTCCGCCTTCACCGCGTTCTCGCACCAGTTCAGCTCGATCTGCGGTGCTGGCCCTGTCACGGGTACGATCGTCGCCATGGCCTTTGGCTGGCTGCCCGTCGTGCTCTGGGTCCTCGTCGGCGGCATCTTCTTTGGTGCCGTCCACGACTTTGGTGCCCTGTACGCTTCGATGAAGAACAACGGCAAGTCGCTCGCTCAGCTCATCGAGAAGTACATCGGCAAGACCGGCCGTCGCCTGTTCCTGCTGTTCTGCTGGCTGTTCTGCATCATCGTCATCGCCGCTTTCACCGACATGGTCTGCAAGACGTTCATGTTCACCCCGGCCGTTGACGCTTCTGGTGCTGCTACCGGTGCCATCGACTTCACCAAGTCCTATGCCGCCGGCTGCGCTGGTACCATCTCCATCCTGTTCACCTTCGTCGCTATCGCCTTTGGTTGGGCCCAGAAGAAGTTCAACCTCACCGGCGCTGCCGAGTTCGTCACCGGCGTTGTCCTCATGGTTCTCATGTTCGCCGTCGGTATGCAGTTCCCGGTCTACCTGGATAAGTTCCAGTGGTTCGCCGTCGTCATGGTCTACCTGGTCTTCGCTGGCGCTATGCCCATCCAGATGCTCAAGACCCCGCGTGACTACCTCACTTCCATCATGATGATCGTCATGATCGTCTGCGCTGTCCTCGGCATCGTCGTCCTGGGCGTCAACGGTCAGGCTACGATGACCGCTCCGGTCTTCACCGGCTTCTCCACTGCCTCCGGCATGATGTTCCCGGTCCTGTTCGTCTCCGTCGCTTGCGGTGCTCTCTCCGGTTTCCACAGCCTCGTTTCTTCCGGCACCTCTTCTAAGCAGGTCGAGAAGGAGCAGGACGCCGTCAAGGTCGGTTACGGCGCCATGATCGTCGAGTCCTTCGTCGGCATCCTTGCCATCATCGTCGCCGGCATCATGTTCTCCGACATGAACACCGCCGGTACCGGCGCCCTCAACGCCGGTGTCGCTTCCACCCCGTTCCAGATCTTCGCCGCTGGCATCTCCCGCGGCATGCAGGCCTTCGGTGTTGACGGCACGCTCGCTACTGTCTTCATGACCATGAACGTCTCCGCTCTGGCCCTGACCTCGCTCGACGCTGTCGCCCGCATCGCCCGCACCTCGTTCTCCGAGTTCTTTGCCCAGACCAACGACGCCCTGGCCATCGAGTCCCAGGCCGGCTACATGAAGGTCCTCGGCAACCCCTGGTTCGCCACGGTCGTCACCCTGCTTCCTGGTCTCGCCCTCGCTTTTGGTGGCTATGCCAACATCTGGCCGCTCTTTGGTGCTTCCAACCAGCTGCTCGGTGGCATGACTATGATCACCCTCGCCGTGTTCTGCAAGTGCACCGGCCGCAAGGGCTGGATGCTCTACGTGCCCGTCGCCTTCCTGCTCTGCTGCACCTTCACCTCGCTGGTTCAGAGTGCCATGGGCTGCATGACCGCCGTCCAGGCCTACGGTTTCTTCGGTACCATCCCGGCTACCGCCACCACGGCCGCCGTCTCCGTCGCCGCCACCAAGGGCCTGCAGCTTGTCTTCGCTGTCCTGCTGATGGTCCTGGGCCTCATCGTCGCCGTCAACTGCCTCAAGGAGTTCTTCGGCAAGGAGGCTGGCTCCATGCCCGACGAGGAGCCCGAGTGGTCCGAGATGGGCAAGGCCGAGTATGGCCGCGCTGCTGCTGCCGAGGCTCCTGTCGACGCCGAGGCCGCCAAGGCTTAGTCGACCTGACGAGTTGAACGTCACATCTATATGACTCGGAAAGACCGGGTCCGCGACTTCGCGGGCTCGGTCTTTTTTCATGCAAAAGCGGGTGACGCTCGAGTGTTCTCGCAGATGTTTTGCGTGGATAAGGGCGCGCGTTGTACCATATAAACGTATATGTGTGCATATGAAAGGGGCCCCGTGGCCAAGACGGTATATTCCGATAACCAACAAAATGTCGATGCTCTGGCTGAGCGCCTGAGCAGCCAGACGTCGCTTTCTGCTGAGCGTGCCAAGCTGGTTGCCTACGACCTGCTTTGCCGCAAGGCGCTCAAGATTAAGTCGAGTGCGCTGGCGCAGATTTTCCGCTCCGTCGATAAGGAGTGCGACACCAAGGCGATGCGCGATGAGCTTATCGCGGCAAAGATCGTGACCAAGATCGAGGGTAGCGGCATTAACGGGCGCCCGGCGTTCTATACCATCAATGCCGAGATTAACGATGCCCAGGAGCGGCCCGTCGAGGTTGCCGAAGAGGCCGTCGAGGACGTTGTCGAGGCGCCCGCTTCGGTGGAAACGGCTCCGCGCGAGCATGTCGATACCGACGAGCTGCTTGACGAGAGCGTCGTTCGCGCCTTTACGGCCAAGGCCGGCCGCGGCGGTTTTGGCGGGAGTGGCAAGCGCGATGCGCAGCGCCGCGCCCAGCAGGAGCGCTTCCGTCGCGCCGTTGCTCAAAAGGGTGAGACGGATGCTGAGGCTGTTGAGACCGAGGTTGCTGCCGAGTCGCAGAAGCCCGCGAGGGAGCAAAAGCCCGTGGAGGCCCAAGAGCCCAAGCGTCGTCGCGGTGCTCACTTTAAGACTGCACAGCAGGATGCCGCGCGTGAGGTTGAAGAGTCTTCTGAGGTTGCAGACGATGTTGAAGAGTCTGCCAAGAAGGCTCCAGGTTCGTGTCGTCCCGGCCGCGGTTTTGCGGGACGCGCGTATCCCGTAAAGCATCAGGAGAAGGGCGAGTCGGTTTCGACCACCCAGGACGAGAAGGCCGTTGAGCCGGCGGCTCGCGAGCAAAAGCCTGTTGAGCCGCAGCTTGAGGTTGATGCCGAGGCCAAGGGCCAGCAGCCTACTGATGAGCAGGCGGAGCAGGGCGCGTCGAGCAAGCCTCGCCGCCGCCGCCATCGTGGGGGCCGCAGTTCCCATGCCGAGACTGCAGCCGAGAAGACCACGCCGCAGGACGAGGATGCGAAGGTCGAGGTTTCTTCGGGGCAGCCTAAGCGCCAGGCGGCGAAGGAGAGCAAGTCCGATCGTCCGCAGAAGCAGGCGCCTATGCCGAAGCGCGAGCGCAATTCCCAAGGCGATTCTAAGCGCAAGTCTCAGAAGAAGCCGGAGTCTACCGCAGCAGATACTGCTGACCAGCAGCCCAAGTCGGCCGTTCACGGTGAGGTCTCGGCGTTTGCCCTTGCCCGCGTTTTAGGCAGGCAGCTGCTCAAGGTTGTCCCTACGCCTACGGCGCTCTCTAAGATCAAGGAGCAGCAGACACAGATCGTAAAGGTCGAGGGCAAGGACGGCAAAAAGGCTCCGCAGCGCACTCAGCACAACGAGATGTCCAACCGCAAGATTGCCGAGGAAATCGCAATCATCCAGGCTTGGATCGAGCAGAATCGAGGTGCCGATACGCCGGTTGCCTCGCGCCGCCAGCGTGCCTACCAGATCTTTAACGACGAGAAGGCTTTTGACGGCAAGCACGGTGAGCGCCTGATCAGGCGTATGACCGAAAAGGGCATCAGCATGCAGGCGATCAAGGTCGCCCCCAATCGCCCCGTGCATTTTACGGGCTTCTTTACGCTGGGCGCCGACAAGCCGTTCATTATGGTCGAGAACCTGGACACCTACGACGAGATCGTCAAGCTGCTGCGTGGCCGCAAGCACGCCAAGCTCTTTGGCATCAAGGTGGGCGGCGTGATTTTTGGCGGCGGATGCAAGGCGAGCGTCTCGCATGCCCTGGACGATTATCTGGCCGAGATTGGCTATCGCTTTAACTACGTCTACTACGTAGGCGATATCGATCGCGAGGGCGCGCGCATTGTCGAGCAGACTCGCAATGCCAATGTGGTTGAGATTCGCCTGCATGCCGGCATGTACCGCGCCATGCTCGCCGAGCATAAGCGTCGCGTGAAGGCCGGCGGCGAGTGCGAGCCCGCGGCTGCCAACCAGGGCGTGCCGCAGAACCTGGCGGCGACGATCAAGGATCTGCCCATGGTTACGCGCGTGCAGTTCCGCAACGTGCTGCGCGAGGGCGGGCGCATTCCGCAGGAGATTCTGATGACCGCAGACTATCGGGATGGCGACTCGGGAAGCTTCGACCGCATGCTCAACAACTAGGGCGTTCGGCCCCGGGAGAGCGGGGACACCGGCTTAGGTTTCCTGCTCTACAGTCCTGCTCACGACGGAGGCCACATTAAGTGGCCTCCTGTTCGTGCGGAACTCGCGATAAACCTAAGCCGGTGTCCCCGCTCTCCCGGGGCCTGTGGTTACCTGGTTGTTGCATGCGGCTCGCTTTTCGGAACGGGGCTGATATTTTCTTGATGTTAGGCGCTCTTGGTCCTAATGGGCTTGGGGCGCCTTCGCGTTTCCTCAGCTCCGCACCCTTGCGGGTTCGAATTCCTCCGCTTGCCCACAAGAAAGCGCTCCAGGTTCATAAGGGCCTGGAGCGCTGTGTTCTTAAGGGCTGGGACGGAGGGATTCGAACCCCCAACAGCCGGCACCAAAAACCGGAGTTCTACCGTTGAACTACGTCCCAATGTGTGGTGTTGCCCAAAAGCAACTCGTTTAGTTTACCTAATCTGCGAGGGCATCGCAAACGCCATCGAGCAGGCGTACGGCGAGTGTCTGCGCGTCGCTGGCCGTGAAGGTGCCGTTGTAGCGCGTCATGCCCGTGAGCTCAATGCGAATGCGTGCCGGCTTCTGCTGTGCGGCGACATTGGCAGTGCGGATGCGCTGGACCAGGTTGTGGCACTCGGCGAGGGCGATCGTGGCGCGCGGTGCGGCGTCGGCGGGCAGCTCGTCGCTTGCGATCTCGAGCACCAGGTCAACGTCGGTTGGGACCTCGGAGTCGCAGAGCATCATGCCGCTGTTGTCGGTCGTTGCCGTGGCGATATTCCACATGCGCGACGCAACACTGCGTGCGATGGGGTCCTCGCCGATAACGGCAATCTGGAAGCGCTCGAGCACGTTGGCGGCGCGAGCAAAACCGATGCGGGACTCGGCTTCGGTGACCGAGGGCTTGCCCTCCCACACATGGTGCAGGCGGTTGATGTAGGCGTAGGTGTCCTGGAAGGCCATGCCGTCGGCAAACAGGCCGACATTTTCCTGGAACTGCTGCAGGGCGGCCTCGGTATGCGGGCCAAAGTAGCCGTCGTCTTCGCCACAGGCAAAGCCCAAAACGTTGAGAGCGCGCTGCAGGGCCTGCACATCGGCGCCATGGAAATTGGGCATGCGCAGATAGAGGGTGCGGTCGCCCAGCTTATACGAAGCGTCTACAAGGGCGCTCCAACAGGGGATATCGACGGCATGACCGGCAGCAAGGCCGCTGTCGAGCCTGAAGGTGCTGACGGCCTGCTCAGTGGTGGCTCCAAAGTACTTGTCGGTGACTTCGGCGGCATCAATCGTGTAGCCGAGCTGCAGGAGACGAGACTGCACGTCCTCGACGGCTGCTCCTTGCATGCCCGTTGTAATAGGTTCCATGAACGAACCCCTTTCGGCGTACCATTCGTACTATTTGAGCGTCTGTCGGATAGACAACGCAAAGGGATGCATAAACATGCACTCAACAGTGTAGCAAGTTGTGCCTAAATACGCTGCTGACAGGTTTTATAACCCCCGTTAGTTAAGGCGCTCCACAAAGAAATCTGCCATGGAGAGGAACAGCTCGCGTGCGTGCGGATCAAGCTCAACGTTCTCGATGGCCGCTTTGGCCTTAGCGGTCAGGTCGAGCGCGTAAGTGTGGGCGTAATCGATGGAGCCGGTTTCCTGAAAGATCTCCACGGCGCGTGCGAGCTGCGCGGGATCATCGGTACCCGAGGAAAGAATCGCCTCGACCTCGTCGTGGTGGCGCTCATCAGAGAGGGCGTGTACGGCGACAAGCGTGCGCTTGCCCTCGGTGATGTCGGTGCGGAAGTCCTTGTTGGCGGCTTCCTTAGCGCCGACAAGGTTGAGCAGGTCGTCCTGAATCTGAAAGGCAAGGCCCGTGTGCAGGCCAAAGGCGCGCAGCGCTTCGATTTGCTCATCGCTGCCGCCGCCGATAATGGCTCCGGCGGCAAGCGGCGTGGCTCCGCTGTAAAACGCGGTCTTGTGCGTCGCCATGTCCAGGTAGTCATCAACCGAGATATCAAAGCGCCCGTCACGGACCCAACCCAGGTCGAGCGCTTGACCCTCGATGGTGCGGACGATCATCTCGGTTAGCTCGTGGAGCACGCGCAGCTTCACGTCGGACTCCAGCGTGGGGTCGTCGAGAACGGTCTTGGTGACCATGGTGAGCGCCAGGTCGCCACAATTGATGGCAAGCCCCGTGCCCTCGGTAAGGTGCATGCAGGGCTTGCCTCGACGAAGCTGTCCGTTGTCGGCGATGTCGTCGTGGATCAGCGCGCCCGACTGGAAATGCTCGATGGCTGCCGCAGCGCTGCGGGCACTCTCAAAGCTACCGCCCACTGCGGTTGCGGCGAGCATGCAGATAAGCGGGCGGTGGCGCTTGCCGGCGTTGGCCGTAAAAGCCGAGAGCGGCGCGTACAGGTAGCGCTCGATATCGGCAGAGGTCGCCTGTCCGTCAAAGAACGTGGCCAGATAGTCGTTAATCTGGTCAAAGTGCTGGGCTAAAAAGCTGGTAAACGGACTGGACACGGGTTCTCGCATTCTTTCTGAGGTTGCATTGGTGCAATATGCAGACAACATATTGCCACATCAGGGCGTTTGGCGCGGCAGTTTTGGCGATTTAGGACAACGGGCGTGCGTTTGATGGAGCGCGCCTAAATCAGCCTAAAATGCTCGAGCGCCGCAACGACACCGTCGTGATCGACGGTGTCGGTCACGTAATCGGCCTTATCCTTGAGATAGTCCGGCGCATTGCCCATGGCGATACCGACATCGACGGCGTTCATCAGCGAGACGTCATTGCTGGCGTCGCCGATGCCGTATACGGTTCCGTGGTGGGGATCGAGGGCATCGAGTACAGACTGGATGCCCCCGCGCTTCGTGCATTCGCGGGGCGAGATTTCGGTTACCTCGAGTTCGAGCTCGTTAAAGCACAGCAGCGGCTCAAGTGCCTTATCTTGGGCGATGCGGTTGGCGAGCGATGTAGACATCAAGATCTTGTAGACACTGTAATGTTGCAGCTGCGTGACTGCGTCGCCCAGGGTGCGCGCGTATCCGGGGGCATCGGGGGCATCGGCACTCATGCGCACGACGCCGTTGAGGCCCTCAAAGCGGATGACCTCGCCCGATTGCTCAAGGTAGGGGGCAAGACGCTGCAGCATACTGGGCGTCATCGACAGATCGCGAATTGCGTGTCCGTTGATCTCGGCGTAACCGCCCGCAAGACAGACGATGCCGGTCCAGGGCAGCTCAAGAAGTTTGGGGTGGATGCAGCTCAGGGTGCGTCCCGTGCAGATAAAGGCCATGTTGCCGTTGGCGACAAACTCGCGGATGGCCTGCGAGACCGCCTCGTTGGGATAGGGGGAGAGGTCCCGCTCGTCTTCGGGAAGGTCTTGGGCGAGCCTGGGGTCTTGCCAGGCGAGCGTTCCGTCGATATCGAAGAAGCAAATATCGCCGCGCTTATGGGCTGCGCTGGCGGCGGGGGAGGCCGAGGCGGTGGGCACAAATTCCGGCTCGAGGCCCATGATCTGGTCAAAATGCTCTTTAACGCGGGGAACGGAGATGCCGATGACCACCTGGGCGGTCTTGTCCGTAATGATGAGGCCCTTGGCGCCCACCGCGACAAACGACGCGTTATCTGCAACGATGGAAGGGTCTGCGACCTCGACGCGCAGGCGCGTGGCGCAGTTGGTTGCGCCCACAATATTGCCAACGCCACCTAAAAGCTGAATTACCCGCTCAGCGAGGACGTGATCTTGATCGGATCGACTATTGACCTCGTCATTGGGAGATTGCTCTTTGGCAAAGCCGCTTTCCGTTAAACGATCGATTGCCGCGCGATTGGCAACATGATCCTCGCGGCCCGGCGTCTTAAGGTCATAGACCAAGATGAGTGCTCGAAAACTAACAAAAAAGATGAGGCTAAAGGCAAGGCCGATACCGAGCGCCAAAAGATAGGCACCGGCATGCGTGCGCATGAGCGGAATAAAGTTGAAGGCTGCCATCTCAATCAAGCCGCCCGAGAAGATGCCGACGATGCCAAAGAGATTCATGGTTGTGGCAAGGCAAGACGATAAGACGGCGTAGAGCAAAAAGAGCCCGGGGTGGGTGAACATAAAGAGAAGCTCGAGTGGCTCGGTAACGCCGCAAACCACCGAGGCGACGATGGCGGGCAAAAGGATGACCTTAAGGCCGGCGCGGCGCTCTGGTTTTGCGGTGGAGTAGAACGCGGCTGCGATGGCGGGAAGGCCAAAGAGCTTGACCCAGCCGGTGGCGGTAAAACCGGCCCACGGCGCAAGTTCATTAAGGGGGCGCGTGCTATGGGAGAGGATGGGGAGCAAGCTGCTCCACGTGGCGTAGATGCCGTCGTTAATGACCAGGTTGTCGTAGTAGATCGGCATGTAGAGCAGGTGGTGCAGCCCCATGGGCTCGAGCGCTCGCTCCAAAAGCACAAAGATGCCCACGCCAAAGGGGCCGACGCTCGTAAGTGCATGGCGCAGCGTTTCGGTCATTGCGTATACGGAGGGCACGATGGCGGCCGAGATAGCGGCAAGGGCAAACACGGCAAAAAAGCTGATGAGGTAGACCAGCGAGGAGCCCGAGAAGGTGCCGAGCCAATCGGGAACCTTGGCATCGTAGAAGCGGTCATGGATGGCAACGACGGTTGCCGATACCGCCAGCGGGCCGATAATGCCGGTGTCGAGCGTCTTGATGCCGTCGATGACGGTGATACCGCTGGCGGAGGTCAAAGATGACGGGTACTTAAGTCCAAGATTGTCTCCGCTCAGCTTAATGATCTCGCTCAAAAAGAAGCAGTAGGCAAAATAGGCGACGAGAGCCTCGAGGCAGCAACGAGCCGGTTGTTTTTGGGCAAGACCGATGGGCAGCGCTACGGCAAAAAGGAGCGGGAGGCGTTTAAAGACCGTCCACGAGCCGCGCTGGATGATGGTCCAAAAAGCGTACCAAGGGGTTCCGTATACGGCGAGATCGCCGACGATGTCCGCAGTCGTTGCGAGAGCGGAGACGCCGACCATGAGGCCTGATATAGAAAACAGCATGGCGGGCGCGAACATTGCCCCGCCAAAGCGTTGGATTTTTTGCAGCATGTTCTGCCTTCCGAATATCGAGGCGCGTTGCGCGTGGGGAAACGTTTAAACAATGGATTCATTGTAGAGGACCAGACGATTGTCGTACCGGCAGTTTTGAGCGAAACCGATTTGGGCATGACAGAAACCGTCAACGGTTAAATCCTGTCGCTTTACCGATATTCGGTTTAAACAACTTTAAGAAATGCTATCGTGCCTAGCCGGAAATGAATAATGTAGAGGTGAAACAATGCCAAAAGCGATATACGAAGGAATCTACCGAGAAATACGCTCGCGCATCATTAATGGGACCTATGCGTTTCAGGAGATGCTGCCAACCGAAGCCGAGCTGACCGCGGAGTTCGG
Source organism: Collinsella sp. CLA-ER-H4 (assembly GCF_040092395.1). Classification (NCBI taxonomy): domain Bacteria; kingdom Bacillati; phylum Actinomycetota; class Coriobacteriia; order Coriobacteriales; family Coriobacteriaceae; genus Collinsella; species Collinsella sp. CLA-ER-H4. The sequence continues at coordinate 17,311 of NZ_JBBNLQ010000011.1, forward strand.
ATGCACTCGCAATACCGTCCGTCGCGCCTTGGGTATGCTGGCCGACGGGATGTTTGTGCAGCCCATACACGGCAAGGGCGTGCGCGTTATTTGGCTTAAGGGCGAAACCGACATGTTGGGCGCACTCGAAGAGGTTGAGTCGTTTGGCGAGTTTGCAAAGCGCAACAATGCCGTTGCATCTACGGACGTTAAGTCTTTCGAACATCTGGTTTGCACCGAGCAACTCTCTCGTCACCTGGGCTTTAAGGTGGGCGAGGAGTTGATTCGCGTAGTGCGTGTCCGAAGCCTCAACGGCAACGCGCGCCAAGTGGACCATGGCTATTTTTTGGCGTCGATCGCCAAGGGCCTGACTCCCGAGATCGCGGCAGATTCTATTTACGGCTATCTGGAGCACAAGCGCGGTGTCAAAGTGATGGCGAGCCGTCGTACGGTGAGTGTCGAGCTCGCCAACGATGAGGACTGCAGCTATCTTGACCTCGGCAAATACAACTGCGTTGCCGTCATGGAGAGTCAGTCGTACACCTCGGACGGTATCTTGTTTGAGGTGACGCACACTCGCACACACCCCGAGATCTTCCATTACCGTGTCAATTCCAAGCGATAGCCGGCTAGCTCGCAGCCTGACGAGACTCATGGCCTCAAAGAGAAAACGCCCGGTCAAACCGACGGTACATCGGCTTGACCGGGCGTTTTCTCTGCATTCGATAACAAATAATTGTTTATACAAAACTTGTCAAGTATCAAGTTGAAATTACCGTTCACCGAAGTTTTTCTACCGCTCTAGTAATACTTGTTCAAACAACTAGCCAAATAGCGTATCGTTCAAATCAGCAAAAGGGGCAAAGTCCCCGAGCCAATCTCCGAAGGCGGCGGCAAAGGGTGCCGCCACGGTGTGAAAGGGTGGATTGTAATGAAGAACGAAATGAGCAGAAGGCAGTTCCTGGGCTTTGCTGGTTCCGCGGCTGCAGTTCTTGGTCTGGGCCTCGTGGGTTGCGGTGGTTCTGCCGGCTCCGGCTCCTCTGCTTCTGGTGACGCTGCCGAGGTCTACTTCCTCCAATTCAAGCCCGAGGTCGACAAGGAGTGGAAGGAGATCGCCAAGGCCTATAAGAAGGAGAAGGGCGTCGAGGTCAAGATCGTGACCGCTGCCTCCAACACCTACGAGGAGAAGCTCAAGTCCGAGATGTCCAAGAGCTCCGCTCCGACCCTGTTCCAGGTCAACGGCCCCACCGGTCTTAAGAACTGGAAGGATTACTGCGCCGACCTGTCCGATACCAAGCTCCGCGGTGAGCTCATTGACGACTCCCTGGCTCTGCAGTCCGACGGCAAGGATGTGTGCATCGACTGGGTTCAGGAGAGCTTCGGCATCATCTACAACAAGCAGCTGCTCGAGAAGGCTGGCTACAAGGCCGAGGACATCAACTCCTTCGACAAGCTGAAGGCTTGTGCCGACGACATCCAGGCCCGCAAGGACGAGCTTGGTGTCGAGGGTGCCTTCACTTCCGCCGGCATGGACGACTCCTCCAGCTGGCGCTACACCACCCACCTTGCCAACATGCCGCTCTACTACGAGTTTGAGAAGGAGCACAACCAGGAGGACGACGAGATCAAGGGTGAGTTCCTCGACAACTACAAGCAGATCTTCGACCTGTACATCACCGACTCCACCTGCGATCCTTCGCAGCTTGCTTCCAAGACCGGCGACGACGCCACCAACGAGTTCGCAACCGGCAAGGCCGTCTTCTACCAGAACGGCTCTTGGGCCTACTCTGACCTCGTCAAGGCCGGCATGACCGACGATCAGATTGGCATGATGCCGATCTACATCGGTGTTGACGGCGAGGAGAACCAGGGCCTGTGCTCCGGCGGCGAGAACTACTGGTGCGTCAGTTCCCAGGCTTCCGAGGATGCCCAGAAGGCCACCGAGGACTTCATGTATTGGTGCGTCACCGCTGACACCCCGACCAGCATCATCGCCGACAAGATGGGCCTGACCGCTCCGTTCAAGAGCGCCAAGGAGACCACCAACGTCTTCTCGCAGCAGGCCGTTGCCATGGCCAAGGACGGCAAGAAGACCGTCGCTTGGGACTTCGTCTACATTCCCTCCGAGGAGTGGAAGAAGAACCTCAAGCAGGCTCTGATTGCCTACGCTGCCGATAACAGCAAGTGGGACGGCGTCAAGAACGCCTTCGTCGATGGCTGGAAGACCGAGAAGGCCGCTTCCGAGTAAGCAGTTGCTGCCCAAGCTATCTGATTAGCGACAGGGGGCGGGCAGACGTTGGTTTGCCCGCCCCCTGCATATTGAAAGGACCCTTTTATGGGCAAAGCACTCAAGCGCTGGTGGCCGCTCTTTATGCTGCCCACGTGCCTGGCGTTTATGATCGGGTTCGTGATCCCTTTTATCCAGGGCTTCTATCTCTCGTTCTGCCAGTTTATTATCATTAGTAACGCGCACTTTGTCGGTATCGAGAACTACGTGCGCGCGCTGTCCGATCCGCAGTTCTCCACGTCGTTCTTCTTTACCGTGGCGTTTGCCTTCCTGTCGACGGTGCTCATCAACGTAATCGCTCTGGCCATTGCGCAGGCGCTCACCCGCAAGGCGCTCAAAGGCACCAACATCTTCCGTACGATCTTCTTTATGCCTAACCTGATCGGCGGCATCGTGCTGGGCTACATTTGGCAGATTCTGATCAACTGCCTGCTCTCCAACGTGGGCGCCCAGCTCATTGCTCTTAACTCTGCTGCTGGCTTCTGGGGCCTTATCATCCTGACCCTGTGGCAGCAGGTCGGCTACATGATGATCATCTACATCGCTGGTCTGCAGTCCATTCCGTCCGACTACATCGAGGCCGCCAAGGTCGACGGCGCTACGGCATGGCAGACGTTTTGGAAGGTTAAGATCCCTAACCTGATGCCGACCATCACCATCTGCCTGTTCCTGTCCATCACCAACGGCTTTAAGCTGTTCGACCAGAACCTCGCCCTTACCGGCGGCGCCCCCGCGCACTCCACCGAGATGCTCGCCCTGAACATCTACAACACGTTCTATTCGCGTGCCGGTATCGCATGGCAGGGCATTGGTCAGGCCAAGGCGGTTATCTTCTGCATCCTGGTCGTGGCCATCTCCATGATCCAGCTTAAGGCCACGAGGTCCAAGGAGGTGCAGCAGTAATGAAACGCGATAAGGTTATCAACCGCGCGCTCTCGATTTTCTTTACGATCCTGTCGCTCGCGTGGATCTACCCCGTGTTCATGATTGCGCTTAATTCTTTTAAGAAAGCGACCGCAATCAGCACCACAACGGCATTCGATCTACTCACGCCCGAGACGTTCAACGGCCTCGCAAACTACATGCACGCCCTTAACGAGCAGGGCTTTGCCTCGGCATTTATGTACTCGCTCATCATCACGGTCACGTCGGTCGTGCTGATCTTGGTGTGCTGCTCCATGTGCGCTTGGTACGTGGTTCGTGTCAACAACAAGATCTCGAACTTCTTCTATTACCTGTTCGTGTTCTCGATGGTCGTGCCGTTCCAGATGCTCATGTTCACGCTGTCCAATTTGGCGGACCGCATCGGCTTCAACACGCCGTTCAACATCTGCTTTATCTACCTCGGCTTTGGCGCGGGCCTGGCGGTCTTTATGTTCGCCGGTTTTGTAAAGAACATCCCGCTCGAGATCGAGGAGGCGGCCATGATTGATGGCTGCAACCCGGTCCAGGTGTTCTTTAAGATCGTCCTTCCCATCATGAAGCCCACCTATCTTTCGGTCGGCATCCTCGAGACCATGTGGGTCTGGAACGACTATCTGCTGCCCTACCTTACGCTCGACTCCACCAAGTACAAGACCATTCCTATCTTGATCCAGTACTTCCGCGGCGGCTACGGCCACGTCGAGCTCGGCCCCATGATGGCCTGCATCATGATGGTCGTTATCCCCATCGTTATCATGTACATCCTCTGCCAGAAGTACATCATCGACGGCGTGGTGGCAGGTGCCGTCAAGGGCTGATGCCGTAACTGTTTTGCAAGTTTCTGCGGCGCCCCTCAGCGCGGCGCCGCATATCGAAAGGTAAAGACATGGCCGAGATCGTTCTCAAACATGTTCAGAAGGTGTATCCCAACACCGAGTCCAAAAAGAAGGGCTTCTTTGGCAAAAAGAAGAAGACCGAGGAGAAGAAGCACAACCTCAAGGTTACCGAGGACGGTGTGCTCGCTGTAGAGGACTTCAACCTCACCGTTCACGACCAGGAGTTCGTCGTCCTCGTTGGCCCCTCTGGCTGCGGTAAGTCCACGACGATGCGCATGGTCGCCGGCCTGGAGGACATTACCTCGGGCGATGTGCTCATCGACGGCAAGCGTGTCAACGACGTGGCGCCCAAGGACCGCGACATCGCCATGGTGTTCCAGAGCTACGCTCTGTACCCCAATATGACGGTGTACGAGAACATGGCATTTACGCTCGAGCTCAAGAAGGTTCCCAAGGACGAGATCGACCGCAAGGTTCGCTCTGCTGCCGAGATTCTGGGCATTACCGAGTACCTCGACCGTAAGCCCAAGGCGCTCTCCGGCGGCCAGCGCCAGCGTGTCGCTATCGGCCGCGCCATCGTGCGTGACCCCAAGGTCTTCCTGATGGACGAGCCGCTGTCCAACCTGGACGCCAAGCTTCGTAACCAGATGCGTGCCGAGCTCATTAAGCTGCGCCACGAGATCAAGGGTACGTTCATCTACGTTACTCACGACCAGACCGAGGCTATGACCCTCGGTGACCGTATCGTGGTCATGAAGGACGGCGTCGTCCAGCAGATCGCCACGCCGCAGGAGGTCTTCAACCATCCCGCGAACATCTTCGTCGCCGGCTTCATCGGCGTGCCGCAGATGAACTTCTTCGATGCCCAGCTGGTGCGCTCGGGCAACGGCTTTACCGTCAAGACCGAGGATATGAACGTGGCGCTCGCCCCCGAGACTTGCGCTCAGCTTGCCCTCAACTGGGACGGCGGCGACGTGAAGGAGATTACGGCCGGCGTGCGTCCCGAGCAGATCCTGCTTGCCGACAAGGGCGAGGAGGGCGCGCTCCAGGGTACCGTCGAGGTGACCGAGCTCATGGGCTCGACCGAGCATGTCCACGTGACCGCTCCCGACGGCCAGTTTGTCCTGATTATCCCCGTCGTCGACCTCGAGGCCAAGGGCGCGCTCAAGGCTGGCGACACCATCTGGTTCAAGTTCGAGAAGAACGCGACCCACCTCTTCGATAAGGTCTCTGGCAAGAACCTTATCTAGGCCCGGTGCATCCAGGCCCTCCCTTTGGGCGACTGCGGTATTGCCATCCTTTTGCCGCGGTCACATATAAGGCTCCCCTCCCGTCCGCTGGGCGAGAGGGGAGCCTTTCTTTGTGTTGGGATTGTCTGACCGGTCGTTTGTCTCGATCTGTAACGGGTAGGGCCGATTTCGGACGTTAGATGTTACAGATTGAGACGGTTCCGCTGAGCTAACCATTTCATCTAAATCTGTAACACCAAAGGTGAATTTCAGCTGCTAGATGTTACAGATCGAGATAAACCCAAGGGGAGGGGCCGGTATGTCTCAATCTGTAACAGCTGGGACCGTTTTTACCGAGTAGTTGTTATGGATCGAGATTGTTTGGTCGAGTCGGTTCGCAGGGTAACGTGCGGGCACAAAAAGCGGAGCCGCGTTGCCGCGACTCCGCTTTCAAGAGGATGGGTAAGGGAAGCGAAATTAGTTCAGGTGCCAGATCTCGTCGTTGTACTGGGAGATGGTGCGGTCGGACGAGAAGGTGCCGGCGTTGGCGATATTGATGAGCGTCTTGCGCATCCAGGCGTCCTGGTCCTCGTAGTCGGCCAACACGTGCTCCTTGGTCTGGATGTACTCCTCGATGTCGAGCAGGGCCATAAACCAGTCCTTGCCCTTGATGTCGTCGTGCAGGCGCTGCAGGCGCTCCGCGTTGCCGGTCGCCATAAAGGCGGGGTTGGTGATGAAGTCCACCAGCAGTTTGATGCCGGGCTTGCGGTAGAGCACACCGGCGTTGTAGGTGCCGTCGGCATAGAGCTGCTCGACCTGTTTGGACGAGGCACCAAAGGTATAGATGTTCTCGTCGCCCACGAGCTCGGCAATCTCCACGTTGGCACCGTCGAGCGTGCACAGGGTTAGGGCGCCGTTGAGCATGAACTTCATGTTGGAGGTGCCGCTCGCTTCCTTGGAGGCCAGGCTGATCTGCTCGGAGATATCAGCGGCGGGGATCACGCGCTCGGCGGCGGTGACGTTGTAGTTCTCGATCATGACAACCTGCAGGTAGGGAGCCACGTCGGGGTCGTTTGCAATCCACTGCGACAGCGTCAAGATCAGATGGATGATGTCCTGCGCGATAGTGTAGGCAGGCGCCGCTTTGCCGCCAAAGATGATGGTGACGGGGTGCTTAGGTCTGTTGCCGTTCTTGATATCGAGGTACTTCCAGATGATGTAGAGCGCGAGCATCTGCTGACGCTTGTACTCGTGGATGCGCTTGACCTGGACGTCGATGATGGCGTTGGAGGGAATGGTCACGCCCTGCTCGAGCGCCATGAACTGGCGCATGATGGCCTTGGCTTCGACCTTGGTGGCGGCCAGACGCTCAAGAACGTCCTTGTCGTCGGCGAACTTGGCGAGTTTGCTCAGATCGCCGGTGCTGCGCCAGTCGGTGCCGATCACATCGTCGAGCAGGTTGGCGAGCGCGGGGTTGGCCCCATGGATCCAGCGGCGGAAGGTGATGCCGTTGGTCTTGTTGGAGAACTTCTTGGGATAGATCTCGTAGAACGGATGAAGCTCGGTGTCCTCGAGGATCTTGGTGTGGAGGGCGGCTACGCCGTTGATGGAGAAGCCAAAGTGAATGTCCATGTGGGCCATGTGGACGGTGTCGTATTCGTCGATGATGGCGACGCGCGGGTCATCGTGCTCGGCCTTCGCGATCTCATCGAGCTTGACGATAATGTCGGCGATGGCAGGGGAGACCTTCTGCAGGCTGGCGAGCGGCCACTTCTCGAGCGCCTCGGCAAGAATCGTGTGGTTAGTGTAGGCGACCATGGAGCGTACGATGGTCACGGCCTCGTCAAACTCGATGCCATGTTCGGTGGTGAGCAAGCGAATGAGCTCGGGGATGACCATGGTGGGGTGCGTGTCGTTAATTTGGACCACGGCGTAGTCGGCCAGATCGTGCAGGTTGCTGCCGCGCTCGACGGCCTCGTCGATCAGGAGCTGGGCGGCGTTGCTCACCATGAAGTACTCCTGATAGATGCGAAGTAGGCGGCCCTGCTCGTCGGAATCGTCGGGGTAGAGGAACAAGGTGAGGTTCTTGGCGATCTCGGTCTTGTCGAAGTCGATGGAGCTGCCGGGGACCAGGCCGTCGTCGACGCTCGCCAGGTCGAACAGGCGCAGGCGGTTCTTGGTGGGCTGGCCGTAACCGGGCACATCGATGTTGACGAGCTTGGAAGTAACGGCAAAATCGCCGAACTCGACGGTGTAGGAGCGGTCATCGTCGACTAGGATGTCCTGCTCACCGAGCCACTCGTCGGGGACGGCCTTCTGCTGGTTGTCGACAAAGCGCTGACGGAACAGACCGTAGTGATAGTTGAGGCCCACGCCATCGCCGGTCAAGCCCAGCGTGGCGATGGAATCCAGGAAGCATGCGGCCAAGCGGCCCAGGCCGCCGTTGCCGAGTGACGGCTCGACCTCGAACTCCTCGATCTTGTTGAGGTCGTGGCCTGCGGCGGTGAGCTGGTCCTTAACCTCGTCGTAGATGCCGAGGTCGATCATATTGTTGATGAGCAGCTTGCCGATCAAAAATTCGGCGGAAATGTAATAGAGCTTTTTCTTGCCGTTGTTGAGCGGGCGGGCGGCGGAGCGCTCCTGCACGAGTTTGACCAGCAGCTTGTAAATGCGACGGTCGTCGAGCTGCTCGAGCGAGGTGCCAAAAGACTGCTCGGCGAGTTCCATGAGGTTAATTCGGGGCATGTTTTCTCCTGTGATGGGTTGTTTCATGTCTGCAATTCATAAGAAGCCCGCGCGAGGGGATTGGGGTGGCCTCGCGCGGGAAAAGCAAGCGCGTCCGCACGGTGGGGAGGGGTCGGGCGCGGTGGCTCCTATTGAGGAAGCTCGATTTCGGCTTCCGACGGGATGCGGAAGTAGGTCTCGGTCCAGTCGGTGAGTTTGTGCTCGAGCTCGCGGGTGATGGCGCCGTCGAGCATGCGCCAGGTCCAGTTGCCGCCCAGCGTGGCAGGGGTGTTGATGCGCGCCTCGTTGCCCAAGTTGAGCAGGTCCTGCATGGTGTAGATGCACGTGTCGCTCACGCTGGCGGCGATGGTGCGATTGAGTGCATCTGCCATGGGTTCGCCGGCTTGCTGATGGGTGTACAGGGCTGCCTGCTCGCGCTGACGCGGGGTGGCCGTTCTCTCAAACCAACCGCGCGCCGTCTCGTTGTCGTGGGTGCCCACATAGGCGACGGTGTTGGCGATGTAGTTATGCGGCAGGTAGTACGAGTTGGTGCCCTCAAAGGCAAACTGCAGGATCTTCATGCCGGGGAAGCCCGAGTTGTCGCGCATGTCGATGACGCCGGGGGTGAGGAAGCCCAGGTCCTCGGCGATGATGGGCAGCGTGCCGAGCTTTTCCTCGAGCGTCTTGAAGAACTTGAGGCCGGGACCCTGCGTCCACGAACCGTAGGACGAATCGGGCGAGGAGAACGGCACCTCCCAATAGGCCTCGAAGCCGCGGAAGTGATCCAGGCGGATGACGTCGTACATGTCGAGGGCGGCGCGAATGCGGCCCTCCCACCAGGAGAAGCCGTCGGACTCCATGGCGTCCCAGTCGTAGATGGGGTTGCCCCAGTACTGGCCGGTGGCCGAGAACTGGTCGGGCGGCGTGCCGGCGACGCTCACGGGATTGCCGGCGGCGTCGATCTTAAAGAGCTCAGGCGTCGCCCACATCTCGACGGAGTCACGCGAGACATAGATGGGCAGGTCGCCGATGATGAGAATGTCGCGCTCGTTGGCATAGGCCTTGAGGCGGCTCCACTGGCGATCGAAGAAGTACTGCGTCATCTGGTGGTAGAGCATACGCGCCGGATGGTCGGCGCAGACCTTGGCGGAAGCCTCGCCGCGGGTGCGGAGCTCCGCGGGCCACTCCCAAAACGCCTTGAGACCGCACTCCTCTTTGACGGTCATGAACTCACAGTAGGGGATGAGCCAGTCCTCGTTGGCCTGGATAAAGTCATCGAAATCGGCCGGCTTGTCGGCGGCAAAGCGCTCGGCGGCGCGGTCGAGAATCTGACGGCGGCCACCAAAGATGGCACCGTAGTCGACATTGCTGGGGTCGGATCCCAGATACACGCCATCGATATCGCGCTGCTCCAGATACCCTGCCTCGATAAGCTCGGCAAAGTCGATAAAGTTGGGGTTGCCTGCGCGGGCCGAGAACGACTGATAGGGCGAATCGCCATAGCTGGTCGTCGTAAGGGGCAGAATCTGCCAGTAATGTTGTTTGCACGAGGCGAGAAAATCGACGAAGTCGTAGGCATTCCAACCAAAGCCGCCGATTCCGTATGGTCCGGGCAGAGATGAGACGGGCATGAGGACGCCGCTTGCACGCTCCATGAATGCGCTCACCAACCTTCTTGTTGTGGGGTCGGCCTGCCGATGGGTGTGCAGTCCGCCTCCGATGTTCTGATTCGATACGCCTATTGTAAAACATGTTGTTTAAACATGTACAGGCAAGATAAAAAAGTTGGTCGATTTTCGGCGAATGGTTACATGCCATGAAAAAGCCCCGACCTCACAACGTGAGATCGGGGCAAGAGCGGTATGTAGGTTTTTGCTACTCGGCGTCGGCGAAGCCATTGGGGTTGTGGCTCTGCCAGTTCCAGCTATCGCGGCACATGTCCGCGATGTCGTACTGGGCCTTCCAGCCCATCATACGCTCGGCCTTGGAGGCATCGCACCAGTTGGCAGCGATGTCGCCGGCGCGGCGCTCGCGGATCACGTAGGGCAGCTCCTTGCCACAAGCCTTGGAGAAGGCGGCGACGACCTCGAGTACCGAGGTGCCGGTGCCGGTGCCCAGGTTAAAGATCTCGACGCCGGTCTTGCCGTTCATCCAGTTAAGGGCGGCAACGTGACCAGAGGCCAGATCGCACACGTGGATGTAGTCGCGCACGCCGGTGCCGTCGGGGGTGGGGTAATCGTTGCCAAAGACCTGAACGGCCTCGAGCTTGCCCACGGCAACCTGGGCGACATAGGGCACCAGGTTGTTGGGGATGCCCTTGGGATCCTCGCCGATCAGGCCCGACGGATGGGCGCCGATGGGATTGAAATAACGGAGCAGCACGACGTCCCACTCGGGGTCGGCGGTGTGGACGTCCATAAGGATCTGCTCGATCATCCACTTGGTCCAACCATAGGGGTTGGTCGCGGGCTTCTTAGGATCCTCCTCGGTGACGGGCGGGTTGTCCGGGTCGCCGTAGACGGTCGAGGAGCTCGAGAAGATGATGGACTTGCAGCCATGGCTGCGCATGACGTCGATGAGCACCAGGGTGTTCTCGATGTTGTTGTGGTAGTACTCGACGGGCTTGCTCACCGACTCGCCGACGGCCTTAAAACCGGCGAAGTGGATGACGCGGTCGATCTGATGGGTATCGAAGATCTTGTTCATTGCATCGCGGTCGAGCACGTTGGCCTCGTAGAAGGTGAGGTTCTTGGCGGCCTCGTCGCCCACGATGGTCTTGACGCGGTCGACGGCGACGGCGCTGGAGTTGGAGAGATCATCGACGATGACGACCTGGTAGCCACCCTCGAGCAGCTGAACGACGGTGTGCGAGCCGATAAAGCCGGCGCCACCGGTAACGAGGACGCAGGTGTCTTTGGGGTCGAGTGCTTTGGACATGTAGTCTCCTATCGAATCAGGAACACTTCTTCAGGGGAGTATAGCGCAGGCAGGGACGCCCAAATCGTGCGCTGTAGGAAAAGCAGAGGATTGTGCTAACGTACTCATAAAAGAGCTTGCGTACGCATAACCTGATCTTTGGCATTTGCTTACGAGCCGCCGACCTTGCAGTTTCCTGCCGTTCGTGGAAATCGTTGGGACGCGCCATATGTACGCTAATATGTATGAGTTGAGCGACATATAAATAAGCATGTAACGGAGTACATATGTCACCAAACAGCGATTCCATCCTTTCCCAGGAGCTCTCGCGCCGCACTGCCCTCAAGGCCCTGTTCGGCGCCGCTTCTGCGGCAGTTCTTTTTGGCCTGCCCGCTCGCGCCCATGCGGCGGAGGCTTCCAAAGAAACCACCGATAAACTGAATGCCGCCCAGGCCCAGCTCGACGAGGTCCAGGCCCAGCTCGACAGCATCGCAAATGAGTATGCGGCGCTGGCCAACAAGAATGCCCAGACCCTCAACGACATCGAGAATGTCCAGGGCAAGATTGACGACACGCAGGCCCAGATCGATGAAAAGAAGGCCGAGCTCAAGAAGAAGCGCAACGACCTTTCCGATCGCGTGGCCGCCAGCTACAAGTCCGGCGGCACGAACATCCTGTCGCTGCTGCTGGCCTCTGGCTCGTTTGAGGAACTCGTCGCCAACGCGCATTACGTTGAGAAGATCAACAAGAGCGACCGCGACGCCATCGAGGACATTCAGACCATCCAGGAAGAGCTCGATGCGCAAAAGACCGAGCTTGAGTCGCAGAAAGCCGACTTAGAGAAGCTCAAGGACCAGCAGACTGCTCAGATGCAGGACATGCAGGCCAAGCAGCAGGAGGTCCAGACGGTTCTGAACGGCCTCTCTGACGATGTCAAGGAGCTCATGGCTCAGCGCGATTCCGAGATCCTCGCTGCCGCCCAGGCTGAGGAGGCCGCTAGGAAGGCTGCCGCTGCCGCGGCTGCCGCGAACAAGAACAATTCCTACTCGGGTGGTTCGAGCTCGGGTGGTGGATCGTACGCGCCCGGAACTCCGCAGCAGAATGCCGGCTCGGGCAAGCAGCAGGCTGTCGTCAACGCGTGCTACTCCACGCCTTCGCCGGGTCAGAACTGGTGCGCGGCGTGGGTCACCAATGTCTTCCGTAACGCCGGCGTTGGCTACTTTGGAGGCAATGCGTGCGACATGTTTAACGCCTGGTGCTATAGCTCCGACCGCTCGGCGCTGCAGGTGGGCATGATCGTGGCCGATTCCTCGCACAGCGGCACGGGTGCTCCGGGCCTTATCTACGGTCATGTGGGTATCTACGTTGGCGGCGGCATCGTTATGAGCAACGAGGGTGCCATTACATCGAAGTCGCTCGATTCGTTCATTAGCTTTTATGGTACTGGCTCTGGCGTGCGTTGGGGCTGGCTTGGCGGTATTGCGCTGTCGTAAAGCCGACTAGGCCGCGTGCCCGCCCGCAATATATTTGATTGCCTGCTCGGGCAGTCCTGCGCAAGACGAAGGCCACATTAAGTGGCCTTCTTTGCGTGCGGAACTCGCGATCAATCAAATATATTGCGGGCGGGCACGCGGCCCTCTCGGGTCCTGAGCGCGACACACCGGACTGGGTTATCTGAATAAATATGGTGAAGGCCCCTTTCGGGGCCTTCTTTTTTTAGAGGAATTCGCCTACTCGGTGGACTTCGGGTTCTAGGTCTACGTTGAATTGGTCTTTGACGGTTGCCTGGATGTGGCGGATGAGTTCGTCGACGTCGGCGGCGGTGGCGTGGTCGGCGTTGACGATGAAGCCGCAGTGCTTTTCGCTTACCTGCGCGCCGCCAACGGCGTGTCCTCGCAGGCCGGCATCCATGATGAGCTTGCCGGCAAAGTAACCCTCGGGGCGCTTGAAGGTGGAGCCGGCACTCGGCATGTCGAGCGGTTGCTTGTCCTCGCGACGCTGACGGTAGTCGTCCATGTCGGCCTTGATCATCGCGGCGTTGCCCGGGGCGAGATTGAAAGTGGCCGAAAGCACGATAAAGCCGTCGTCGGCGATGCGGCTCTTGCGATAGCCCAGGTTGAGCTCATCGACATCGAACTCGATGATGTTGCCGCTGCCGCGGGTGCCGTCGTCGAGCATGCGGGCGGGCTTGTAGACGCGCACAGACTCCAGCACGTCTGCCATGCAGGCACCGTAGGCGCCGGCGTTCATGTAGCAGGCGCCGCCGACCGATCCGGGGATGCCCGAGATGGGCTCCATGCCGGTGAGACCGGCCTCGGCTGCCGCCGCGGCGACATCGGAAAGCAAGGCGCCGGCCGCCGCCGTGACGTGCGTACCGTCGACCGTAATGTCGGAGAGGCCTTCGCCCAACGCCACGACGACGCCGCGGATACCCTTGTCGCCGACGAGCAGGTCGGAGCCGTTGCCCACGATGGTGAGCGGCAGGTCGCAGCGATAACAGGTGTCGAGCGTGGCGACGAGGCCCTGCTCGGTATCGGGCGTGACAAAGACGTCGGCCGGGCCGCCGATCTTAAACGTGGTGTGCTCGCGCATGGGCTCGCTCATCAGCACGTTGTCCTCGCCGGCAACGCCAGCAAGCGCGCACAGCAGGTCCTCGTTAAAAAAGTCGTTCTCGTGCATACGAATATCCGCCTTTTGGTGGTCGTTGTCATCAATCGATTGCAATATACCCCACCCGGACGGATTTGGTGCGCTGGCGGCGATAAAACAGCCGTCTACCGGATTGGTAAAGTGTTTATCACCGAGGTAGAGGGGCGGTCGCTATACTTTCAAGAGATTGCGCGTAAACCTGGAAGGAGCGAGATGGCCAACAAAGTCACCCTCAAGCAGATTGCCCAGGAGGTGGGGCTTTCCCCCTCGTCGGTCTCGCTTGTTCTCAATAATCGGCCCTGTCGCATCTCGGAAGAAAACCGCAAGCTCATCAAGGAGGTTGCGGCGCGCAACCACTATGTTCCTAATCAGATTGCGCGTAGTCTGGTCATGCGCGAGTCGCGCACGCTGGGCCTTATCGTCCCTAACATCGAGAGCCGCTTTTTTGCCTCGCTCGCCGGTAGCCTGGAAAAGCGCTGCCGCGAGGACGGCTATGCGCTCTTCATTACCAGCTCGGGTGGAAGTGCCGACGACGATCTGGAGCTGCTGCGCCAGCTGGTAACGCGCGGCGTTGATGGTGTCTTCCTGGTTGTGGGCGACGAGTTCTCCGACGACCGCGCCCTGCGCGAAGAAGTCAGCCATCTGCCTATCCCTGCCGTGATGGTCGACCGTGCCATTGAGGGGCTCGAGTGCGACAAGGTGATGTTCGACCACGAGATGGGTGGCTACATGGCCACTCGCTATCTGATCGAGCAGGGTCACCGTCGCATTGCCTGCTTGGTTAACGCGCGCCGTTCCAATACGGGGCGTAAGCGACTTGCCGGCTATGAGCGCGCGCTGCGCGAGGTTGGCCTGCCTATCGACGCACGTTTGGAGTTTGAGAGCGAGTACTACATTCCGAGTGCCTACGAGGCCTCGGAGGCGGTGCTCGCAACTGATGCTACCGCTGTGTTCGCAAGCTCGGATAACATCGCCCTCGGTCTGCTCAAGCGCTTGCACGAGATGGGGAAGAGCATCCCGGGCGACATCTCGGTGGTGAGTTACGACAACTCGGCCGCCGACGTTCTCTTTGAGCCGGCGCTGACCGCGATTGAGCAGGATCCAGGTATCCTCGCGGAGCATGCTTTTGGCTGCATGTCCAAGCGTCTTGCCGGTAGGGGCGGCAGGCGTGCCGAAGAAGTCGTTCTGGAGCCGGCGCTTATCGTGAAGGGCAGCGTGCTCGATCTTACCGAATGTAGCTAAGCGTACTTGTTTGTTTGCATAGATTGTATGCGGAGTGTCCGCTATTTACCGGCGGGGCCGGGGTGCCTGCCTTGTTTTGAGAAGTTCGCGGAGCCCACTTCTCAAAACAAGGCAGGCACCCCGGCCCTCGTCCGTGAACTCTTCCGCTGGGCGAGCTATAGACGCCGCGCACCGATGCGGTAAAGCGGTGGCTTGAAATTGGTGCTATATTCGGCTTGAGTTGTTTAATGCTAGTACGGGAGGCTGATATGGGGCTGTTCAAGAAGAAAAACCCGCAGGATGCCTTTGATCCCGATGTGTTTACCATCACGGATACGATTTTGGACCCACCGCGGTTTACGTTTTTGCCGGCTATCTACCAGGATGCCACGCGCCGCAAGTGGGCCGTGCATCAGCGCGGCGGCGAGCCGAAGATTTTTGACTATGCGGATGTGCTGCAGTGCGAGATTGCCGAGACCGGAAATCCCGAGGATGTGCCGGAGCTCAGCAAACGCGAACTGGCTCAGCAGATTTTGATTAATCCAGCTCAGGCTACCAAAAACAACGCTGCCAAGCGTAATATGTGCCTTGGTATGGGTGTCATCGTTGCCGTGCAAACCGGCAAGGATGAGATTTCGAAGCTTGAGATTCCGGTGACCGCGGGCGAAGTCAAGCGAGACTCCGGCCTATATCGGTCGTATCGGAACGTTGCGGAGCAGATCAAAGAAGCCTTCGACGCCATGAGGCGTCCGGAGCAATGATTCCTGCAGCATCAAACGGTTGAGGAGTCTTGCCCATGTCGAGTGAACCATATGCGATTCCGCCCAAAGATCGCGCCTTTGAGGGCATTCTTTGGTATATCAAACATTATGACCTGCAGAGTGGCGACCGGCTGCCCGCCGAGCGTGTGCTCTGTGAAGAGCTGGGCGTGTCGCGCACGGCGTTGCGTGCTGCGATCACGCGCCTTATTTCGTGCGGAACTTTGGAAAGCCGCCGCGGTTCGGGCACCTATGTGTGTCCTCCCAAACCGCTGAACATCTTTCAGGAAACATGGAACTATACGCAGGCGGTGGAGAGGGTTGGCTCAAAGTCGACCGCGCGCCTGGTTTGGTCCAAGGTCGTGTATGCCGATATCGATCTTGCCCAAAAAACCCAGATCGACCTGGGCATGCCGCTCTTCTGCATTCGGCGCGTGCGTGTGGTCAACGGTTCCCCGGCATCGATCGAGACGGCTCACGTCAATCTGTCTTTGTGCCCCTCGCTTCCCGATCACGATTTTGAGCAGGAAAGCCTCTACGACGTTTTGCTCAAAGAGGGGAATGTCCATGTGGCGCACGGCAAGGAGCATATTTCCATCAGCCGTCTGAACGCCGACGAGGCCAAGTTGCTGGGTGCTCAGGAGGGCACGCCGGTGTTTTACAAGGCTTCGCACGAGCGTGACGAGAACGATGGCTTTGTCGAGTATTGCAAGTCCGTGATTCTGCCGACCAAGTATCGTTTTGCCGATAACGGCGAGGCAGACGGCGTTGCGACGAAGGTGGGTGTCGAATGGCTGATGCAGTAGAAGACTTGCCGGTTTACAAACAAATTCGCCGCTGCATTGCGGAGCGAATCGAGCGCGGCGACTACCCGACGGGCTCGATGATTCCGTCCGAAAACGAGCTGGCCGAGGAGTTTGGCACGACACGCCTGACAATCCGAAGCGCCATGGACGAGCTGGTCAAAAGTGGCCAGATTCGTCGCGTGCAGGGCAAAGGCGCCTTTGTGGGACACAAGTGGTTTGACGAGCACGAACGCAAGGGCGGCTTCCGCCAGTCGGTTTTGGCATCGGGCGCGACGCCGTCGGTGCGCATCCTGGCGCGCTCCAAACGCTACGCCGGCCCGTATTATGCCGACTTGTTTGGCATCGCCGAGGACGATCTGCTTTACTCGGTGCGCCGCCTCAACTGCATCGATGGTGAGCCCGTATCGATCGAGATGACACTGATTCCGTGCCTGCTGTTTCCGGGCATCGAAGACGTGGACATTTCGGTCTTCAGCCTGTTCGAGACCTACGATATGTTGGGACGCAAGCCAGATCAGTCGGTAGAGAAACTCGATATCGAGGCGCTGGGCGCACGCGATGCGAGTTTGCTCAATCTTGAGCCGGGCGATCTGGCGCTCGTGCTGGAAGGCCTGACCTATGACTCGAGTGGGCAGGCAATCGAGCATGCCAAGTCTTTTACCAGCGGCGACGCCGGCGGATATACCTACAACTATTAGCGTCTAGAGCGTCCCTGCGCATGGCGGGGGCGCTCGTTTTTACGGATATATGTCGCTTGACCGATGAGCGGCAAAAACTGACCGTCTACCGAGAGGGGAGGATGAAATCATAAAATCGGTATTAAAAACGGCTAACCTGTAATCGTTCACTGGTATTAAGAACCTTTGAATTGTTGAGCTTGGGGCCAAGATGTCCACAAGGTTAAGCGGTGCGACGGGGCGGCAAGCCCGTTCATTCCGTGCGACAATTCAAACTGCTCGTGAAAGGAGCGGGAATGAAGGAGACCGAGAAGATCGAGATCATGCACTTCGACCAGGAGGGCTACCTCGAGGACGGCAGGAACGTCTACGAGGCCGGCAAGAAGATGACCGCCCTGGCCGACCGCGTGCACGAGGAGGGCTACGACGCCGTCTTCCTGATGGGCGTCGGCGGCACCTGGGACGAGTTCATGCAGCTCGAGTACCTCATGAACAAGTTCGGCGACCGCGACCTCGAGGTCTACCTGATCCACGCCGCCGAGTGGAACGTCATGGGCCACAAGCGCATGACCGACAAATCCGTCGTGCTGACCGCCTCCGAGTCCGGCACCACCCCCGAGGTGCTCGAGGCCGTCGGCAAGATGAGGGAGATGGGCGTGCGCGTCTTCGCCATGACCAACCCCGAGGGCAAGATCGGACAGGCCGTGGGCGCCGAGAACTGCGTCATGATGGCCTCCGACCACGGCGCCGGCGGCTGCGAGAAGGGCTACTACCTCGCCGACTGCTTCGGCCTGCGCCTGCTCAACCGCCGCGGCTGCTTCCCCAAGTTCGACCTGTTCATCGAGCAGACGAAGGACGTCTGGAAGGACATGCTCGACATCCGCAAGCGCTTCGAGCCGCGCGCCGAGGAGCTCGCCAGGAAGTACGCGCTGGCCGACTACACCATGTTCATCGGCTCGGGCGCGCTGTGGGGCGAGACCATCCTGTACTCCATGTGCCTGCTCGAGGAGATGCAGTGGAAGCGCATCCGCCACATCACCTCGCACGACTTCTTCCACGGCACGCTCGAGCTGCTCGAGCCCGGCGTCCCGGTGTTCCTGTTCATGGGAGAGGACGAGTGCCGCGCCCTCGACGAGCGCGTCCGCGCCTTCCTCACCAGCGGCGTGACCGGCGACGAGGACTACGTCATCATCGACACCGCCGAGTACGCGATCCCGGGCCTGGACGACGACTTCCGCGTCATCGTGTCGCCGTGGATCCTGTCCGTGCTGACCACCGACCGCCTCGCGCGCAATTACGAGCTGGTCACCAAGCACAACCTCAAGTACCGCCGCTACTACCACCAGTTCGACTACTAATTTCATTTGGGGGAAACCGCAATGAGGCAATACATCTTTGCCAGCCACGCGCATTTTGCGACCGGCATCAAAGAGAGCACCGAGCTGCTCTCGGGCGCGCGCGATAACGTCCACGACCTGTCGATGTTTGTCGACGGCCGCACCGACGTCGCCGAGGAGGCCGCCAAGCTCCTGGCGACCTTCGACCCCGCCGACGACATAATCGTGTGCACCGACCTGTTTGGCGGCAGCGTCAACAACGAGTTCACCAAGATCGTCCAGACGCGCCCCAACACCTACCTGGTTGCCAACATGAATCTGCCGCTGCTGATCCAGCTGCTCTTTTCGGACCAGGAGGCTCCCGCCGATCAGGTTATCCGCGAGATCCTCGCGGCTGACGACACGCGCGTCAAGTTTGTCAACGACCTGCTGACCGATGCGGATGACGAGGAAGAGTTCTAGTCACCGCCTGCTATTAATGGGGCCGGGTTTCCGGCATGAGACCTTTGGGGGTCAATCATGATTCAACTGCTTCGCGTCGACCATCGTCTGCTTCATGGCCAGGTGGCCGTCTCTTGGGTCCAGGGCTTGGGCTCTGACTGCATCTTCTGCGTTGGCGACAAGGTTGCCAACGATCCCGTCTGGAAGACTACGCTCAAGATGGGAAAGCCGGCCAACGTCAAGCTCGTCATCAAGGACATGGAGCACGCCATCGAGGCCATCAACTCCGGTGTTACCGATAAGTACAAGATGATCATCTGCGTCGCCAGCATCGCCGAGGCCAAGCAGCTTGTCGACGGCTGCCCGCAGATCACCTCCATCAACCTGGGCAACACCAAGTCCAAGGACGAGCAGCGTCCCGATGCCCGTAAGATCTCCCGCCAGATCTTTGTGACTGCTGCCGAGGAAGAGGACATTCGCGAGCTCGTCGGCCGCGGTGTCGAGGTCGAGATTCGCGCTCTGGCCGACGACCCCAAGGTCGATGCCCTAAGCGCCCTCTAATTGGGAACTACGGGCGGCGCGCACGGCGCCGCCCCTATTCGTGGGCGTACCGGATAAACGCTTTACCCGTTACCCCCATCTACCGTTCACCGGGAGTACACGCCCGTTGAGCGATTGGTATTAAATAGTTTTCGCATGACTATATAATTGGTATCAAATCATTTGCACCGGTTTAGGTGTTAACAGCACACCGGTACAAGCTGGATCTGTCTGGGCGATTGTCGGCATGGAAAAGGGCGCGCTGACAAGTCGGGAATCGCCGCGCGGATCCAAGAGGGATCAAAGGGAGGAACAATGCTTGTTCAAGCGATCCTCATCGGACTTATCGCTGCCTTCGGTAAGCTCGATTATCAGCTCGGTACGCTCTATGCGTTCCGCCCGATCGTTCTGTGCCCGCTCGTCGGCATAGTCCTCGGGGACCTGCAGTCCGGCCTCGCCATCGGTGCGAGCCTCGAGCTGCTCTTCATGGGTTCAATCTCCATCGGCGCTTACGTGCCGCCCGATGAGTGTATTGGCGGTGTGCTCGCCTGCGCCTTCGCTATTCAGCTGGGTCAGAGCACCGAGGCCGCTATCGCGCTCGCGATGCCCATCGCCACTCTGTGCCTGGCCATTAAGAACGTCGTCAACGCCGGTATGCCCCTCCTGGTCGACCGTGCCGACGTCTTTGCCAGCAAGGGTAACCTCAAGGGTATCTACGCTATGCACTGGATTATCGGTCTCGTGATTGTCGTCCTGGCCTTTATCCTGTGCTCGGTCTCCTTCTATCTGGGTGCCGACGCCGTTCAGGGCCTGCTCGACTTCATCCCGACGTTCGTCCTCGATGGCTTTGGCGTCGCAGCCAACATCCTGCCTGCCATGGGCTTCGCCATGCTCGGCCGTCTGGTGCTTACCAAGCAGCTCGTGCCGTTCTACTTCCTGGGCTTCCTGCTGTGCTCCTATGCCAACGTGCCCGTCCTCGGCGTCGCCCTGATCGCAATCATCATCGGCATCGACAAGTACGACCTGCTGGGCCTTGGTGGCGCCCAGTCCCAGCTTTCTGTGGAAGGGGATGAGGACGATGACTTCTAATTCCGAGAACCAGATTACTCGCTCCGACCTCATTAAGAGCGCCGTGAACACCGGCGCCCTGGGCATGGAATTCTCCTGGACCTACTACAAGCAGATGAACATTGCCTTCTGCCTGATGGTCGCCAACATGCTCAAGAAGATCTATGCCGGCCGTCCCGATGATTACGCCGAGGCCTTGCACCGTCACAGCGCATTCTTCAACATCACCCCGCAGCTCGCTCCCTTCGTGGGCGGCATCGCGATGGCCATGGAAGAAAAGGTCGCTCGTGGCGAGGTTGAGCCCGAGAGCGTCAACGACATCAAGGCCGCCCTCATGGGTCCGCTTTCCGGCCTGGGTGACTCCTTCTTCCTGTCCACCCTGCGCGTCGTCGCCGCTGCCGTGGGCATCAGCCTGTGCCAGGCCGGCAACGTCTTTGGCCCCATCGCCTTCCTGCTCGTCTACAACATCCCGGCGTTCCTGATTCGTATCTTTGGCGCTATCAAGGGTTATGAGCTAGGCATTGGCTTCCTCGACGAGGCTCAGAAGACCGGCCTGATGCAAAAGATCATGGCCTGCGTCGGCATTGTCGGCGTTATGGTCGTCGGCGCCATGAGCAAGGACATGTTCTGGGCTTCGTTGCCCATCGCCATTGGTCAGGGCGACTCCGCCCAAACTCTCCAGGACATCCTGGACGGCATCATGCCCGGTATGCTCGGTATGGCCGCCTTCTGGCTCTACTACTGGCTGCTCTCCAAGAAGATCAACCCGATGGTCCTGATCCTCTGCACCATGGTCGTGGGCATCATCGGCGCTTACTTTGGCGTGCTTGCCTAATATGTTCGAATCGCGCTTCCATCGCGTCTAACGGTTGCGTCGATCTTTGGGGGGCTTGTCGCATCTGCGGCGGCCCCCTGTTTTTTAAAACTCCGTACGAAAGGGGAGGGCTATGGTCGTACCCGAGCTTTCGCTCATGAACATCAACCATCGTTACTACAGCATCGAGACGTTTTTTAAGGCTGCAGGTGAGGCCGGCTATCGCAATATCGAGCTGTGGACCGGCTCGATGCACCTGTATGTGGATTGCCATGAGCACGATTCGGTGGATAAGATTCGTGATCTTGCCGCCCAATACGGTATCAAGATCGTGTGCGTGTGCCCCGAGCAGAACAACCCCAAGCCGTGGAACGTCGCGGTGCGCGGTGAGGCGGGCCAAAAACGCATCCTCTCGTACTTTAAGAATGTGATCGACGTTGCCGTTGAGTTGGGCGTGCCGCAGATTCTGGTGACGAGTGGTTGGGCCTATCTGGACGAGCCGGCTGAGGACGCCTGGGCCCGCAGCGTTGCCATGCTGCGCTCGGTGTGCGACTACGCCGATACGCGCGGTATTCGCGTCGCGCTCGAGGCCCTGCAGCCGTCGGAGTCCGTGTTGGTCAACACCGCACAGGATGTCGCGCGCATCCTCGAGGCGGTCGATCGTCCCAACCTGAAGGCCTGTATCGACTTTGGCGCCATGGAAGTTGCCGGCGACACGATCGACGGCTACTTTGAGGTTTTGGGCGACAAGATCGTTCACACCCACTTTGTAGATGTGGGCGGTGGCACGACGCATCTTGCCTGGGGCGACGGCGAGCGTGATATGCGTGCCGACCTCGAGGCACTCATGCGCCACGGCTATACGGGCTATGTCTCGGCCGAGACGTGTGATGGCCGCTACTATCAGGATCCGTCCAAGGCGACGACTCAGGTTATCGAGATGTATCGCCGTGTGACAGCGGAGATGGAAGCCGAATAACTAAACTGCGCGGTTGCGCCGGAAACGCTTGGGCGGGTCTGGCGCAACGCTTTTATAGCTGGCGAGTTGTGGGGAACCCGTTGGCAGTAGCGCTCGAAATAGACAACTATTGGCGTTGTAATACCACTCGGGCGAGGAAACCGACCGTTCGCCGCAAATCTCCGTGAGTTTGGATTGGTATTAAATAACAAGCAATCGTATGGCTATAATTGGTATCAGCAAGAAGCGCGATGTATAGAATTGCGCACATGTGATGGGAGGACACACATGAAGGAGACCGAGAAGATCGAGATCATGCACTTCGACCAGGAGGGCTACCTCGAGGACGGCAGGAACGTCTACGAGGCCGGCAAGAAGATGACCGCCCTGGCCGACCGCGTGCACGAGGAGGGCTACGACGCCGTCTTCCTGATGGGCGTCGGCGGCACCTGGGACGAGTTCATGCAGCTCGAGTACCTCATGAACAAGTTCGGCGACCGCGACCTCGAGGTCTACCTGATCCACGCCGCCGAGTGGAACGTCATGGGCCACAAGCGCATGACCGACAAATCCGTCGTGCTGACCGCCTCCGAGTCCGGCACCACCCCCGAGGTGCTCGAGGCCGTCGGCAAGATGAGGGAGATGGGCGTGCGCGTCTTCGCCATGACCAACCCCGAGGGCAAGATCGGACAGGCCGTGGGCGCCGAGAACTGCGTCATGATGGCCTCCGACCACGGCGCCGGCGGCTGCGAGAAGGGCTACTACCTCGCCGACTGCTTCGGCCTGCGCCTGCTCAACCGCCGCGGCTGCTTCCCCAAGTTCGACCTGTTCATCGAGCAGACGAAGGACGTCTGGAAGGACATGCTCGACATCCGCAAGCGCTTCGAGCCGCGCGCCGAGGAGCTCGCCAGGAAGTACGCGCTGGCCGACTACACCATGTTCATCGGCTCGGGCGCGCTGTGGGGCGAGACCATCCTGTACTCCATGTGCCTGCTCGAGGAGATGCAGTGGAAGCGCATCCGCCACATCACCTCGCACGACTTCTTCCACGGCACGCTCGAGCTGCTCGAGCCCGGCGTCCCGGTGTTCCTGTTCATGGGAGAGGACGAGTGCCGCGCCCTCGACGAGCGCGTCCGCGCCTTCCTCACCAGCGGCGTGACCGGCGACGAGGACTACGTCATCATCGACACCGCCGAGTACGCGATCCCGGGCCTGGACGACGACTTCCGCGTCATCGTGTCGCCGTGGATCCTGTCCGTGCTGACCACCGACCGCCTCGCGCGCAATTACGAGCTGGTCACCAAGCACAACCTCAAGTACCGCCGCTACTACCACCAGTTCGACTACTAAGAGCTGGCCGCAGGGCCGATATCTTGGCTGGTTGATATCTCGACCCTACACAAGGGCGTCCGCATTCGCGCGGGCGCCCTTTTTGCGTTGCCGTCGGCGCAGGGTGTCCTCGGCGGAAATCTCATCCCGGAATTTCGGCTCAGAGTGGGATGCGGTTTCCGGATGCGTCCCATTCTGAAGCCCCGAAACGGGACGCGCTTTCCGCTTGGGGTCCGATCCGGAAAGCTCATCCCGTTCCGAGCATCAAATCCGGGACATGCTTTCCGCGCTCCGCCCCTTGCAGAAAGCGCGTCTCCTTCCAAACACAAATCTTGCGGTACAGCTTCTGCAAAGACGCGAAGTGGCCGCTGACAGCAAAGAGGGGCTGCCGAGACAATGCCCGACGGCCCCTCCCCTCATAACTTGCTATCGATGCCAATCGCCACAAGGGCGCGGCTGCCTACTTGCTGATCGCGCCCGTCATATAGATAAACTGCACGCGATTTATATGTCCGCCCTGCTCGCCGTTGACAAAGTCCGTCGGCGTAAAGCCGGGGTTGAGCATTTCCTCGATCTTGTCCTTAACGGTGTCGATGACCTGAGTATCGAGATTGCTCGTTCGGTCGGTAAGCTCCTGCATGCCGTTGCCGAGCTCGGATGCGCCGCTGGCAAGCGTACCTGCACCCGAGGAGAGAAGATTCATGCCGCTAGCAAGGCTAGCAGCACCTGTCTTGAGCTGCGCCGCACCGTTGTTGAGCTGTGATGCGCCGTTGGCAAGCGCGGGCGTGGCACCGTTGAGCTGCTGTGTGCCCGCAGCAAGCTGGTCGGTGCCCGCGGCAAGAGCCGCGGCGCCATCGCTCAGCTGACCCGCGCCCGTTGCTGCAGAGCCAACACCGGCGACAAGACCGGGGTTCACGGCCGTGGGGTTTGCCGGGTTGATCGCGCTGTTCATATAGGCGATGGCTCCGGCCAGGCTCAGCTGTTGGCCATCCTGGACAGTGGTGTAGCCCTGAATGGCGCTATCGAGCGCGGTGACGGCACCCTGGGCGCCGCCCTGGGCGCCGGCCGCCTGGGCCAAAGTCGTAACCTGATCGGTAAGCGTGCCAAACATGGACTCGGCACCCTTAAGGCCCTGCGACACCTGCGTGTTAAGACCCTGCGCGCCCGCAACGGCATTGGATGCAGAATCGAGAAGCGCGGTAAGACCCGTCGCATCGGCGCTCGATGCCGCCGTGGCGGCGGCACCCGCGCTGGTAGCAGCACTGCCGGCACTTGCGGTGGCGGCATCCAGCTGTGCCGTAGCCTCGCTTAGCTTGGCTGCCGCAGCCTTGGCGGAGTCGAGATCGGCCGCGTTATCCAGCGCGTCCTGAGCATCGGCGACCGCCGCCTTGGCAGCGGCAATAGATGCAACGGTGCTCTCGGCGCCAGCCTTTGCGCTCTCGGCGTTAGCCTTTGCCGCATCGTTGCCCATGGCGCTCGCGGCCTGCTTTGCCCCGCCGAGCGCCTGCTGTGCACCGGCAAGGTACTGCCCCTCGCCGCTGAGCGCCGCCGTAAGACCCTGCGGCCCGTACAGCGCGCTGTAGGCGTTGCCCGACGTAGCGGTCACGGCGTCCTGGGCCGCCTTGGCCGCAGCCTGCGCCTTGGCAAGGTTTGCCTCCTGAGCCTGCTTGCCCAGCGTCAGCGCGTCGACGTACGTATCGGACCCAGCGGCAATTCCACTTATGCCGCCCGAGATCTGCTGTGCGCTCCCCTGCAGCTTGGAAAGGCCCGCCGAAAGATCGGACGCACCGCCCTTAAGCTGCACGGCACCGGCATTAACCCCCTCGGCACCGGCATTAAGGTTGCTCACGCCTTCGACCAGCGTGGGGACCTGCGCGTTGAGCTGACTCGTACCCGCCGCGAGCGCAGCGGCGCCACTGGACAGCGTGCCGGCACCGGTATTGGCCGTGGCAAGCGAGGCCGCGAGCGTCTTGACACCGTCGGCAACCTGGCCAGCACCGCTATTGGCCGTAGCAATACCGTTGGAGAGCTCCACGAGCTGGCTCGTATCCATGCTGCTCGAGTCCACATCGATGGCAAGATTCAGCGGCACGCCGACAATCTGCCAGCCATCAAACTCAAAATCCTCAACATCGGTCGTAATGGTGTAGTCTCCGGTGCTGCCGGGAATCACCATGTAGGTAAGCTGCGTGTTGGAGCCGTTGGCAGCAACCGTGGCGCCCTCAGCCTCAATATCGTGTGCCTCGGCATCCTTAAGCTGACCGGTAATCTGAACCAGGTAGTTATCGGCATAATCGCCACCGGTATAGTCGTCATTCTTTTCGACCTTGAGCTTCATGGTGAGCTTGCCGCTCTTGCCCGCCAAATCCTTGGCGTCGATATCGCGGCCATCGAGCTGGTATGCCACGGTGACGTTCCACGGCATCTGAGTGTTCTTGTCCAGATCGCCCTGGTAGACAAAGTCCTGCACTCCCTGGCCCGTAACGGCAACCGACCCGCTGTCGTCCGTTAGTTTTTGAGTCGTCGATAGGTTGGTCACTTTGTTATAGGTGCCGGCATCGTCGATCTTGACGCCCTTATTGGCCTCGAAGCTATTGACCACGTAAACACCCGTGCGATTGCCGTCGGCATCGGTTTTGACGTATACGACCTGGTTTTTCTTATATCCCGGCGTGCTGTTATCGGAGTCCGTCGCCATCTGTTCACTCGTAGCCGAGGCAGCGCTCGTCGACCCTACGCCGTCGGCGAACACAACGGCACCGGGAACGGTAAGGGCCACGGTCAGACCGGCGGCAAGAGCGAGCGCAGCGATGCGCTTATGGGGACGACGTACAAGATCGCGTTGGGCTTTGAGCTCTTTCGAAGCGGTATCAGTGGTATGGGTATGCATTGCGGTATTCCTTCCAACTGCTTTGTAAAACGTTACTGAGCGGAGCCGTCCGCAGCCGATGCCTCGGTGGTATCCGAAACCGGATCCTGGGCATCCTTGGGCAAAAAATGAGCTTTGAGCGTGGTCTTGCCGATGAGGCCATCGAGCACATACAGGAAACCCGGCAGCGCAAAGAGTACGGCGACTAGGGAGATGCTCACGCCGACGCCCAGGAACCAGCCGATCTGCTTGAGCACGCCGTGGCTCGAGATCGCATGGATCAGGAAGCCACTGATTAGCAGAACCGATCCAGAGGTCAAAACAGGAATCGTGCAAGCTTCCATGGTCTCGAGTAGCGCTTCGCGCTTATGCATGGTCACGCGGTCCTCACGATAGCGGTCAGCAATCAGGATGCCGTAGTCGACGGCAACGCCCAGCTGGATGGAGCTCACAATTAAGTAGGCGAGGAAGAACTCGTGCATACCGGTGTAGAGCGGTGCAGCAAAGTTGACCCAGATCGAGGTCTCAATCACGAGCACCAAGATGATCGGCAGGCTCAGCGACTTGGTGGCCAGCAGCAAGACCGCGAACACGGCCACGACGGCGATGAGGTCGACCTTGCCCTTATCGACGGTGATGGTGTCCTTAAGGTCGGTGGTGCTCACGCCCTCGCCGGCGAGCATTGCCTTACCCGGATAATGTTTGTCCGCGATACAACGAATCTTCTTGACCAGCTTAAATGTACTCGGACCCTCGTAGGGCGCGGTAACCGTGAGCACCAAACGGCTGTAGTGCTCTCCCTCCACCAGATCGAGCGTGTCCTTTTCGGCCATGTCCGTGGGGATATAGGGACTCGCAACGTCAACATAGCTCTGGATGGACTTGACCTCGGGGAGCGCCTTGAGCTCATTGGAGAGTGCCTGCTCCTCGCTCACCTCTCCACGGGGAACGAGCACAACGTAGGTATCGGAGTTGCCAAAGACCTCCTTGACCTTGTCCATATCCTGACCAAGCCGCGTATCCGAACCAAAAATGTGCGAAGTGCCGTAGTAGTACGTGATATCGCTGGAGGTCGATGCCACACGCGCAGGGTAAACCACGGCGAGGATCACGACGGCAGCGGGGATACAGACCTTGAGCACCAGACGGGCGAACTTACCCAGCGGCGGGACAAAGGGCCTGTGCTGCGATTTTTGCACAAAGCCATCGAACTGAACGAACATCGAAGGAACAAAGGTAAAGACCGATACCAGGCTGATGGCGATACCCTTTGCAAGGGCAAGACCAAGGTCGGGGCCGATCTTAAACTGCATGGCGGCAAGCGCGATAAAGCCGATGCAGACCGTGCAACCGCTCGAAAACACGGCGACCGAGGACAGACAGCACGACTGCACCATGTCTTCGGCAACGCTGCCGTGGCGGCCACGCTCCTCGTTAAAGCGGTGCAGCAAAAAGACCGAGAAGTCCAGCGCGATGGCAACCTGCAAAATGGAGCCCGCAGAGTTGGTGACAAAGCTAATCTCGCCAAAGATGAGGTTGGTGCCCCAGTTGATAAACACCGAGACGCCCAGGCCCAGCAGCACCAGGATGGGTTCGGCCCAGCTGGTAGTCGTGATGACCAGAATCACGAAGATAATCGCTATGACAGCGACCGTGATAATGCTGATCTGCTGCTCGGTCGATGTGGTGGCGAGCGCGTTAGACATGGCCGAGCCCGTAATGGCGCCCTCGTCGCCCACGATATCTCGAATAGCGTCGG
The DNA here is from genome assembly GCF_040092395.1 of Collinsella sp. CLA-ER-H4. Classification (NCBI taxonomy): domain Bacteria; kingdom Bacillati; phylum Actinomycetota; class Coriobacteriia; order Coriobacteriales; family Coriobacteriaceae; genus Collinsella; species Collinsella sp. CLA-ER-H4. The sequence continues at coordinate 45,432 of NZ_JBBNLQ010000011.1, forward strand.
TTGCCTCGATCTCCTTTTCGGAATTAACCGTCACCGTAAACAGGGCGTTGTTCTTTTTGTAATAGGTCTCAACGGTGTCTTTGTCTTGCGTGGCAAGCGGCTGATCGATATCTGCCGCGTCGTCAAGCCATAGGACCTCCTCGACGCCGTCGACCTTTTTGATTTTGTCCTTGTATTTGAGCGCCTGAGCGATCGAGACATTGGGCACCATAACGCGACAGTTGGGAATGTCACCCTCAAACTCATCACCCATGGTATTCAGAGCGACGGTCGACGCCGCTTCGTCGGGCAGATAGCTCGTAATGTCGTAGTTAACGCCTACAAACTGGCGCAGGAACAGGCATACCAGTGCTGCCACCGCATAGAACGCGATGATGGGTTTGCGGTGCTTCACGACCCATCGAAATAGCTTCTCTTTCAACCTCAATCCTCCATAACGCTCAGCCTATGTTTTGCTCTTTGTTATATTCCACATTTGGTAGTTATACAACATGTGTAGGATAAAGGCGCCATAAAGATATGCGATTGACGCGGTCCCGGAGCCAAAACAGCCGCTGCAGAAGCAGTTCGGAAAAGGTCCTCAGCGGAAACTGCATCCCAGTTTTTAGACGAAAAACGGGATATGGTTTCTGGTTGGCCTAGATAATCGTCAGATTTAGCTGAGCGTCTGCCCCTATGTTTCCAAATGAATACGGTGTGAGCTGCGGACAAGGATTTTCCCCGCAAGCACTCTAGTATGCTAAAGTACCCAAAAGACCGGCGGAGCTATGCCGGTCGTTTGTTCTGTATGCAACACAGCATGAGGAGGCTCACCAGATGACGGCCACACCGTGGGGATTCCGGGACATATTGCCCGAGGAGGCTCAGGCGCGCGAGGAGATCGCGCTGACGGTGAAGGGCTGCTTTAGGGAGCATCATTATCTGCCGGTTGAGACGCCGCTGCTCGAGGACAAGGGCTCGCTCGAGGAGGGCGGCCGTATCGCGGACACGCCGTTTAAGCTTTTTGACGATGACGGCCGCTTGTTGGTGGTTCGTCCCGACAATACGTTGCCGATCGTGCGTTTGGTCTCGACCCGCATGCGCGCGGCCGACTTGCCGCTGCGCCTGCGCTATGAGGCGCCGGTGGTTCGCGAATGCCAACGCAATGCCGGCGGTTCGCGTCAATTTACCCAGCTGGGTTTTGAGCTCATCGGCGCGGGCGATACCGCGGGCGATGTCGAGATCGTCTCGCTGGTGGCCGAGGCCGTTCGCAAGTTGGCGCTGCCCGATGCGCGCATTATCGCAGGTAGCGTGCGCCCGTTTAAGGAGCTGCTCGCGGCGTGCGAGGATCGCGAGCTGGCTGCCGAGGCTCTGCGCTGCGTGCACGCCAACGACTTTGTGGGCCTCGATGCCCGCGTGGCGAAAAGCGCCGAGTCCGAGGCCGTTAAGGTCGCCATTAGCGAGCTGCCGCGCCTGCACGGTGGTGCCGAGGTGCTCGACCGCGTCGACGCGCTGCTGGCGGCGGCGGGCATTGTCGCGCCGCTTACGCGCGAGCTGCGTGCCCTGGTCGAGGGCCTGGCTCCCGAGGATGCCCAGGTGCTGTCTTTCGACTTCTCCATCATGAACTCGTTTGATTACTACACGGGCCTGGTCTTTAAGGCCTATGCCGGCGGCCTGCCCGATCCGGTTGGCTCGGGCGGACGCTACGACTCCATCTTTACCGGTGCATTTGGCGGCGGCATCGAGGTGCCGGCGGCGGGCTTCGCCTTTTCGCTCGAGCGTCTGGAGGCCGCGCACACCTCGGCCGAGGACGCTGCTTCCGATGGCGATCACGCCGTGGGGCGCGGTGCCGAGGGTCCGCTGCGCATTGCCGTGCCCAAGGGCTCGCTTAAGGCCGACACGCTCGACGTGCTCGAGGCCGCGGGCTTGGATGTCTCTGAGCTGCGTGACCCCGGTCGTCACCTCATCGTGCGCGGCCGCGACACACAGGCCGGTGAGGGTGCGGTCGGCGATATCGAGTTTGTCATCGTGCGTCCCAGCGACGCGCCCGCCTTTGTGGGCTGCGGCGGTGCCGACTGCGGCATCTGCGGCTGGGACTCGCTTATCGAGGCAGACCTCAACCTGCTGCAGCTGGTCGACCTGGGCTACGGCCTGTGCACGTTTATCGAGGCGGAGCCCGCGTGGCGCGCCGGCCAGGCCGAGCGCAACTATGCCCGCCGTGGGTCGCTTCGCGTGGCAACCAAGTACCCGCGCATCGCGAGTGCCTGGTATGCCGAGCGCGGCGTGAACGCCGACATCGTCTCGCTGCACGGCAACATCGAGCTGGGCCCCATTGTCGGCATGACCGACCGTATCGTGGACATCACCGCCACGGGCGCCACGCTGCGCGATAACGACCTCGTTATTACTGGTCGCATTATGGACTGCACGGCCCGCTTCTTTGTCAATCCGGGTGCCGCACGTCTGGATCCGCGCGTGCGCAATCTGGCAGATCGCTTGGCGGCAGCCGTGAAGGACAAGCATTTTGAGCCCGTTGCGGGCTCGGCACAATAGCGCGAGCACGCACGGGCGCCCCAACGTCCGGGCTGCGGGCCGACTGGCGCCGCCGCCCGGTCTCTCGTTTTTCGAACAAAACCTCGACCGATAGGGGATACCGATATGAAGACCATCAAGCTTGCTCCCGGCGAGCGCCTCGTTACCAACCAGCTCAACCGTAAGGGCGTGCTGCCGCAAAACATCGTCGACGCCGCTCGCGATATCGTGGCCAACGTGCGTGCCAACGGCGATGCTGCGGTGCGCGACTATTGCCAGCGCTTTGACGGCGTTGAGCTGCAGAGCTTCCGTCTGCCGCAAGAGCAGATCGATGCCGCGCTCGAAGGCCTCGATCCGGCCTTTGTCGCCGCGCTCGAGAAGGCTGCGCGCCAGATTCGTGAGTTCCACCAGCGCGAGGTCGAGCAGAGCTGGTTTACCACGCGCCCGGACGGCACGATGCTCGGCGTTAAGGTGACCCCGCTTGCCGCGGCTGGCATCTACGTGCCGGGCGGCCGTGCGCAGTATCCCTCCACTGTGCTCATGAATGCCATTCCCGCCAAGGTCGCCGGCGTTGAGCGCGTGGTCATGGTGACCCCGCCGCAAAAGGACGGCCTGATCAGCCCCTACACGCTCGCCGCGGCAAAGCTCGGCGGCGTGGACGAGATCTATATGGTGGGCGGTGCCCAGGCCGTGGCCGCGCTGGCGTACGGTACCGAGACCATTCCGCGTGTCGACAAGATTACCGGCCCGGGTAACGCCTTTGTCGCCGCTGCCAAGCAGATTGTCTCGGGTGACGTGGGTATCGATATGGTCGCTGGCCCCTCCGAGGTCTGCGTGCTGGCCGACGCCACGGCCAAGCCCATGGTGGTCGCGGCCGACCTGATGGCCCAGGCCGAGCACGATCCGCTGGCGGCCTGCTATCTGGTGACCTGCGACGAGCAGTTTGCGCACGAGGTCGAGGCGGGTATCGATATTCTGGTCGCGCAGTCGCTACGCGCCGAGATCACGCGCGCCTCACTCGACAATGAGGGCACCATCGTGGTGGCCGCCGACATGGCTGCCGCCGTCGAAGCGGTGAACACCGTGGCGCCCGAGCACCTTGAGCTGCACTGCAAGGACGCGATGGGCCTGCTCGGCGGCATTCGCAACGCCGGCGCCATCTTTGTGGGCGCTTGGAGCTCCGAGCCGCTCGGCGATTACGTTGCCGGCCCCAATCACACGCTGCCGACCGGCGGCACGGCCATGTTCTCCAACCCGCTTTCGGTGGAGGAGTTCGTCAAGCGCTCGAGTGTCATTTGCTATACGCCTGAGGGCCTGCTCTCCGACGCTCCCGCTACGCAGCGCCTGGCCGAGGCCGAGGGTCTGTGGGCACACGCGCTTTCGGCCGCACTGCGCCGCCGCGTGTTGGAGCAGGGCGAGGATGCCGTGAGTGCCGAGTCACTCGCCGCGGCCGACCTGACCAAGGTCGCCTGGCCGGGCGACGCCGTGGCGACGGTTGCCGAGGGCGTTGACCTGGCGGCTGCGGGCGCGGATGGCGTTGGCGCGACTGGTAAGGAGGCCTAATATGGCCGAGCTGACGCCCCACATGAAGGAGCTCGTCCAGCCTTACCTGGCCGGTATTGAGCCCTACGATCCCAACTTTACGCCTACGCGCATCAACCTTTCGGCCAACGAGAACACCTATCCCGTGCCGACCGGCGTGCGCGAGGCGGTCGACGCTGCCCTGGCTGCCACACCGCTCAATCGCTATCCCGATCCCATGTCGAACGACCTGCGCGACGAGCTTGCTGCCTGGCATGGCGTGGCGCGCGAGAATGTCTGCGTGGGAAACGGCGGCGACGAGCTGCTCTATAACTACCTGTTGGCGTTTGGCGGCGTGGGACGGACCCTGCTCAACTGCCCGCCGTGCTTTAGCGAGTACGCGTTCTTTGCGTCGCTCTGCCAGACCGAGGTGCGTGACGTGTGGCGCGACCCCGCGACCTTTGAGCTCGACCAGACAGCCGTGCTTGCGGCAGCGCCCGAGTGCAACCTGGCAATCGTGACCTCGCCCAATAACCCCACGGGCGACGTGGCGCCGCTCGACTTTATCGCGGCGCTGTGCGATGCGTGCCCCGGCATGGTGATGGTCGACGAGGCCTACGTTGAGTTTGCCGACGATTCGTTTGGCGCGGCCACCACGGCGCAGGGCCTTATCGCCGAGCATCCCAACCTGGTGATTTTACATACGCTGTCCAAGGCGTTTGGCGCTGCCGGCACGCGTCTGGGCTACGTGATCGCGGCGTCCGAGGTCATCGACGTGTTCGCGGCGATTCGCCAGATCTATTCGGTCAACGTGCTGAGCCAGGCGGCGGCGCTTGCCTGCGTGCGTGCCCGCGATGCGTACACGCCCGTGGTGGCACAGGTCGCATCCGAGCGCGAGCGCGAGCTGTGCGCCCTGCGCGCGATGGCTACCGAGGGCCTGCCCGTGGAGGCATGGCCGAGCGCGGCGAACTTTGTGCTCGTGCGTACGCCGCATGCCACGCGCGTGCGCGAGCGCCTACGCGACGAGTATTCGATTTTGGTGCGCGACTTTAGCTATGCGCCGGGGCTTGCGGACTGTCTGCGCATTACCGTGGGCACGCCGCAGGAAAACGATGAGGTACTGGCTGCGTTTGCCGTGCTGGTGAAGGAGGAGATCTAGATGGGCCGTTATGCCGAGGTGACCCGCAAGACGGGGGAGACCGACATTGTCGTCAAACTCGACCTGGATGGAACCGGTACGTGCGATATCTCGACCGGCGTGCCGTTTTTCGACCATATGCTCAACGCCTTTGGCCGCCATGGCCTGTTCGATTTGACGGTGCATGCGGTAGGCGATGTGGAAGTCGATGCGCACCATACCGTCGAGGACACGGGCATTGTGCTGGGCGAGGCGTTTTTCCGGGCGCTGGGCGACAAAGCGGGTATTACGCGCTTTGCCGATGCGGCGATCGCCATGGACGAGACGCTCGTGATGGCCGCCGTGGACATTTCGGGTCGCGGCCAGGCCTACTGCGAGCTGCCCGTGCCGACCGAGCGCGTGGGCAGCTTCGATACCGAGCTGGCTGTCGAGTTCTTCTATGCCTTTGCGCGCGATGCCAAACTTACGCTGCACGTGCGCGAGCTGGCGGGCGGCAACTCGCATCACATTATCGAGGCCGCCTTTAAGGCCGTGGGCCGCACGATGCGCCACGCCTGCGAGCTCGATCCCCGCGTGCAGGGCATCCCCAGCACCAAGGGCTCGCTGTAACCTGCCAAAAAGGGACAGGTTTATTTTGGCAGGTTTTATCTGCGGAAATGCTGTCTCATGTGGTGGGTGAACGTTTAACCGACCAAAATAAACCTGTCCCTTTTTGGCAGGTTTTGAATGGGAAAAGGGAGGGGTCGCGTGGGCGAACCAAAGATTGTGGTGGTCGACTACCACAAGGGCAACTTGTCGAGCGTCGTGCGCGGGCTTGCGCGCGCCGGTGCCGCCGCCTGCACATCGGACGATCCGGAGCAGATCTGCAACGCCGACGGCCTGGTCATCCCGGGCGTGGGCGCGTTCTATGACGCAATCGCCTTTATGCGCCAGAGCGGCGAGGAGGTGGCCGTGCTCGATGCCGTTGCCGCCGGAACTCCGCTGCTCGGCATCTGCCTGGGCCTTCAGCTATTTTTTGAGCGCGGCAACGAGGGCGTGCCTGCGGACGAGGGTGCGGACGCGGACGACGATGCCTCCGAGCAGGCCGGTGGTCCCTGGGTCGATGGCCTGGGCATCATGCGTGGGTCGTGCACGCACCTGGAATCAAGCCGCCTGAAGGTCCCGCACGTGGGCTGGGACCAGGTGCACATGACACCCGCCGGTGCGGCCGATCCGTTGCTTGCCGGTTTTGCCGAGGGCGCCAACATGTATTTCACCCACAGCTACGCGGTGGCCGACGACGTCGATGCCGCCGATGTGTTGGCGCGCACGCACTATACACGGAGCTTCCCGTGCATCGTGCGCCACGGCAACGTGTGGGGCTGCCAGTTCCATCCCGAGAAATCCTCCGCGCTGGGTCAGCGTATCCTTAAGAACTTCGTCAGCATCGTCGAGGAGGTTGGCCGATGATTCTGTTTCCCGCAATCGATCTGATCGGCGGCAAGGTTGTGCGCCTGGAGCGCGGCGACCGCACCCGCTGCAAGGTATATTCCGACGACCCCGTGGCCGTCGCCCGTTCGTTTGCCGAGCAGGGCGCAAGCTGGGTGCACGTCGTCGACCTGTCCGCTGCCTTTGGTGAGGACGAGGATACATGCGCTGCCAACTCGGCGGCGATTAAGGCCATCTGCGGCGTCGACGGTCTGTCCGTGGACGTGGGCGGCGGCGTTCGCTCGCTCGCACGCATCGATGAGCTGGCAGGCTATGGTGCTCGCCGCATTGCGCTGGGCACCGTGCTCGTGACCGAGCCGGGTTTTGCTGAGGTGGCAGCCCAAGGCTTTGGCGAGCTGCTGGTCGCCGACATTGCCGCACGCGACGGCCAGGTTAAGGTGAACGGCTGGCGCGACGGCGCGGGCGTGGCGCTCGACGATGCCGTGGGGCAGCTTACCGAGCTGGGCTTTAAGCATCTGGTGTATACCGACATCGCGCGTGATGGCATGCAGACGGGCATCGACGTGGCGGCATATCGCCATGTGGCCGAGGTCGCGGGCTTTCCCGTCGTGGCGTCGGGCGGTATCTCGACGCTCGGCGATATCCGTGCGCTTGCCGCGGTAGGTGGGGGCGCGATTGAAGGCGCCATCACCGGTCGCGCGCTCTACGAAGGCAACTTTACGCTGGTTCAGGCGCTGGCCGCCGCCCGAGGGGGAGGAGTAGACCATGCTTACCAAACGCGTGATTCCCTGTCTGGATGTTAAGGACGGCCGCGTGGTCAAGGGCGTCAACTTTGTGAGCCTGCGCGATGCTGGCGACCCGGTGGAGCTGGCCCGCGCCTACGACCGCGAGGGTGCGGACGAGGTCGTCTTCCTGGACATTACCGCGACGAGCGACAACCGTGCGACGACTATCGAGATGGCGGCGCATGCTGCTGAGGAGCTGGCCATTCCCTATACCGTGGGCGGCGGCTTTCGCGACCTGGCGGGCATGCGCACCATGGTTGCCGCCGGTGCTGACAAGGTGTCGCTCAACTCTGCCGCCGTGCGCGATCCGTCGTTGATCAGCCAGGCCGCCGCGGCGTTTGGCAGCCAAGCCGTGGTCGTGGCGATCGATGCCAAGCGCGTGGGGCTGCCCGGGGAGCCGGGCGCCGATAAGTGGGAGGTCTTTACGGCGGGCGGCCGCAACGCTACGGGTATCGATGCGGTGGCGTGGGCCGAGGAGGCGGCTCGCCGCGGCGCCGGCGAGATCCTGCTGACCAGCATGGATCGCGACGGCACCAAGGCTGGCTTTGATTTGGCGCTCACCCGCGCCGTGGCCCGCGCGGTGCCGATTCCCGTCATCGCGAGCGGTGGTGTGGGTACGCTCGAACATTTTGCCGAGGGTGTGATTGAGGGCGAGGCCGATGCCGTGCTGGCGGCGAGCGTCTTTCACTTTGGAACCTTCAGCATTCGCGAAGTCAAAGAGTATATGGCCTCGCAGGGCATTCCTGTGAGATTGGACTTCTAATGCTGCGGCTTGCCCATGCATCCGACCTTCCGGCTCCAACCCTTCTCGCGTACTTAAGTACGCGTCGTCGGGCTTGTCGCTCGGAATCTCGGGCACCTGGACAACCCTCGCCGACCTGTGGGGTTTACGGTAATTACTTGGGAGAAATGATGACTGAGGTAATAGAAGCGTCTGATCTTAAATACGACGCCCGCGGGCTGATTCCTTGTGTGGTTCAGCAGTATGACACCGGTGAGGTGCTTATGGTTGCTTGGATGAACGAGGAGTCGGTGGGGCTGACGCTCAAGACCGGCACCACGTGGTTTTGGAGCCGCAGCCGCCAGGAGCTCTGGAACAAGGGTGCGACGAGCGGCAACATGCAGGAGGTCAAGGAGCTCTGGGCCGATTGCGATAGCGATACGCTACTGGTCAAGGTCGACTCGCCGGGTCCGGCCTGCCACACCGGCAACCGTACCTGCTTCTTTAAGAAACTCGCGTAGGGCGGGCGCTCGATTAGACGCTCGGCCACCAGAAAGGATTGAACTATGGGTGTGCGCACCGCAAACGTTCAGGATGGAAATATCGGTGAGACGCTGACGGGGCTCGCCGAGGTGATTCACGGTCGTCGTGATGCATCGCCGCAGGAGAGCTATACCGCGCGTCTGCTGACCGACGTCGAGGACGAGCTGCTCAAGAAGCTTGCCGAGGAGTCGAGCGAAGTGATCATGGCCTGCAAGGATAACGATCACGATCACATCCGCTACGAGGCCGGCGACCTGGTCTACCACCTGCTCGTAACCCTTGAGCGCTACGGTATCACCCTCGACGAGCTTGCCGGCGAACTCAACGCCCGCCGCCACTAGTCGTTTGGGACAGTCTTTGTTGGTGTGACGGGGTCATGGAAGTTGCGGTGAAATAGGGACTGTTTAAGCGCTTCATCAAGCAAAACAATCCCTATTTCACCGCAACTTATGAAGGGATGGCTAGGCGAGGGGCGTGGATTCCCATTCGCCGGTGGCGTGGGGGATGTCGAAGGTTCGATAACCGCAGTCGTAGGCGTGCGCCTGGGCCTCGCGGATGTTCCAGCAGATATCGCAGGCGCGGTGCGCGTCCGAGCCAAAGGTGATCGGCACTTCGGCATGGGCAAAGCAGCGCAAAAGACCGGTTGCGGGGTAGTAGTCGCCCAAGCCCTTGCGCGGTGCGGCCGTCGAGACCTCAACGCGGCGGCCCGTATCGTGCGCGCACTCTGCCATCTGCTGCCAAAACGGTGCGGGGTCAAAATCGGGCGCAAAGCCTTCCTTCGAAAAGCGCATGACCAGGTCGGGGTGAGCCATCACATCAAAGTTGAGCGGGCTCTCGCAGGCGCGGCACCAGTCATCGACATAGCGCTCCCACACGCCGCGTACCCCCAGGTTTTCCCAAACGTGCAGGTTGGTGTCATCGTCGATCCAGCCGCAGCGCGAATCGGGCGTATCGGGACGAGCGACGTCCTCCGTTCCCGCCGTACCCGCGGCACCGGCCATGATATCGCCTGGGTTGCCAATCCAGTGCACACTGCCCAGGCGCACGACGGCGCCCTGGGACCAGCGCTCAACCAAAGGCTCGCAGCCCTCGTACCAATCGCATTCGAAACCGTAGATAAAGGTGAGTTCTGGCGCAATCTGAGCGGCAAGATTGCGAGCGTCCTCAAAAGCCAGACGATGCGCCGGGAGGTCACCCTCAGTAACCTGCACCTCGCAGTTAGCATCCATGCTGGCGGGCAGGGTGAGATGGTCGGTCGAGACCATGACGCGGCAGCCGGCCGCAGCAGCGGCACGGACGTTGTCCTCAAACGAGGCATGCCCGTCCGAAAACGAGGTGTGGGTATGGCAATCGACCAGCGGGCACATGGGCATAGCGGCTCCTTTGCGTCAAGCGAATCCGCTTCATTGTAATGGCGCAGCTCTCAACACGCCGGGCACGCCGGGGATCGAAATCGATTGGAAAGGTTGCGCGGCGCGTGGTGCGGCCTCGCTTGCTCTCAAAACGTGTACGTCAGCCTCCAAAACCGACAAATAATGACATGTTTGGAGGCTGATGTACATGTTTGGCCGGGGCGGTGGAGTGTCGGTTTCTTGTCGACAAGGAAAATCGCGCTCATCACGCGCCGTCACACTCGCGCAGCCTGCGATGTGCTAGCGTTTGGATGAACAAAACGAGCCCGCGCGGAAAGGAGCCGGACCGTATGCCATGCGATAGCACATCCCCGCTGTCCCGCGAGACCGATGCGCCCGAAACCATCGTCAAGCTGGAATGCGACATCGACGACGCGTCGCCTGAGGTACTCGCCTACGCCGCCGACCGCCTGCGCGAGGCGGGTGCGCGCGAGGTGCACTGGCTGCCCCTCTATTGTAAGAAAGGCCGCCCCGGCTGGCAGCTGCAGGTAATCTGCACCTACGAGGATATCGAGCGCCTGCAGACGATCATCTTCTTGGAAACCACGACCAACGGCATTCGTCGCCAGGTTATGGAGCGCGTTTGCCTACCACGCTGCTTTGAGCGCGTAACGACGCCATGGGGCGAGGTGTTCGTCAAGGTGGCCACCCTGCCCGACGGCAGCGAGCGTGCAGCGCCCGAGTACGAGGACTGCGCCCGCCTTGCCCGCGAGCACGGTGTGCCGCTCCAGCGCGTGATGCGGGCGGCCCAGAGCGCGGCACTGCGATTTGAATAACGCGGCTGGTGGCGACATCCTGCGCCTAGCCATATCAACCCCATTCGAAAGGATCTCCCCATGAAATACCTCATCGCCTCCGACATCCACGGCTCGGCATACTGGGCCGAGCGCCTCTGCGCCGCCATCGAGTCCGAGCAGCCCGATCGCATTGTGCTGCTGGGCGACCTGCTCTACCACGGCCCGCGTAACGACCTGCCGCGCGACTACGCTCCCAAGCGCGTGATTCCGCTGCTCAACGCCCTGGCCGACCGCATCATCGCGGTGCGCGGCAACTGCGACGCCGAGGTCGACCAGATGGTGCTCGACTTCCCCGTCATGGCCGACTACGCCACGCTGTTCGACGAGACCGGCCGCGAGCTGTTCCTGACGCACGGCCATGTCTTTGGCGCCGGCATGCACAACAGCGTCGACCACGCGCCCGCGCTGCCCGAGGGCTCCGCGCTCGTCTACGGTCACACGCACATCAAGGTTAACGAGGCAAGCGAGGCGCACCCGGGCCTGTGGCTCTTCAACCCCGGCAGCGTGAGCATTCCCAAGGACGGCACGCACAGCTACGGCATCTACGAGGGCGGCGCGTTCCGTCACGTGATCCTGGAGGAGGAGTAACCATGGCGCAGCACATGGCTCAGCAAAATGCCGAGGGTTCGCGTGACCTGTCCACGCTGGTCGACGCGTCGGCCGAGCTGCAGCATCTGGTGCAGACCATCTGGCGTCTGCGTCAGCCCGATGGCTGCCCGTGGGACCGCGAACAGACGCACCGCAGCATTGGCAAGAACATGATCGAGGAAGCCTACGAGGCGCTCGATTGCATCGAAGCGGACGACGCGGCGCATCTGCGCGAGGAGCTGGGCGATGTGCTCATGCAGGTGGTGCTGCATGCGCAGATTGCGGCGGATGCCGGCGAGTTTACGCTGGCCGACGTGGCGCGCGATATCGACGCCAAGCTCATCCGACGCCATCCGCACGTGTTTGGCGATGTGGATGCCGACAGCTCCGACGAGGTACTCAAGATTTGGGACGAGGTCAAGCTTGCCGAGAGGGCTGCCAAGGACAAGGCCGTGGCGGCGGGCGAGGCCGCGCCCGAGGGTCTGCTCGACGGCGTGCCCACGCATCTGCCGGCGCTGATGCAGGCTCAGAAGGTGTCGCGCAAGGCGGCTGCCGTGGGCTTTGAGTGGGAGACGGTCCAGGACGTGTGGGACGAGGTCGCCGAGGAACGTGCCGAGTTTGAGGCCGAGGCCCCCGGAACGCCCGAGCGCGAAATGGAGTTTGGCGACCTGCTCTTTGCCCTGGTCAACGTCGCGCGCAAAGAGGGCATCGACGCCGAGAGCGCCCTTCGTGCCAGCACAGCAAAGTTCCGCCGCCGCTGGGCCGCGATGGAGCAGATGGCGGCCGATGCTCACGTGGATCTTGCCGAGCTTTCGACCCACGGCCTCAACGACCTGTGGGATGCTGCAAAGGCGGAGGAGTAAGACTGCGGGAACGACGGGCTGACATGCCTCATCGTTCCCGCTAAATTTTTCGAAAATCAAGTGTATCCCTCGGCTAACTTAGGGCATAATGCAAAAAGTGCGACATGGCTAACTTACGGAGACGCACCGATGGTGCACGGTCAGCCGGTCGCTTGCATCCACTACGTTTCCAAGTGAGAGGGAGACAACATGAGCGATATTTTGGACGTCTACGGTCGCGAGGTGCTCGACAGCCGCGGCAATCCCACCGTCGAGGTCGAGGTCGTGCTCGAGGACGGCAGCTTTGGCCGCGCAATGGTGCCTTCGGGTGCTTCGACCGGCGCCTTTGAGGCCTGCGAGCTACGCGATGGCGACAAGGGCCGCTACCTGGGCAAGGGCGTTTCGCAGGCCGTCGAGCACGTCAACAACGAGTGCGCTAACGCCGTCGTGGGCCTCGACGCCTTCGACCAGCGCGCCGTCGATGCCGCGCTGATTGCCGCGGACGGTACCCCCAACAAGACCAAGCTCGGTGCCAACGCCATCCTGGGCGTGTCGCTGGCCGTTGCCCGCGCCGCCGCCGAGTCGGCGGGCCTGTCGCTGTACCAGTACCTGGGCGGCGTCAACGCTCATCTGCTGCCCACACCTATGATGAACATCCTCAACGGCGGCGTGCATGCCGACAACAACGTCGACTTCCAGGAGTTCATGATCATGCCGGTGGGCGCCCCGAGCTTTGCCGAGGGCCTACGTTGGTGCGCCGAGGTCTACCACACCCTCAAGGGCGTGCTGCACGAGGCCGGCCTGGGCGGCGGCGTGGGCGACGAGGGCGGCTTTGCCCCCAACCTTAAGACCAATGCCGAGCCGTTCGAGTACATCACCAAGGCCGTCGAGAAGGCTGGCTTTAAGCCCGGCGTCGACTTCATGTACGCCATGGACCCGGCCTCGACCGAGTTCTACAACGCCGAGACCGGCATGTACGAGCTCAAGGGCGAGGGCGTTGAGTATACGAGCGCTCAGATGGTCGATTACTGGGAGAAGCTCGTCGACACCTATCCCATCATCTCCATCGAGGACGGCATGGCCGAGGAGGACTGGGACGGCTGGGTTGAGCTCACCCGTCGCATTGGCAACAAGGTGCAGCTGGTGGGCGACGACCTGTTCGTCACCAACACCGAGCGCCTCAAGAAGGGCATCGAACTGGGCGCTGCCAACGCGATTCTGGTCAAGGTCAACCAGATCGGCACGCTCACCGAGTCGCTCGAGGCCATCGAGACCGCCAAGGAGGCCGGTTACGCCTGCATCGTGAGCCACCGCTCCGGCGAGACCGAGGACTCCACGATCGCCGACCTGGTCGTGGGCGTCAATGCCGGCCAGATCAAGTCGGGCGCCCCGTGCCGTAGCGACCGTATCGCCAAGTACAACCAGCTCATCCGCATCGAGGACGAGCTCGAGGGCAGCGCGCGCTACGCCGGCAAGGCCGCGTTCTACAACATTCGCTAAACGGGCGAATTTGGCGAGGGGGAGGCTGACTCGGTTCCGCCTCGCCTTGGCTGGATGCCGCAAAGCGCTATGGGCGCTGGGCCATACGGCTCAGCGCCTTTTTTATGTCGAGCAAAGGCTGCCGAAGGTGGTGCGCGCGCTCGTGCTATAACTAGAATACTTAGCGCAAACAAACCTCAACCGCACAAGGCGCACATGGATCAGATTTACGACAACAGGTACTATTCCGCCGGTTCGCGTGAGCCGTCGCCTCGCCGTGCGCGCACGGTGCAGCTCGGTGGGTCCGCCTACGCCGGTGCCGACCGCTCCACGCAGCGCCCGACAAGTACCTCGCGCCCCAATGCTCAAGTGAATACTTCGGCAGATGGACCGGTGCGCCCGGCACGTTCGACACATGCGTCGCGTCCCTCGGCCCAGACGCACGACAGGTCGAGCAGGCCCTCGAGCCGTCTTTCGGGCTCGGACTTTATGCGCTACGCCAACGACAATGCGGTGGTCAAGGCGATCTATGACTTTACACATGGCTCTCTTCGCCCGCTGTTTATCGGTATCGTGGTGGCGCTGGCGCTCGTGAGCCTGTATTTTCCCGTACGCGACCTGTATGTGGCTAAGCGCTCGAGCGATATCTTGGCCAAGCAGGTCGAGATTCGCGAGCAATATAACGACGAGCTGCAAAAAAGCGTCGACAAGCTGCTCTCGGAGGAGGGCATCAAGGACGCGGCATCCGAGGACCTGGGCCTGGTAATGCCTGGCGAGACTAGGATTGATGTCTTGGGCTTGGACGATGATTCGGACTCGTCGTCGGCTGAAAAGAAGTCGTCGAACGCCAAGAAGGCCAGCGAGGTGGCCAAGGAGATCGAAGAAGTCGGCAAGGACGCGCCGTGGTACATTCATACGCTCGACATGCTGTTTGGATTTAACGGCGTCGAGGGTCAGACGGTCGCGTCCAGCGGCGAGTAGGCGAGTAGCGCCCGGAGGGGAGCCCGCAATGGCAGATTGCAAACGATATAAGGTGGCCGCGATCGACCTGGGAACGGTGTCGTCGCGACTAGTGCTGGCGCAGGTCGAGGCCGGGGCGATCGTGGAATCGTCCAAGCATACCGAGATTACCGATCTGGGCGAGGGCGTCGACGCGACGGGCCGCTTTTGCGAGGCGGCGGTCGAGCGCGTGCTCGCCGCATGCCGCATGTTTGTGGACGAGGCGCGCGACTTTGGCGCCGCGTGCGTCTGCACCACCTGCACGAGTGCCGCGCGCGATGCGTCCAATGCCGCGCTGCTGCTGGACGGTCTACGCGATCTGGGACTCGAACCGCAGGTGATTCCGGGCGAGGTCGAGGCGCGCCTGACGTTTTTTGGCGTGGCACACGACTTTGCTGGCGAGCGCATCATCGTCGCCGATTCGGGCGGTGGCTCCACGGAGCTCGCGACGGGCGTCTATGCGCCTGAGCGCGGGGTCTTTGCGCTGGAAGGGACGCGCTCGCTGGACATTGGCTGCCGCCGCGTGACGGAGCGCTTTTTCTCGGCGTTGCCGCCTGCGGACGGCGAGCTTGCGGCTGCCGCCGCGTGGGCGGGCGAGCAGTTCTCCGCCTATTTTGAGGGCCTGCCCAGCGACTTTGAGCGCGCCGAGCGCCTGGTCGCGGTGGGCGGTACCGTCACCACGCTCGTGGCGCTGGTCCACGAACTGGAGCCGTACGACTCGAGCTTTGTGCACCTGCGCGAGCTTTCGATGGAGCAGATCTCGGACGCTATCGATCATATGTCTACGCTGGATGTGGAGGGTATCGCTGCGCTGCCGGGCGTGCAGTCCAAGCGCGCGGGCGTGATTCTGGCCGGCGCCGTGGTGGTTCGCGAGCTCATGCGCGCCGGTGGCTACGAGTCGCTCACCGTAAGTGAGAACAGCCTCCTCGCCGGCATGGCCGCCACCATCAACGAAACCCTCGACGGCGCGACCCCCACCATCGCCTGGACCCCCACTCTCAGCACCCTTTAACCATCTTCCTCTGAGTTGCGGTGAAATAGTTCCTAAATAAGCTGGTAAACGGTATAAACAGGATCTATTCCACCGCAACTTAGAGCCCTGCCGGCGTGTAAAAGGAACGAGCCCGCATCCCTGGGGAACACGGGCTCGCAAGCAATCACATGGTAGGGGCGGTGGGACTCGAACCCACAATCCTTGCGGCGAGAGATTTTAAGTCTCCTGCGTATGCCAATTCCGCCACGCCCCCGTGAGACTAGAAGTCTAGCACAAGCCGTCCGTTACGCGTTGACGGCCATCGAGTGTTGGCCCGACTTCTCCAGGAACTCCTGGAACTTGGCTTCGTCACCCTTGTTCTGGTATTGCAGGGCCAGCAGGTACTCCAGGCGGCAGCGCTTGACCGGGTCGTCGCCAACATCCTCGAGCATGCGCTCCAGCTCGGGAATGTCGTTGTGGCGCTTGAGGATCATCGTGTCGTACATCAGCTGACACTCGTGTGCAACCGCTTCGGCTTGACCGCCCTCAAAGCCCTTGATCTCGTGCAACAGCTCCTTGGACTTTTTGCGGTCCTCCTGGCCAACGTAGTAGTTAAAGGCCTTAATTACCAGGTCGACACGCTGCATCTTGGGGAGGTTGAGTCCCAGCAGCAGGTCGAACATCTCGCTGGCGCGCTCGTGGTCCTCGCGCAGCAGATAGGAGTTCAGGCGCAGGTAGTCGCGGTTATAGCGCGGGTACAGCATGCTGGTGAGTTTGGCGTCGAGCAAACGATCGAACTCGTCCCACTGCTTGGCAGCCATAAGCTGCTGCAAGCGCTTGAACGTGGTGCGTTTTTTGACGCTAAAGAACACCGACACGGCGATGCAGATGATAACGACGGCGGTCCAGAGGGTGCGGGAATCGGGCATATTGGGGTCCTTAGTCGCTCATAAAGCGAGCGGTATGACAACACGTACTAGATGTATTATACGCAGCGCGCAAGCAAACTGGCATAAAAGTGCATCGAGGCCGAGCGCCATCGCTCGCTGCGGTACACTTACCTAAAGTAAACCATGAAGGGAGACATTACCTATGAAGAAGATCGTTTTGGCTTGCGGTGCTGGCGCTGCTACTTCCACGCTCGTTGCCCAGAAGGTCGCCACCCTGCTCGACGCCAACGGTTACGCCGACAAGTATGAGATCGTGCAGTGCGCCATCTCCGAGGCCAAGGATTACTGCGACGAGGGCGCTGATCTGCTGATCGCCACCACCGTTGCCCCCGAGGGCCTCACCTGCCCGTACGTGAGCGGCGTGCCCTTCATGACCGGCATGAACCGCGTCGCTGCCGAGAAGGCCGTTCTCGACGTTATGGCTCAGTAGGCGCTGCCTGTATGAATGAGCAGAACGCCAATCCGGTCGAGCTCTTTGGCATGCGCGTTGCCCATGTGGGCATTAACGCCACCGACCCGGCAGATGCCTTGGAGATCGCGGAGCTGTTCTCGACGATGATGGGCCTGCCCGTTATTGAGACCCCGGTTTCGTACTTTAACGATTCGCTGGTCGAGATCATGAAGCAGAACGGTCGTGGCGCCAAGGGCCACATCGGCTTTGCCGTCAACGACATCGATGCAGCTGAGAAGTGGTTTGCCGAGCGCGGGCTCGAGGTCAACGAGGAGTCGCGCGTGCTGCTGCCCGACGGCGGCACCAAGCTCGTGTACTTTAAGCGCGAGTTCGCCGGCTTCGCCGTGCATCTGTGCCGCGAGTAGTGCACAAGCTGCCATAGCTAGCAAAAAGGGATAGGGCCGCGTGGCCCTATCCCTTTATTTATGCCGAGGGGCTTCCTACCGCGGCAGGCGAATCGTAAGGCGGCTGCCGACGCCCTCGACTGAGGTCACGCCAATGACACCGCCATGGCTATCGACGATCCACTTGGCAATGGCAAGCCCCAGACCCGAGCCCTGCGCGCCGGCATCGCGTGCGTTGTCGGCGCGGTAGAACCGTTCAAACGCGTGAGCTGCGGATTCCTGGTTCATGCCGATGCCCTCGTCCTCAACACTTATGTCGATCGTGCCCACGCCCGCATCGGGCGTTATGCCAAATGTGACGGTCGTTCCCGCATCCGAGTACTTGGCGGCATTCTGCACGATCACGCGCAGAGCCTGCTTCACGAGTGCCACGTCGACGGGCGCGTCGCAGCGCGGGTCGCTGACAAGTGCAGCGTCAAAGGCCAGTCGATACGTGTGCGCGGCATCGATCATCTGCGATTCCTCGCATACCTCGGCGACCAGTGCGGCCAGGTTGGTATGCGCACGCCGCAGAACCGCGCGCCCGGCATCGCCGCGCGCCAAAAACAGCAGCTGCTCCACGAGCTCCTGCATGTGCTCGCTTTCGGCCTTGAGGGACGCGATGGATTCTGCCAGCACGTCCGGGTCGTCTTTGCCCCAGCGGTCGAGCATGTTTACGTAGCCCTGAATCACCGCGATGGGCGTGCGTAGCTCGTGGCTTGCATCGTTGACAAAGCGCATCTGCTGCAGCTTTGCCTCTTGCATCTGACGCAGCAGGCGGTTGAGCGCGACCTCGATGCTTGCTAGGTCGGCGTCGCCGGTGGTGACGCTCGGCGAGTCGACGCTTGCGCGCTCGATGGCCTGCTCCAGCGTTTCCATCTTGCCGCCGGAGAGCTGCATGCGGCCGAGTTCGTCCACGCGCAGGGCCAGATCGTTGAGCGGCGCCATGGTACGGCGCACGCGGCGGGCGCCGCCGAGCATGTTGAGCACGCTGATGACCTGCCAACCCACAACGACAAGGTAGAGAGGCCATAGCGTGACGAGGTCCTGCGCGAGGGGGAAAGTCTTGGTGGTACGCGCAAGCTCGACGGTATAGGTGAGCGTTGTCAGGTCCCAGCCGCGCGCGGGCGTCAGCGACATGCCGCGAACGGTGGCGCCGGGGATCCATCCTGCGGTAAACGCGCCGTCGGACAGCGTTTGGTTGTATCCATAGACGAGGATCGCCGCCGCAATCACCATCAGCAGCAGATCGAGCCAGACGTAGCTCATCAGGCGGCGCCACATATAGCCCCAGTTGATGGCGCGGGCGATGGAGGTGACGCGCTTGGCCTCGGCGTTACGCACGGCAGGCATAGCCCACCCCGCGCACGGTCTGGATGATGCGGGCGCCGCCGGCGTCCTCGATCTTGGCGCGCAAATGTGCGATGTGCACGTCGACGTTGTTGGTGTCGCCCACGTACTCGTAGCCCAGCGCCTCGTGCGCGATGCGCTCGCGTGTGAGCACGGTCTCGGCATGCGCCATAAGCAGGGCGAGGACGTCGAACTCGCGGGCAGTCAGCACGATGGGCGAGCCGCCGACCGTGACTTCGCGGCGGTCGGGATCGAGTACGACCGAGCCCACGGCGAGAGTGGCGGGGGAGGGCAAGGCGGAAGCTCGAGTCGAGTCGCTGACCGGGGGTATTGCAGCGGCGTCTCCGCCCGCGCCGGCCGCCATGCCCGTCTCGGCCCCAACGCCCGAAGCCGCCCGCACGGCCTCCGAGCGCTTCAGCGCCACGCGGATCCGTGCGAACAGCTCCTCAATCGCAAATGGCTTGGTCAGATAATCGTCGGCGCCGGCATCGAGCCCGGCCACCTTGTCCATCACGGCATCGCGAGCGGTGACCATAATCACCGGCACATTCTTGTGCTTGCGGACACGCCGCAGCACCTCCATGCCGTTGAGCTGCGGCAACAGCACATCGAGCAGAATCAGATCGTAGTCGCGCTCCAGCGCCAGGTCCACAGCGGTGCGGCCATCGGCGGCGTGTTCCACCTGGTAGCCCTCGTGCTCCAGCTCGAGCGTCACAAAACGGGCGATTTTCTCCTCGTCCTCTACGATCAGGATCCGTGCCATGCGTGCCCCCGTCTGCGATTACTTGTCGTCGTTGAGATTTTGCTTGATGTCGTCCGCGGCATCGGCGGCGTGATTCATAAGGTTGTTGATGCTGCCGGGCACGTCGCCGTCGCTATCGATGCGGTAACGCATGCCAAAGAACAGGCCAATCAGCATCAGCCATATCGTGGCGCCCCAGGCAAACAAGGCGATGATGGGGATAAGGATGGGGATGTTGAGGACGATCGCATCGCGGCGCGTGGCGATAAACTTGGTGTCCAGGCTCAGGCGGAAGAGCTTTTTGAGGTACTCCCACACGCTGTCCATCTTTTTGGAGAAGTCGGTCTTTTCGCTCGACTTTTCGTAGGCGGCCTGCGCGGCGACCATCTCGGCCGAGGGTTCATCGACTGGCGCGGACTCGGTGGCGGCGTGCGCCGATGTGGTCTGCGTCTTGCCCTGCGACTCGAGCCAAATGATGGCGTCCAAAACGTTGCCGTCGGCGGCGTCGAGCGCGGCCTTGGCATCGGTGTAGCTCACGTTGCACTTGGTGCGGATGGTTTCAACTTTTTCGAGGTCGTCCATGACCTGTCCTTTCGTTCGATGGGCGCGACGCCGGGCGATCTGCCCGGGCGCGAGCGTTGCGTTCGGAGGCCTGCGTGGCGCCGCCGCCCTTGGTCGAACTCTATAGTGCAGGTTATAGATTAAGCGATTCTTGAGCCAAGATTAATGTTGGATGAGTTTTTGTGCGGCGGTGGGGAAGGGAGAGGTGTCTTTTTGGATGGCTAGCAGCGAGGTCTAATACTTTTCCCGAGAAGTGAACGAGCTAAAACGGACCCCCGAAGCATCGACACTTTGCTAAAACGGACCCCCGAAGCATCGACACTTTAAAGGTGCCGTTTCCTGCGGTTTCGGTGCTGGAATCCTGCGATTTTGCCGCCGAAAGATGCGGATGTTTCAGGGGTCTAAAAACAGCCGTTCACTTCTCGGGAAAAGTATTAGACCTCGATAGCGGGGGATGGGGTGCCGGTACAAAACGACGTCAAGGGTTGGTCGAGCAGGCGGTTTCTCCATTGATGTCCGCACGACATGTGACACTTACCCTGCCGCTCTGCTCTGCCGCGGCGGCATGTGCCCAAACAACGACCCTCTAAGGAGTTCGATATCGATGAGTGACAACACCAAGCATCTCGCAAAGAAGCGCGTCAAGGACGCGGGGCCGTGCCTCGTGCTGTGCCTTGCCGGCGCAGCGGTCGCGCTGCTGGCTGTTCGGGGGCCGTTCGACGTGCTCCGAAGTGCCGTCTTTCTGCACGTTTGCATGGCCCTTGCCGGCGCCATGATGACCGGCGGCGTGCTCGATCTGATTTTTTGGGTGCTTGACCCGTTTGGATGGAAGAACGAGGGTAAGCCCTAAGGGATGGAAGGACTGGAACGGTTGGCTTAGTGATCGTGCAGAATGTGGGCTAGCGACTTGCAGGGAAGTGGTGATCCGATGACAGTCTATGTGACGGGCGATATTCACGGCGGCGTCGACATGCAAAAGCTGCG
>NZ_JBBNLQ010000012.1:0-58375 GCF_040092395.1 Collinsella sp. CLA-ER-H4
CATTTCCCCGGACAGGACCACCTTTGCCGCCGAGACCTTGAACTGCCTGTCGTATCGCTTTCTTCTTTGGGTCATCTTGAACACCTTTCGCTCTTAACTAGGTGTCCAATTCATCATACCCACTCCACAATTGGGAATCTTCCGATGCGCCTTCGCACGCTCGCACGACCTCGATACCATGCGAGCGTGCGAACTCGACGAGCTCTGCGTTGCGGGCGTTTATGGTGCCGAAGGCGGCGGGGCACACAATAAGGCGCGCACAGTGGACGAGGAGCTCTTTGGCGCGGGCTATGGTTTTATCCCCGATCGGCTCGAAGGCGCGCTCGGCCACGCATTCCGTCGCCAGGTCGCGCGCGAGCTCGCAGTCGATGTCCCCTTCGTGCAGAACGCCCGCGTAGAACGCCTTGCCCTGCCGGATGAGCTGGCG
The DNA here is from genome assembly GCF_040092395.1 of Collinsella sp. CLA-ER-H4. Taxonomy (NCBI): domain Bacteria; kingdom Bacillati; phylum Actinomycetota; class Coriobacteriia; order Coriobacteriales; family Coriobacteriaceae; genus Collinsella; species Collinsella sp. CLA-ER-H4. Next base: position 428 of record NZ_JBBNLQ010000012.1, read on the forward strand.
AAACACAGCCGACCCCGTACCTGCGCCGGCGATGACGAACGTGTGCGCATCACCGTGTGGGCGCCCAATTTCCACGCTGCCGAAGCGCTCGTTGAAGGTGCCATGCTGAAGGCCGTAGAGCTCGCCAATTGTCTCGCGCGTGAATATGTCCTCGGGTGCGCCGGCGCGAAAGACCCGGCCGTCCTTCACGCAAATCACCTTGTCGGCGCTTTTCTGCGCGAGCTCGAGTTCGTGGATGGACATGATGACAGCCACATTCCGCGATTTCGCAAGGTGGCGAAGTATTCGCAGCAGGTCGATCTGGTAGCGGATATCGAGATACGACGTGGGCTCGTCGAGCACGAGCACACGCGGATCCTGCGCGATGGCGCGTGCGAGCATGACGCGCTGGCGTTGCCCATCGCTTATCTGCATGAAGTCGCGCTCGGCGAGCTCTTCCACATGTGCGGTTTTCATTGCCTCGTCGACCCGACTATGGTCGTCGGGCGAGAGTGTGCCCATTCGCCCGGTGTAGGGATGTCTTCCCGCCTCTACGATATCGCGGCAGGTGAGGAGCTCGGTCCGGGGGCGATCTGTCAGCATAACGGCAAGGTTCCTTGCGAACTCCGCCGTCTTCCATCGGGAAATCTCCCGTCCGTCGAGCTCTACCGCGCCGGCAAGCGGTGCAAGATGGCGTGTGATGGTTTTCAAGATGGTCGACTTGCCCGAGCCGTTCGGCCCGATGAGCGCCACGACGTCGCCCGCGCGAACCTCCAGATTGACACCTTCGACTACGATCTTCTTGTCGTAGCCCGCCGACAGGTCGCTTATGCGGAAAAGCGGCGCTCCGTCAGCCTGCGTTTCGACCGGGGTTTCGAGGTTCGACTCCGCTCGGAGCGTTTTGGGCCGCGGCATGAATTCCCCCATCTACCTCACCCGCTTCTTCAGCATGAGCGCGATAACCACCGGCGCGCCGAAGATGGCGGTGACGGCGCTGATGGAAAGCTCGACGGGAGAGAACAGCGTGCGCGCGATCAAATCGCAGCCCGCGCAGAAGATGGCGCCTCCCAAGAAGCACGCAGGAATCACGCTGATGGGCTTCGACGACTTCAGCGCCGACTTCACGAGATGTGGAACCGCGATGCCTACGAACGACACCGGACCAGCGAACGCGGTCACGCAGGCGGAGAGCATGCTCGCTAGAAGGACGAGCACCACGCGGAAGCGTGCGACGTTCACGCCGACGCTTTTCGCGTAGGCTTCTCCTAGCTGGAAGGCGGAAAGGGGCTTCGATATCGCGAATACGCATGCGCTCATGGCGATCACCACGACCGTGATGACCGCGACGTCGTCCCAGCCCGAACCCGAGAAGCTACCCAAAGACCAGTTGTGCAGGTTCACGATGGACTGGTCGTCGGCGAAGGCGATGAGGAAGTTCGTCGCCGCCGAGCAGATGTATCCCACCATGACGCCCGCCACGATAAGCATGGCCATGGAACTTATGCGCCGTGCGATGAGGAGCACGAAGCCGATGGTGATAAGCGATCCCAGAAACGCTGCGGCCACCATGGCCGGCGAGGACATGGCCTGGTTCGCGCCCAGAAGCACGATCATCGTAAGCGCGACGACGAACTTTGCGCCCGAGGAGACGCCCAAGATGAACGGGTCGGCGATGGGGTTGTTGAAAAACGTCTGCAGCAGGAACCCGGAGAGCGAAAGTGCCCCGCCGAGAAGCACGGCTGAAAGCACGCGCGGCAGGCGAATCTCCCAGATGACTTGGCTTTCCATGGAATTGGCCGCGCCGCCCGAAAGGATGCCGGGGATGTGGTCTGCGGGCACGAGCACGCTCCCGATGCACAGGTTGGCCCCGACGAGCACGATGATGACAACAGCGAGCAGCGCCGTCACGACTCGACACCGCGCGGCGCGCCCCGATTCGTCGTATGTCATGGAAAGCCGGCTTCTCATGACGCTAGCCAAGCTTCCTCAGATAATGGAAGTCGCTCGCGTCATCGCCGGTGAACGCCCCGTGCAGCTCGTCGATAATGTCGGCGGTAGAAGTCATCTGCTGGTACATGTCGGCGCTTGTGACCCAGACGTTGCCGTTCTTTACGGCTTTGAACTGCGACAATAGCGCGTTTTTGCCTACGAAGTCTTTCAAGGTGGCAACCGATTCGTCGATGGTGCCGTTGTAGACGATGATGTCGGCATCCTTCGCCGTCGCGTAGAAGCGCTCCATTTCGAGCGTTACTGACGAACCTGACGTCGATGCCGTCTGCGCGTCATCGAGCGCGTAGCTGCCGCCTGCAAGCTCGATCATCTGCGCCACGTAGTCGCCCGCCCGCCGCGTGACGGCGGCCCCGTTCGAGTTAATGTAGAAATACGCCACGGTTTTACCTGACGACGCGAGCCCCGACGTTTGCTCGACGCGAGCCTTCTGCTCGTTGAACAGGTGCGCGGCCTCGTCTTCCTTGTCGAATAGGACGCCGAAAAGCTTAATCCACTCGACGCGCCCGAGTGCTTCGGGCTCGCTCGACGACTGTTCGGTGAGCACGACGAGCCCGAGCTTCTGCAGCTTTTTCTTCACATCGGGCGTGTGGTTGATCATGGTGTTCTCGATGGCGAGCGTGCAGCCCGAGGCCGATATTTGCTCGTAATCGGGCGCGCTGTACTTGCCGCCGTAGGCGATCGCCCCACTTTCGAGCGCGCTTTTGAAGCCCGCGACCGAGCAATCGTCGGCCTTCGTGCCCGACATGAGGATATTGTCGTTCGCATCGAGCGCGTCGACCAGGCACATCGTCGCCGACGACACGAGGTACACCTTGTCGGCGGGGCGCCTTATGACCGCGATGTCGGAGCTCAACCCATCAGGTACCTTCGCATCTTGCGGCACCACGAGGAAGCGCTCCCCGTTCGAAATGCAGATAAGCCGCAGGCCGCCTTCGAACTCGTCGACAGTGAAGTGCTCGGCGTATTCAAGCTGAAGCGTCCCCGTCGGCTTCCAGCCGCAGCCCAAATCGGCGTTGTGGAAGTCGGCCGCGGCGCTTGAAGCCGTTCCCGCAGGGGAGCCGCCGCTTGCTTCGTCGCCCGATTTCTCCTTCATGGTGGATGAGTCGAAGTAGAGCGTGTAGTCGATGGTGTGCGGCGTCGACATGGCGACGGTCTCGGCCGACACGGCGATGTCCTCGTCGAGCGTGACGGGTATCTCGAACGTGGAGTTGCCGCCGTCGTTTACGGGCGCGTAGTCCACGCCGTCGACGGTCATCTTGTCGTAGTTCGAACTCGACCAGGTGATGGTCGCGGTGTAGGTGTCGCCATCCTTCACAATTGTGGTGGGTGAGGCGATGCTTGCGCGCCCTGACCCGCCGGAGAGCGAGACGCTCACAGTGTATTCCTGAGAGCCTGCCGTGCCACCGGTCGCGTTCGGGCTCGCACTGCACCCCGCGAAGGGAAGCGCGAGCAGGGCGACGAGAACGCAGGCGATCGCGCGCACCGCGATGCTGCGACGCTTCCTGCTTTCCCCCTTGGGAAGAATCGACCGCATGGCGTTACTTCAGTGCGTCGGCGCGCAGATCGACGCCGGCGGATTCGAACACGAGCGTGCGGTCGTACCACTGCTCTTTTCTAATACTCCACGCGGCGCAGGCGGTGTCCTCGTCGAGCGCTTCAACGGGCACGTCGTAGGTGTACTTGCCTTCCGCGTTTTCCACATAGGGGATGAAGTCGGCCTCGCTCGCGGCGGCAGCCTCGTCGCCCGTGCCCATGAAGAGCTTGCCGTAGCCCGTGCCGGAAAGCGTCATCACGCAGTGCATGGAGCCGTTTTCCACGATGAGCTGGGCGTCCACAATCCTGAACATGTTCGAGCTGGAATCTACGGTGATCGGATAGGTGCCGTCGGCCACCTTGTCGGCGGTGATGGGGGCAGCGCTTGCGCCCTCGGGCGCATCGGCCGCCTGTTCGGTCTTTTCCTGGGAATCGGCATCGCTTGCCTTTGCGCTGTCGATTGAATTTCCGCCGCAGCCGGCGAGCGAGAACGCGAAAAGCGCCGCTGACAGGGCGAAGGCGAGGGTTTTCTTCAACATGGAGGGGGTTCCTTTCAATCGCTTCGACCGCCCGCGCCGTGCGGTGGGCGGGCGGGATGCGAATGCAACGGGCATGCGCCGTCAGTCGGGGAAGGCGCATGCCCGTTGCACGGGGACGCGACCGGCGCCCCCGTGCGCGGCGAGTTTACAGCTTGGCGATGGCGTCGTCCACGTGCGAGACGTAGATTTCGTCGACCGCGACGTTCTGTCCCAGACCCTGGAGCAGGCACGTCACTTCGAAGCCGGCGGCCACGAACTTCGCAGCCCAGCTGTCGGGGTCGGTCTCGTCTGCCATGTCGTTGTTCGCGTGGTCGCCCGCGACCACCATGAACGGCGCGAGCACGGCCTTCTTGTAGCCTGCGGCGCTCGCGGCGGCGATAACATCCTCGCAGGTCGGTTCAGCCTCGACGGTGCCGACGAAGAACTGCGTCAAGCCCTCGTTCTTAAACACTTCCTGCATCTTGGCATAGTCGGCGTTGGAATCGGCTTCGGTGCCGTGACCCATGAGGCACAGCGCCGTCTTGCCGTCGTCGAAGGACGCCATGTTCTCCTTAATGGCTGCGGCCACCTTCTTGTAGTCGTCGTCGGAGGTGAGCAGCGGGTCGCCGAGCGAGATTTTGTCGAACTTGTCGGCGTACTTGTCGAGCTCGTCTTTCACGTCGGTGTATTCCAGGCCACCCATGAGATGCGTCGGCTGCACGACGATTTCCTTCACGCCGTCTTCCACGCAGCGGTCGAGCGCCTCGGTCATGTTGTCGATCGTGATGCCGTCGCGCTTCTTCAGCTTATCGATGATGATCTGCGCGGTGAAGGCGCGGCGGATGTCGTAGTCCTGCCAGTACTTCTCGCGGATAGCGTCTTCGATGGCGCCGATGGTGATGTGGCGCGAGTCGTTGTAGCTCGTGCCGAAGCTCGTGACGAGGATGACCGGCTTCACGGCCTTCTCCTTTTCACTCGATTTCTCGGAACTCGCGGAGGTGTTGGAGCAGCCCGCGAGCGCGACTCCGGCGAGCGCGACGGCTCCGGTTGCTGCGGCGCCCATGAAGCCGCGGCGTGACATCTGGTCGGACATGGTTTTTCCTTTCCTCGGTTTGCCGGTCCCCCGGCGACAGTTGCTTGTCGGCACAAGCGAAAGAAAAGCGCACCCCTCGGGGTTCACAAGGAGCTAACGCCACGGCGATGCCGTGAGGAAAAGGCGAAGCAGTCTGGCTTGGGGCGCGAGGCGGTTCGCCCGCGCGTCCTATACAGTAATGTCCCTTGCCCAGGATTCCCACCTGGTTCCCTCCGCAAGCCAGCGCGGGCTGTGCGGGCGCCGCGCCGGTCATTTCCTTTTATCCGATTGTCATATGCTCGTTGCCGAATCTTTTACTATGATAGTGGGCACTTGTGAACGTGTCAAAGCCAGGGCGGGCGGCATTGCGCCTCCTGCCTGCGTATTTGCGCCGATTGCCGCCGCAGGCGCCGTGTTTTGCCCGCTGCGCGAATGGCGGCGTAAACGGTTGCGATGAGAAACGGGAAGGGAAGGCTCGGATGATTCATATCGTTGGCGCAGGCTCGGGCGCCGCCGACCTTATCACGCTGCGCGGGGCGCGCCTTCTGCGCGCGGCCGACGTGGTCGTTTGGGCGGGAAGCCTTGTGAACCCCGAGCTGCTCGCTGAGTGCAAGGAATCCTGCATCGTCTACGACAGCGCGCACATGACCTTGGAGGAAGTGCTCGACGTGATGTGCGCGGCAGATGCGCGGGGCGAGGAAGTGGTGCGCCTGCACACGGGCGACCCGTGCCTGTACGGCGCCATCCAGGAGCAGATGGACGCGCTCGACGCGCGCGGCGTGGACTACGAGGTGGTGCCCGGCGTGTCGAGCTTTTGCGGTGCCGCGGCGGCGCTTCGCCAGGAATACACGCTGCCGGGAATCAGCCAGTCGGTCGTGATCACGCGACTTTCCGGACGTACCCCCATGCCCGCGGGCGAGGGCATGCGCACCATGGCGGAAAGCGGCTCGACTATGGTCATCTTCCTGAGCTCGGGTATGCTCGCCGAGCTTTCCGCCGAGCTTTTGGCCGCGGGCCGCAGCTCCGACGAGCCGGCGGCGCTCGTGTACAAGGCGACCTGGCCTGAGGAGCGCGTGGTGCGATGCACAGTGGGCACGCTCGCCGATGCGGGCGCGCGAGAGGGCATCGACCGCACGGCGCTCGTGGTGGTGGGCCGCGTGCTCGGGGCTCGCGGCGGGCTTGCGCACAACGGCGCGCAAGCGGAGTCGTACGAGCGCAGCAAGCTTTACGACCCTTCGTTTGCCACGGGGTATCGGAAGGCGAGCAGTTAGCGTGGCCTTCGAGCACTACATATATACCGGGACGACCCGCCTGCGCTGCGGCTACACCACGGGGAGCTGCGCCGCGCTCGCGGCGAAGGCAGCCTGCGAGATGCTCTTGTCACGAAAGCCCGTCGGCCTCGTGTCGATCGTCACCCCCGGCGGGCTGCCCGTCGAGACGGACGTGGTCGACGCATGCATCGGCGAGGGGTGCGCCCAGTGCGCCGTGCGTAAGGACGCGGGCGACGATGCCGATGTGACCGACGGCGTGCTCGTGTACGCGCGCGTGGAACATTCGGGGTCGGGCACGGGTGCTGCGGACAGCAAGGACGTGCCCGCGCACGAATCGGAAGTTTCCGTCGATGGCGGCGTGGGCGTGGGGCGCGTGACGTTGCCCGGGCTCGAGCAGCCGGTGGGGGCGGCCGCCATCAACGCGACGCCGCGCGCGATGATCACTTCGGCGGTGCGCGAGGTGTGCGCCGCGCACGGCTTTTCTGGAAATATTGCTGTGACGATTTCGGTACCCGAGGGCGTTTCCCTAGCCGAAAAGACCTTCAACCCGCACCTGGGGATAGAGGGCGGCATCTCCATCCTGGGCACGACGGGCATCGTCGAGCCTCGCAGTCTCGCTGCCTTGCGCGACAGCATCGAGCTCGAGATCCGGCAGCATGCGGCTATGGGGCGGCGCGGAGTCGTGCTCACGCCCGGCAACTACGGCGGGCAGTTCATCTCGGGGCATTTCCACCTAAACGGTGCGCCGGTGGTCTTCATCTCCAACTTTGTGGGCGATGCGATTGATTGCTGCGTTCGCGAGGGATTCACCAATGTCCTTCTTGTGGGACACATCGGCAAATTGGTGAAGGTCGCGGGCGGCATCATGGACACCCATTCGCGTACCGCCGACTGCCGCGCGGAGATTCTGGCCGCCCACGCGGCCATGGCCGGCGCGGGCGCGAAGACCGTGCGCGAGATCATGACGTCCGTCACGACCACGGTGGCGCTCGAGGTAATCGAGGCCGCCGGCGTGGGGGACGCTGCGCGCGCCTCGCTCGCTGCGGCAATCGAGGACAGGTTGCGCCGCCGCGCGGCGGGCGCATGCGACATCGCCGCGGTCGTGTTCGACGCGGAGCGCCGTGAGCTTTTCCGCACGTCGGGCGCCGATGCAGTTATCGGGGAATTGGGGGCGACGTATGAGTAAAGGCGTGCTGTATGGGGTGGGCCGCGCAATCGGCTGGCCAGGGACGAAGGTGGCTATGAAGGCGCGCCGCTCGCTTGCGGACACGAAGCGTATCCTTCGCGAGGAGGGCACCTTCGACGGTGCCGAGCTCGTAGAGGACTGTGGGCTTCCGGGCGAGCGCGTGTACCGCTCGCTCGACGATGTGCCCGATCGGGGCAGCTACTTCTCGACGATGGTGGTGCGCTAGATGAGGGTTTCCTGCATAGCGTTCACTGAGAGGGGGTATGCGTTGGCGGAGCGCACCGCACGCGCGCTTTCCGATTGCGCGCAGACAGGTGAAGATGACCCTGGCTGGGACGTTTCCGTTTCGCGCGGGTTCGGCGAGGGGAAGGCCGACCTGCGCGCATGGACGGCGCTCACGTGGGAAGCGTCGGACGCGCTTCTGTTCGTGGGCGCGGCGGGCATCGCCGTGCGGGCGATCGCGCCGCATGTCGCCTCGAAGGTAAACGATCCCGCGGTTGTGGCGATCGACGAGGCGGGGCGCTTTGCCGTCCCGCTTTTGTCGGGGCATTTGGGCGGTGCGAACGAGCTTGCGCAAACTGTGGCACGCGCGGCAGGGGCCATCCCCGTCATCACCACGGCGACCGACGTCCGCGGCGTGTGGGCGGTGGATACGTGGGCGCGCTGTGCGGGGCTCCCCGTTTCGAATCCCGAGGCCATCAAGCGAGTGTCGGCGCGGCTGCTTTCTGGCGGGCGCGTGGCGCTCTATTCCGACATGCCGATTTCGGGACAACCGCCTGAGGGAGTTGACATTGCGTCCGACCGCGCTCGGGCCGATATCGTCGTGTCGCCGTTTGCTGGCGCGAATGAAGGTGCGTCCGTTCGCGTGGCGGAGACAACGGGCAAGGTCGTGCCCGCCGGTGAGACGGGGAAGCCGGCGGGCGTGCGGGCGCAGGCGCCTGCGCCCGAGCCGCTTCGCCTTGTCGTGCCCTGCATCGTTGCGGGCATTGGGTGCCGTCGCGGTGCGTGCGCCGAAGCGATCGAGGAGGCGTTTCTTCTCGCGTGCGGGCAGGCGGGTATCTCGCCTTCGGCCGTGCGCAAGGCGGCGACGATTGACGTGAAGGCGCACGAGGAGGGTCTGCTCGCCTTCTGCCGCGCGCGCAACATTCCGCTTGCGACGTATTCCGCAGATGAGTTGTCGCAAGTCGAAGGCAGCGTTTCGCCATCTGATTTCGTGCGCGCGACGGTGGGGGTTGACAACGTGTGCGAGCGCGCGGCGCTCGCGGACGGGGGCAAACTTATCTTCCCGAAGCTCGCTCATGGCGGCGTGACCGTCGCGTTTTCCAAGGTAACTATCGAACTTTCGTTTAAGGAGCGGTGATGGGAAAGCTCTTCGTGGTGGGGATCGGCCCGGGCGGCCCCGACGGCATGACGATTGCGGCCCGGCGCGCGCTCGAGGCGGCCGACATCGTTGTGGGGTACACGAAATACGTGGAGCTCGCGCTCGCCGCCGTGCCCGACGCGGCGCATCTCGCGACGCCGATGATGCACGAGGTCGAACGGTGCCGCCTGGCGCTTTCGCGCGCGCAGAGCGGAGAAGCCGTGGCGCTCGTGTGCAGCGGTGACGCGGGCGTGTACGGCATGGCGAGCCCCGTGCTGGAGCTTGCGGAGGACTACCCCGATGTAGACGTGGAAGTTATCGCCGGGGCCACCGCGGCTCAGAGCGGGTCGGCGGTGCTCGGCGCCCCGCTTGCCCACGACTTCGCGGTCGTGTCGCTCTCCGACCTGCTCACGCCGTGGGAGGTCATCGAGCGCAGGCTCGCCGCCGTGGCGAGCGCCGACTTCTGCATCTGTTTGTACAACCCGCGCAGCAGAAAGCGCGCCGACAGGCTCTCACGCGCGGCGAAGATTATGCTCGAATGGAAGGCCCCCGACACGCTCTGCGGCTGGGTACGCAACATCGGGCGCGAGGGGCAGCAGTCGGGCATGTGCAGGCTCTCCGAGCTGGGGGAGATCGACGCCGACATGTTCACCACCGTGTTCGTCGGCAACGCGGACACGAAGCTCGTAGGCGGCCGTATGGTCACGCCGCGCGGGTATCGGGAGATTCCATGCGAAAGGTAACGATCATCGGGGCGGGGCCCGGAAACCCCGACTTGCTCTCGCGCGCGGCGCTCGACGCGATCGACATCGCCGATGTGGTCATCGGCGCTCATCGCGCGCTTGCCGGCATCGACGTGCCGCCCGACGTGGTGAGATGCGAGCTCGTGAAGACGGCGGACATCGTCGCCGCGCTCACCGATGCGGCGTCGTGGCAGCGCGCCGTGGTCGTGATGACGGGCGATGTGGGGCTGTTCAGCGGCGCGCGCCGCCTGGTGGAGGCGCTCTCCGGCAACGCGCAGGTGGACGTGCGCGTCATTCCCGGCATAAGTTCAGCGTCGTATCTCGCCGCGCGCCTCGCGCGTCCATGGCACGATTGGCGCTTTGCGAGCGCTCACGGCGTGGCGTGCGACATCGTGGCCGAGGGCGAGCGCGCAGGTGAGCTCTTCCTCGTCACGTCGGGCGGGGAAGACCCCTCGCGGCTTTCCGGCGAGCTTGTGCAGGCGGGCTTCGGGGACGCGCGCGTGACGGTGGCCGAGCGCCTGTCGTACCCCGACGAGCGCATCATCTGTGCGACCGCAAGTGAAATCGCAGGTCAGACGTTCGACGACTTGAACGTGATGCTTATCGATTTCGCAGGCGGCGCCGGGTCGCCTGCGGGCTCTAGCGCAGCCTCCGAGGCGCCGGCCGGCGCGTCTGCGCCCGCGGCGACTTCTTCCGTGGTGGACTCTGCGGGCGCATCCCGCGCCGCGAGCTCCCGCTGGCCGTACGCTTCCTCGGGCATTCCCGACGAGCTCTTCATCCGCGGTGACGTTCCCATGACCAAGCAGGAGGTGCGAGCCGTCGCGCTCGCGAAGCTGCGCCTTACCGCGACCGACACCGTGTGGGACGTCGGCGCCGGCACGGGGAGCGTGTCGATCGAGGCGGCGCTCGTCGCGCGAGCGGGGTCGGTATGGGCGGTCGAGCGCAACGCGACCGGCGTGCGGCTCATCCGAGAGAACGCGGATGCATTCGGGTGCGGCAACGTGTATGCGGTCCCCGGCGTCGCTCCCGAAGCGCTCGCGAAACTGCCCGTCCCCGACGCCGTGTTCGTCGGCGGGAGCGCGGGCGAGCTTCCCTCCATCGTGGAGGCGGCGCTCGAGAAGAATTCGCAGGTTCGCCTGTGTGTGCCATGCGTCACCATTGAGACACTCACTGAGGCGTGCGCGCTCCTCTCGGGTTCGCGCTTTAAGGGGTTCGAGGCGTGCCAGTTGTCGGCCGCCCGCGCCGAGGCTGTAGGCTCGCATCATCTTATGAAGGCGCAAAACCCCGTGTTCCTCGTCAGCGCGCGTGGTGCAGGTGGGGAAGGCGGTGCCCGGTGAGCACGTCCATCCCGCGCTTCATGGTCGCTGCGCCCTCGAGCGGGAGCGGCAAGACGGTCGTAACGTGTGCGCTCCTGCGCGCGCTCGCGCGCCGCGGCCTTGCATGCGCGGCCTTCAAATGCGGCCCCGACTACATTGACCCGCTCTTTCATCGCCGCGTCGTGGGTGCGCGCTCGGGCAACTTAGACGGTTTCTTCACCGACGCCCCGACGCTGCGCGCCCTGCTCGCACGCGGCGCCGCGGGCGCGGATGTCGCGGTGCTCGAGGGGGTCATGGGCTTCTACGACGGCATGGCGCCCGGCGTGGCCTACGCGAGCAGCTACCAGGTTGCGCGCGACACGGAAACGCCGGTCGTTTTAGTGGTGAACGGGCGCGGGGCGTCTTTATCGCTCGCCGCCGTAATCCGCGGCATCGCCGAGTTCCTGCCTTGTGCGAACGTGCGCGGCGTCGTGCTGAACAAGACGAGCGCCGCTGCCTGCGCCTACGCGAAGCCTGCGATCGAGAAGCACACGGGCGTCGCGGTTTTGGGTAATATCCCCGCCGACGAGGCGTTCTCGCTCGAAAGCCGGCATCTGGGGCTTGTGACCGCCGACGAAGTCAAGCAGCTCTCCGCGCGCATCGACAAGATGGCCGAGCTGGTGGAAAAGAGCGTCGACGTCGACCGCTTGCTCGAAATAGCGGCGACGGCACCCGATATCCGCGAGGAACCATACCGGTTGGAGCCGATCGCGGGAGCGCGGCCCATCGTCGCCGTCGCGCGTGACGAGGCGTTCTCGTTCTACTACGAGGAGAACCTGCGCGCGCTCGAGGACCTGGGTTGCGAGCTGGCCTTTTTCAGCCCTCTGTGTGATAGCGAGTTGCCCCGGGGGACAAGCGCCCTCTATCTGGGGGGCGGCTACCCGGAGCTCCATGCGCGGCAGCTCTCCGAGAACGCGCCGATGCGCGAGGCGGTGCGGCGCGCGGTGGAATCCGGCATGCCGACGGTCGCCGAATGCGGTGGGTTTCTGTATCTGCAGCGCGAAATCGCCGATAGCGAGGGGCGGCGCTGGCCTGTTGCGGGCGCCCTTGAGGGCGCAAGCGAGAACGGGGGAAGGCTGTCCCATTTCGGGTACGTGGAGCTCACTTCTCAACGCGACGGGCTCTACGGGCCGCGCGGCACACGCATCCGCGCGCACGAGTTCCACTACTGGCAGTCCACCTGCCCGGGCGGCGACTTCTGGGCGCAGAAGCCCCGGCGCGACAAGGGCTGGCCGTGCATGACGACCACCCCGTCCCTGGTTGCGGGCTTCCCGCATGTGTACTATCCTGCGAACCCCGACGTTGTGCGCGCGTTTGCATCTGCCGCAGCGTCGTTCGCAGAGAGGAGACGGCATGGCTGAAGCAACCGAAACCGCGCTTGCCTGCATCCGCGAGGAAGTCGAGCGCGCGTTCTCGTCGGCGCCGGGCGCCGTGCTCGAAGCCGCGCTCTCCCGGATCGCGCCCGCAGACGAGTGCGCCCGCGCCGCCGCGTACGCCGCGTGGGACTCCATCGCGCACCCCTTGGGGGGATTGGGCGACTTTGAAGACGCCGTCGCGTGTATCGCCGCAGCTCAGGGGAGCGCCGAGGTGGCCGAGTTTCCCCGTGCGCTCGCGGTATTCTTCTCCGACAATGGGGTCGTTGCCGAAGGCGTGTCGCAAAGCGGACAAGACGTGACGCGAGCCGTCGCGCGCAACATGTGCGAGGGGGCCACGAGTGCCTGCCGCATGGCGGCGTTCGCGGGTGCCGAGGTCGTGCCCGTCGACGTGGGTATGGCCCGGGGCATAGAAGACGCGCGCATGGTGCTCGCGAACGTGCGGCGGGGGAGCGGTAATATCGCGCACGGTTCCGCTATGTCTCGCGATGGGGCCGTGCGCGCGATCGAAGTCGGAATCGCCGTCGCGTGCGGGCTTGCCCGCGCCGGCGTGCGCCTTCTCGCCGCGGGCGAGATGGGCATCGGCAACACGACCACCTCGGCGGCGGTGGCCGCAGTGCTCCTCCGGGCGGACGCACGGAGCCTCGTCGGGCGCGGCGCGGGGCTCTCGGACGCCTCGTTCGCGCGCAAGCGCGACGTGGTCGAGCGCGCTATCGACGCGAACTCTCCCGATCCCGCCGACCCGATCGACGTGCTCTCGAAGGTGGGCGGCTTCGACATCGCGGCGATGTGCGGCTTCTACCTGGGGGCCGCGGCCTCGAAGGCGCCGGCGCTCCTCGACGGGGCCATATCCTGCACGGCGGCCCTGTGCGCGGCGCGCCTGTGCCCTAACGCCTTGGGCTACCTCGTGGGCACCCACGCATCAAGCGAACCCGCAAGCCAGGAGCTCCTTCGCGAGATCGGCATTAAGGCACCCCTCGACGCAGGCATGCACTTGGGCGAGGGCGCGGGCGCCATGGCGTATCTGCCCCTTCTGGATTCGGCGCTGCGCGTGTACCGGGATGGGAAGACGTTCACGGCGACTGGCATGGCTGCTTACGAGCATTTCGAGGCCGGGAAATGACGGTGACGCTCGTCATCGGCGCCGCCGCGAGCGGCAAGAGCGCCTACGCCGAGTCCCTGTGCCTCGGGCACGATGGCCCTCGCGTGTACCTGGCAACGATGGAGCCCTTCGGGGAAGAGGGCGCCCGCCGCATCGCGCGCCATCGGGCGCTGCGCGAGGGCAAGGGGTTTTCCACCCTCGAGCGCACGCGTGACGTGGGCGCCGCAGTGTCCGGGCTTCCGCGCGGCTGCACGCTTCTTTTGGAGGACGTGGGCAACCTGGTTGCAAACGAGCTTTTCGCGGAAGGCGGCTTGTCCCCACGTGACCCCGACGCTGCGGCGCGCGAGGTGCTCGGAGGCATCGAACGGCTCGCTCAGGCCGCTGCGTATACGGTGGTGGTCACCGTCGACGTGTTCGCCGATGGGATGCGCTACGATGAGGGGACCGAGGCATGGAGGCGCGCGCTCGCGCGCGTGAACGCGGGCGTGGCGGCGCTGGCCGACCGCGCAGTCGAAGTGGTATGCGGGATTCCCGTGTGGATGAAAGGCGAAGGACCTACAAGGTGAAGATAGCAGAGGCAATCGGCGCGGCGTTCGGAACGTTCTCGCGCATCCCCGTCCCGAAATCGGCCTGGACCGATTTCGGATCAACCCATGCGCTTGCCGCGTTTCCCCTGGTGGGCCTTGCGGAAGGCTTCCTCATGACGGCATGGGGGCACGTGGCGAACCTGCTCGGCGTGCCCGCGACCATCGTCGCGGCTGTGCTCGTGGCGCTGCCTGTGGCGGTGACGGGAGGCATTCACCTAGACGGGCTCTGCGACACCTCCGATGCGCTTGCAAGTTGGACCCCGCGCGAGCGAAAGCTCGAGATCATGCACGACCCGCGGGCAGGCGCCTTCGGGGTCATCGGTGTTGTCATGTACCTTATTCTGCAGTTTTCCCTGTTCACCGCGCTGCCGCTTACGGCGGGGGCGTTCCTCGCGCTTCTGTGCTCGCTCGTGTTCTCCCGCGCGCTTTCGGGGCTCGCCGTAGAATGCTGGCCTGCCGCGCGGGCGGACGGCATGGCCGCGGGACTCTCGCCTGCTAAGAAGCGCGCGGCGATCGTCGTGCCGCTTTGCGCTTTCGCTGCGGCTTCGGCTGCAGGGATGGTCGCGTGCGCTCGGGCCGTCGGCGCCCTTATGGCGGTGGCGGGGCTTTTGGCGCTCGCGTGGTACCGTCATGTTGCCCTGTCCCGCTTCGGCGGGGTGACGGGGGATTTGGCCGGATGGTTTCTGCAATGGGCCGAGCTCGCGATGCTTGCCATGCTGGTGGCGGGGGGTATGCTCCTATGATTCTCGTGGTAGGCGGCGCGCATTCGGGGAAGAGGACCTTCGTGCGCGAAAAGCTCGGGTTCGCGGCGGACGATTTCGTCGACGCGGCGCAGCTTGCGGAGGGCGGCGTGCCCGCGGCTTTTGCCGGCCGCGTCGCGTACCATGCTGAGGAACTCGTACGCGCGCTCGACGCTGACCGGGCGCTCGAGCGGCTGATCGGCTTCGACGCAGTGATTCTGTCCTTGGTCGGCTCGGGGGTCGTCCCTATGCATGCGGAAGACGCCCAATGGCGCGAGCGCGCGGGGCGCCTGGGATGCGCGCTCGCTGCGCGCGCCGACGTCGTCGTGCGCATGACGTGCGGGATTCCCCAGGTCATCAAAGGAAACCTTGCCGATGCTCCTCGAGGGACGCAGGGCGCGGGCGCGCCTTTGGAGGTCGTCTTCGTGCGCCATGGTGCCACGGCGGGCACGGAAGACCATCGCTACAGCGGGGCGGGCACCGACGAGCCCCTGTCGAGCGCGGGCGAGCGCGCTTTGCGCGACCTCGCGTGCGATCGTGACGTGTTCCGTGTTATCACGAGCGGCATGGCCCGCACCGACCAGACGGCGCGCATCCTCTTCCCGAACGCGGAGCTTATGGCGTGCCCCGGTCTGCGCGAGATGGATTTCGGTGACTTCGAGGGGCGAAGCGCCGCCGAGCTTAAAGAGGATGTGCGCTACCGCGCCTGGGTAGACTCTTGGTGCGAGACGCGCTGCCCGCATGGCGAGGGCAAGAGCGATTTCACCCGCCGCGTCGTCGCGGCGTTTCGGGAGGCGTGCGAATCGGAGCGCGCCCAGGGGAGTGGGCGCGCCGTCTTCGTCGTTCACGCGGGTACCGTGAAAGCGCTGCTCTCCGAGCTAGCTGTCCCGAAAATGGGATATTTCGACGTGCATACCGAGCCGGGCGGCGCATGGGCCGCCACCTGGGATGGGCGCTGCCTTCGCGACGTTCGCCCCGCTTCGGGGGGCGATGCCCGGTGATGACGATTCTTGCCGCCGCCGCCGGGTTCGCAGCCGACCTTGCCTTCGGCGACCCGCGCTGGCTTCCCCATCCCGTTGTCGCCATGGGGCGCGCGATCACGTGGGCCGAAGGCCGCCTGCGGGGCTCATTCCCGCAAACGTCCGCGGGCACGCGCGCCGCAGGGCTTGTGCTTGCCGTGGCGCTTCCGCTTGCGTGTGGGCTTTTGACCTTGGGAATCCTGCATCTTTGCGGCATGGTTCACCCCGGCTTGCGCTTCGTGGCCGAGGCATGGGCGAGCTATCAGATTCTCGCGGCATGCGAGCTGCGCCGCCAGAGCCTGGCCGTGGCCCGCGCGTTCTCGAAGGGCGGCCTTGTCGCGGCTCGCGAAGCCGTCGGGCTCATCGTGGGACGCGACACGTCTGTTCTCGACGAGCAGGGCGTTGCGCGCGCCGCCGTGGAAACGGTGGCGGAGAACGCGAGCGACGGCGTCATCGCGCCGCTTTTCTACCTTATGATCGGGGGTGCGCCCTTGGGCATGGCGTACAAGGCGGTGAACACGCTCGACAGCATGGTGGGCTACAAAAACGAGCGCTACATCGACTTCGGCTGCGCCTCGGCGCGCCTCGACGATGCGGTGAACTGGATTCCCTCGCGCTTATCGGCCCTGCTCATGATCGCCGTGTGCCCGATCGTCGGGCTCGATGCTCGCGGGGCGGCGCGCATCTGGCGCCGCGACAGGCGTCGCCATGCGAGCCCCAACTCGGCGCAGACCGAGTCAGCGTGTGCGGGCGCGCTCGGGCTGCGCCTGGCAGGACCCGCGGTGTATTTCGGCAAGCTCGTTGAGAAACCGACGATAGGCGACGCGTCCCGCGAAATCGAGTGGGGCGACATCGCCCGGGCGACTAGGCTCATGCTCGCCGCGTCCGTAT
Source organism: Collinsella sp. CLA-ER-H4 (assembly GCF_040092395.1). Taxonomy (NCBI): domain Bacteria; kingdom Bacillati; phylum Actinomycetota; class Coriobacteriia; order Coriobacteriales; family Coriobacteriaceae; genus Collinsella; species Collinsella sp. CLA-ER-H4. The sequence goes on from NZ_JBBNLQ010000012.1 coordinate 17,167, forward strand.
GCGCGCTCGTCGTCTTCGGTGCCGCACGCGCGGCGGTCGTGCTCGCCGTGGGGGCGATGGTATGAGGGAAGACCACGCCGCGTCCCGGGCTGCCGGGGGAATCCTGCGCGCCCGTGCGCATGGGGGTAGCACGCAATCGCTCGGCATCGCTTGCGAAGGGGGCGCCTCCGACCTCATTGACTTCTCGGTGAACGTGAATCCGGCAGGCCCCTCGCCGCGCGCCGTTGCCGCAGCTTGCAAGGCGCTTTCTCGAATCGACGCCTACCCCGATAGGGAAAGCCTCGCCCTCGTTCGCGCCCTAGCGCGTGCCCAGGGCATTCCCGAAGATACTATCGTCTGCGGCGCGGGCGCGTCCGACATCATTTGGCGGCTCGCCGCGGCGGTGCGCCCGAAACGCATCGTCGTGTGCGCGCCGACGTTCTCTGAATATGCGGAGGCGGCATCGTACTACGGCGCATGCGTGCAGGAGTTCCCGCTCTCCGAAGCGGACGACTTCGACGTGCCCGCCTCCTTCGCCCGCGCGATCGAGGGGCCGGGAGACGTGGCGTACATCTGCAATCCGAACAACCCGACGGGGCGCCTCGTCGACCCCCGCGTGATCGATGCCGCGGCTTGCCGCTGCGAGCAGGTGGGCGCGCTGCTCGTCGTGGACGAGTGCTTCCTCGGATTTGCGCCCGACGCCCGCGAAAGGAGCGTGGCCGCACGCGCCGCGTGTTCGCGCCATGTGGCCGTGCTCTCCGCATTCACCAAGCTCTACGGAATGGCGGGGTTGCGGTTAGGATATCTGATCAGCGGAAACGCCCAACTCCTCGAGGGGATTCGCCGGGCGGGGCAGGCGTGGCCCGTCTCCTCGGTCGCCGAGGCCGCGGGTATCGCCGCCCTGGAAGACGTCGAATACGTCTCGCGCACGCGCGATGTATTGGCGGGCGAGCGAGCGTGGCTTTCCCACGAGCTCTCCTCGCTCGGGCTTTCCGTCGTGCCGTCGGATGCGAACTTCCTTTTAGTCCGGACACCGGCGAAAGACATCCCCGAGCGCCTGTATAAACAGGGGGTTTTGGTCCGCACGTGCGACTCGTTTTCGGTACTGTCCCGTTTCTGGTGCCGCGTCGCGGTGCGCACGCGCAAGGAGAATGCCCGGCTTGCGATGGCGTTCGGCCGCGCGCTTCGGGTGGAAGGCGCATCGGGCGAAGGCGAACCCGACAAACGGGGCTGCGCTTCTTGCAGCGGCGCTATGGCGGGCGCGTATGGCCGAGGCTCGACGAAGGAGGTCGATACCCGTGGGTAGGGCGAAGCCCATCATGATCCAGGGCACCATGTCGAACGCGGGGAAGAGCCTGCTTGCGGCGGGGCTGTGCCGTGTGCTTTCGCAGGACGGCCTGCGCGTGGCTCCCTTCAAGAGCCAGAACATGGCGCTCAACAGCGGTGTCACGGCCGACGGGCTCGAGATGGGGCGCGCCCAGATCATGCAGGCCGAGGCGTGTGGCATCGTGCCCGACGTGCGTATGAACCCCATCCTGCTCAAGCCCGAAAGCGACCACCGAAGCCAGCTCATCGTGGCCGGCAAGGCGCAGGGAGCCTTCGCTGCGAGGGACTACTTCGCGCGAAAGAAGGCGCTCATGCCGCAGATTTTGGAGTCGTTCGATTCGCTCGCGGAGGAAAACGACGTCATCGTCATCGAGGGCGCCGGCAGCCCCGCCGAAATCAACCTTGCCGAAAACGACATCGTCAACATGGGGCTCGCGCGCGCCGTGTCCTCCCCCGTGCTGCTCGCGGGCGACATCGACCCAGGCGGGGTATTTGCCCAGCTCTACGGCACGGTCGCGCTCTTTGCGCCCGAGGATCGCGCGCTTTTGCGGGGGCTTGTTGTGAACAAGTTCCGCGGCGATGTGGAAATCCTCCGCCCGGGTTTGGCCCCGCTCGAGAAGATGTGCGGGGTTCCCGTCGTGGGGGTCGTGCCGTTTCTTACGCTCGACCTGGACGACGAGGACTCGCTCGCGCCGCGCCTATCTGCCCGCGAGGCGCGCGGCGTCATCGACGTCGCCGTCGTGCGCCTTCCGCATCTGTCGAACTTCACCGACTTCGACCCGCTTTCGCGCGTGCCCGGCATGGGCGTGCGCTACGTTTCCTCGACGACCGATCTGGGCCGACCCGACCTGGTGGTGCTTCCCGGCTCGAAGTCCACGCTCGACGACGCGCGCTGGCTTGCGGCTAGCGGCATCGGAGCCTGTGTACGCGCGCTTTCGGGCGCGGGCACGCCGGTGCTCGGCATATGCGGAGGCTACCAGCTTTTGGGAGACGAGCTTTCCGACCCGCACGGCAGGGAAGGCGCTGGCACCGCGCGCGGGCTCGGGCTCATCCCTGCAAATACGGTGTTCAAGGAGGAAAAGCGCCTCGCCCAGTCGGAGCTGCGCATCACGGGCGCCCAAGGCGCGTTCTCGGTGTGGAACGGCATGACGGCGCGCGGGTACGAGATTCACGACGGCGATACGACCGTCTCCTGCGCCCCTGCGGGCACGATTGGCGGCAAACCAGAAGGCGCGGCCTGCGGAAACGTGTTCGGAACCTATCTCCACGGCCTGTTCGACGAACCGGGGGTGGCACTCGCCCTCGCGCGCTCGCTCGCGCGCATGCGCGGCCTGCCCGAGAGCGTCGTGGGTGCTGAGGGCGCGGTGTCCGCGGCCGATCACCGTGCGCGCGAGTTCGACCGCCTGGCCGACTCCGTGCGCGGGGCGCTCGACATGGAGTATGTCTACCGCATTATCGAGGAGGGCGTATGATCCACGTGTATCATGGCGACGGCAAAGGCAAGACCACGGCGGCGATGGGGCTCGCCCTTCGCATGCTCGCCGCAGGCCGCCGCGTCGTCGTTGTGCAGTTCCTGAAAGACGGCGAAAGCGGGGAGGCGCGCCTGCTCGCCGAGCATTTCGGCGTGCCCGTGTTCGCGGGGAAGGCGTCGGACAAGTTTACCTGGTCCATGACGTCGGAAGAACTTGCCGCGACGCGCGAGTTGCACGATGGGAACCTCGCTTCCGCGCTCGCCGAGCTCGAGGGCGCGCAGGAGGGGCTGCTCGTGCTCGACGAGGCGCTCGACGCGCTTTCGAAGGGGCTTGTCGACGAGGCGCTCGTGGACCGCGCGCTCGATATGTCCGCGCGCGGCGTCGAAGTAGCGCTCACCGGGCGCGCGCCTTCCCGCAAGATCGTGGAGAAGGCCGACTACATAACCGAGATGCGGTGCGAGAAACACCCCTACGAGCAGGGGATATGTGCAAGGGAAGGAGTGGAGTACTAGATGGATTCCAAGGAGATGGCGCCCGGCGACATCGAGCGGCGCAGCTTTGAAATCATCACCGAAGAGCTCGGCGGCCGCACGTTCCCGCCGCTCGAAGAGCCCGTCGTGAAGCGCGTCATCCACACCACTGCCGACTTCTCGTACGCCGATTCCCTCGTGTTCACCCATGACGCCGCGCACTGTGCGCTCGACGCACTGCGCGCAGGGGCCACGGTGCTCACCGACACGAACATGGCGCTCGCAGGCATAAGCAAGCCCGCGCTCGCGAAGATCGGCTGCCAGGCCGTGTGCTTTATGGCCGACCCGGATGTCGCCGCAACGGCGCGCGCCGCGGGCACGACTCGCGCCGTTGCGAGCATGGACAAAGCTTGCGGCATCGAGGGTCCGCTCATCGTGGCCGTCGGCAACGCTCCCACAGCACTTCTGCGCCTCGCCGAGCTCATGGACGCGGGGAAGATCGCGCCCGCGCTCGTCGTTGGGGTGCCGGTTGGGTTTGTGAACGTGGTCGAGGCGAAAGAGGAGCTACTCGCGCGACGCGTGCCGGCCATCGTCGCGAGGGGTCGCAAGGGCGGCTCGACCGTGGCGGCCGCCATTATGAACGCGCTGCTCTACCAGATCACGCGCCCAGGCGGCCCGAAGTGACGGCCCCCGCATCCGCGCCGGCGCTGCGCATCTTCGCCGGCACCACCGAGGGCCGCCTCCTGTGCGAATGGGCGAGCGGGGCGGGAATCCCCGCCCGTGCCTACGCGGCAACCGAGTACGGAGGCGAGCTTTTGGGCGAGCTTCCGGGCATCGAGGTGCATGCGGGCAGGCTCGACGAGGCCGACATGGAGCGTGAGCTTTCCGGCGCGCGCATCGTCGTCGACGCCACGCACCCCTTCGCTACGCTCGCAAGCGGCAACATCCGGGCCGCTTCGCTCGCCGTGGGTGCACGATGCCTGCGCCTTGCGCGCCCGGTCGAGGTGCTGCCCAAAGGCGTCGTGTCGGTCGCGTCGATCGCCTGCGCGGCGCGCTTTCTCTCCGAGAACCCGGGTCGCGCGCTTCTCACGACGGGGAGCAAGGAGCTTGCTCCCTACACGCGCGTCGCCGATTTCGCGGAGCGCTTCTTCGTGCGTGTGCTCCCTCTGCCCGGTGCTATAACGAAGTGCATCGACGCGGGGTTTTCGCCGTCGCACGTCATCGGCATGCAGGGGCCCTTCACCCGCGAGCTCAACGAGGCGATGCTTCGGCAGGTGGGCGCCCAGTGGCTTGTGACCAAGGACTCGGGAACCGTAGGCGGCACGGCCGAGAAGATCGCCTCCGCGCGCGACGTGGGAGCGCGCTGTATCGTGGTCGCCCGTCCCGCCGAGGGAGGCGGGGCCCTTTCGCTTAGGGAAGTGGAAGACGCGCTCTTACGGGAGTTCGCGCGCTAGGCGCTCGCCGCGCATGCGTGCCCTCCCGCCTGCGAGGAGGAGCGCCCCGAGCAAGCTCGACCCGTACAAGCCTGTCATCCGCCAATCGCTCGAGGACGACGCACGGAACTGGCGCAAGCAGCCCTTCAATAAGTTGCGGTGAAATAGCGTCTGTTTTTGCTGCTAAATAGCATATTCAGTCCCTAATTCACCGCAACTTGTTGGTGGTGGCTTACTGGTAGCGTAGGCATTCCACCGGGTCGAGCTTTGCTGCACGGCGAGCGGGGTAGAAGCCAAAGATTACGCCGATGCCGACCGATACGGCAAACGCGATCAATACTGTTGTAATGGAGAAGCTTGGCGTGATCGTCCCGGTAGCTCCAAACTCGCTCATGATGCCCGAGCTTGCGGCAAAGAACGTGAGTCCCCATGCCAGCAGATAGCCAATCAGGACACCCAACAGTCCGCCGGTGACGCACAGCGCCGAGGACTCGGCCAAAAACTGCGCGGTGATATCGCGACGACTTGCGCCCAGGGCACGGCGAATGCCGATCTCACGGATGCGCTCAGTCACGTTGGTGAGCATCATATTCATAATGCCGATACCGCCGACAAGCAGCGAGATGCTGGCGACAGCGCCCATGATGAGCGAGAACGCGCCCATAAAGGAGTTGAGTGCATCGATGGCGCTTTTCATGGAGGTCGCCGATACACTGTCGTACTCGTCCTCCTCCTCGATGCCCTTCATCGCGCGCACCTTGGACTCGATGGTTTTGCAGAGCTCATCCATGTCTGTGCCCTCGGCGGCAAGAGCCGTCACGCTGGGGAATGAAGGATTTTCGTCGCCAAACAGGCCTGAGATGGTTTCGCGCGGCATATACAGCGTGAGCGAGCCCATGGAGTCGTTGCCGCCATCAATCACACCTACAATCTGCACCTCGCCGTTGGACACCTTGATGGTTTTCCCCAGCGCATCCTGTTCGTTGCCGTAAAGCTGATCGGCGCCGCCGCGGCTGATGAGCGCCACGCGCGAGCCTGATTGGGACTCGGCCTGGGAATAGGTGCGCCCCGCAACGAGCTTGCTGGCCCCCACGGCGTCGAGCATGTCGCTATCGACACCCTGTGCCATGACGGTATAGCTTTTATCGCCGGTCTTGTACTCGGTGTACGCGCTGTCGACAATGCCGATCTGCTCTATCTGCGGCACCAGTTTTTGAAGCTTCTCGATGTCCGACTCGGTGATTTCTTGCGACGAATAGATTTGCACCATGCGTGCCGCATTGAGGCCCAGACTGTTGACCAGGCTGTTTTGGATGCCGCCGATGAGCGACGTCATGGCGATAACCGAGGCGATGCCGATGACAATGCCCAGGATGGTGAGCAGGCTGCGCCCCTTGTTGGCTTCGAGCGAGTGAAGGGCTTCCTGGATGAGATCGCGGGCGTTCATGCCACCACTCCTTTCGGCGGGTTGGCGGAGGCGGAAATCATGGGCAGGTTATCTACAGCGCTGCGTAGGGTCCGCGGTGCATGTGGAATATACGCGCCGTCGTGAATGCGACCGTCGCGGATGGTCACGGCACGGTCAGCCTCGGCGGCGATGCCGGGGTCATGTGTGATAAGCACGATGGTTTTGCCGCGCTTCTGGAGCTTATGGAAGGTCTCCATCACAAGCGCTCCAGTAGCGGAGTCCAGGTTTCCCGTTGGCTCATCGGCTAGGATGATGGGCGGGTCATTGACGAGGGCACGCGCGATTGCGACGCGCTGCATCTGGCCGCCCGAGAGCTCGGATATGCGGTGGTCCCAGTGGTCGACCGGTAGCGTGACGGCCTGCAGCGCGTGCACGGCGCGCATTTTGCGCTGGCTACGGGGCACATTGGTGTAGGCCAGCGGCAGCATGACGTTTTCGATAACCGACAGGCGCGGCAGCAGGTTGAAGCTCTGAAAGACAAAGCCAATGCTCAGAGCGCGAACTTCGGTGAGCTCGTCATCGTCAAGCTCGGCCACGTTGAGCCCTTGCAGGTAATAGTCGCCCGCCGTCGGCTTATCCAGACAGCCTAGGATGTTCATGAGCGTTGATTTTCCCGAGCCCGAGGGGCCGGTAATGGCGACGAACTCGCCGGGATCTACCGCCAGGCTCACGTTATGCAGGATGTGGGCGCAACCTGCCTCGCTCTCAAAGATGCGGTGCACGTTGCGGATGTCGATAACGGGACGCATTACATGCCCTCGTCGGCAGACATACTGCCCGAATCCGCGCCGTAGCCGCCGTCAGCCGTTGCGTCCGCTCCGGTGTCCATGACGAGGGTGTCGCCATCGCGCAGCTTGGTAACCGGCACGTTGGGATTGATCTCGTTGCCCTGGTCGTCGCGCTTGACCTGTGTCTTGCCGACTACGGCTTCGTTGTCGTTTTGCGTCACGACGGTCACCTTCACGCGACGGGTTTGCTTGCCCTCGTCATCAGTCGCCACGTTGACGTAATAGTGTTCGCCGTCTTCGGTCATGAGTGCCATCGTCGGCACCATTACCACGTCGTCGAGCTGCTCGGTCACCACCGATACCTCGGCCGTCATGCCCGGCTTCAGGCGCGCGTCGGGCGCCTCGATGAGAATGTCGACGTTAAAGGTTACGCTGCCGCCGCCTCCGTTGGCGGCGTCGGAGTTTGCCACCGACGCGATAGCCGTGACGGTGCCCTGGCTCACGATATCGGGAAACGCGGGATACGTGACGTTGGCGCTCTGCCCAACAGCGATCTTGGCGATGTCCTTTTCGCCCACCTGCACGGTCACCTTCATCTTAGATAGGTCGGCGATCTGCATGCACTGCTTGCCGCCACTCGTATCGCTTTCGCCCATGATCATGCCGCCTGTTACCGTGGCGCCCACTTTGGCATTGAGCTCCACGATGCTACCCGAGCTCGGGGCCGTGACCGTGCGACTGGAGGCCTTGGCGTTCGCCTGGTCGAGGTTTGCCTGGGCTGATGCGAGGCTGCGCTGCGCGGCCGATACGGCGTTCGTGTCCGCTGATGCGGCGGAGACGCCAGCCGCTGCGGAAGCTCCCTCGACGTCCGTCGTTGGGGTGGCCTGCGCGGCAGCTGCGGCTTTCTGCGCGTTGGCGAGGTCTTCCTGAGCGGCTGCAACTGCACGTTGCGCCTCGGCAACGTTGCGATCGAGCTCGTCGTTTTTAATGGTCATAAGCACGTCGCCCTCGTTGACGGATTGGCCTGCCTGCACGTTGATAGAATCGACCGTGCCGTCGACAGAAGGGGAGACCACTGAGGACGAAATGGGTTTGAGCTGGCCTTTTGCCTCGACCGTTGTGGTAAACGTGCCCTCGGTCACCATGTCGGTCACCGGCCCGTTGTTGCCTGCGGGCCGTGCGTTGATGGCTAAGGTCACGACAACGGCGATGAGCACAATGGCGGCCACGACGCCGGCCGCAATGCCGCGTCGGATGAGCTTTTTGCGTCGACGTTCGGCACGTTTTGCCTTGAGCTTGGCATATGCCTCTTCATCGGAAATCTCGGCCGTATCGTTCGTGCGTCTGTTCTGCTTATCGGCATGTACGTTTGTAATCAGAGGAATCGTTTCGGTGGCACCTTCGGGCGTGTTCTCGTTATCATCCGGGCCCGGGGTGATGGTGGGGACATTCGGCATAGCGTCTCCTTTATAGAAAGAACCTCGATAATTATATGCGCCCACCGGTTGGGGCGGGCGCATGGGACGGTTTCTTTCGGAACTGTTAGATTGGTCGCAGCAGCTCCATGTTGTAGGAATGCGCGCGTTGCACTACGAGTGGACAACCACGCACAGGCCGACTTTGATGCAATCGTGCAGTGCCTTTGCATCGGCCAGGCGCAGGTTGATGCAGCCGTGGCTGCCGCACCACTTGTACGACTCGGCATTATCAAAGCTCTTGTCGTTTTGCCAGGTGGCATCGTGGAAGCCGATCATATTGCCCTCGAACGGCATCCAGTAGCTCACCGGGCTCTCGTATTTGGGCTTACCGGTCTCGGGGTCCTTGGCTCCGATCAGGGTGCTGCCGCCGTCGTTGCTGTTGATCTGCCACACGCCCTCGGGGGTGGCGTCTTCGCCCGGTTTGCCGGAAATAAAGTTGGCCTCCCACACGATATTGGCGTTCTCGTCATAGTAGCGCGCGTGCTGCTCGGACAGGTCGACGTCGATGTATGCCTTCCAGTCGGGCTCTCCCTTTGCGGTAAAGGTGTCGGCCTTCTGGGAGTACTTGATCTCGATCTCGCCGGTCTGCTTGTTGTTAATAGCGTCTTCGACCTGCTTGGCGAGCGAGCTGCTGTCGATGGACCAACCAAAGTCACCGCCTTCGACGGCGCACTGCTTGCCATCGGCGCGCGTCCACCAGCGAGTGGAGCCCACGGTATTAAAGCCGTTGGCGAGCTCGGCTGCCCAGCTACTGATCTGCGACGTATCGAGCGTGGGGTTGGCCGGATCGGCAAAGCTGATCCACTGCAACACGGAGCTGCCATCAACCTTTCCGGCATCCTCGCCGTTGAGTTTAAGGGTCACGTTGACGCCCAGGAAGTTGTTGGCGGCATCACATGCAGCCTGAATCTGATCATCGGTCAGCGTTCCATTGAGCGGCTCATAGGCATCGTTGCCAAGCTTGGAAAGATCTACGGTTTCGGCCAGCGAGGCAAGCTCGAGCTCGGCATATTTAATGGCATGCTCGCGGTTGAGTTTTTCGTTGGAGCGCGCCTTCTCGACGGTAAACTTGCCGGCCTGTTCGTCATAGGAGCTATTGGCCTCGAACGTGCCCGAACGGCCCTCGTTAAACTCGTTGATGGCGGCGCCCAGATCCTTCTCAAACTTCTTTTGGTCAAAGGTGTCGGAGAGCATGGACAGGTCGACGTCTTGATCAAGATCGACTTCGTTGGAGGTAGCGGTTGTTTTGGTCTTGCCGCTTAAGGATTCCACAAGGCGGACCGGCCAAATAAAGGCTTCGTTGTGGTTGATGATCTCTTTTGCGGCAGCTTCGCCATCGACGATGGGTTCATCGGACTCGGGCTGATAGGTCCAGCTAAAGTCATCGCCTGTCACGGCGAGCTTATAGTGCTTCCATGCCGAATTGACCTTGGTGGCGGCAGACGAAGCGTTGGAGAACGAGACGTCGACGCCGGCGATGGTGGTGTTGGGGTAGGCTACCTGCGAAAATGCTACGACGCCTACGATATAGACAATGACGATTAGACCCAGGACGACAAAGAGCGTCGTCTTTTTGCCCGACTTATTGTTCTCGGCGGGTTTGCGCGCGGGGCCACGATCGCCTCGAGCGTGCGTGTGGGGCTGCTTGGGCGCATTGCCGTTTGCCTGGCGCTGCTGACGTTGTTGACGCTGCTGTCGCTGTTGGTTCGGGCGTTGGGAAGCGTTTGCTGCACTACGCTGCTGACCGTGGCTCGGCGTGATAGGACGCGGCGACTGAACGCCGCCGGTGTGCCTGCTCGGCTGCTGCGGATCGGGAATCAGTTGAGTTCGATCGTTTTGCGACATCGTATGCATATCCTTCGATTTTCGCCTTGCGGTTCATCGTGTTTTTACTGGGCTTGCATTATAGCGATTGCCCTGCTGTTTGTGGTACGGAAACGGTGGCATTCGAAAGAGCTGGGACAAATGTCCCACCTTTGAGTCGTTCTTAGTCGCTATCCGCACACACCGCATTTTGCACAGGCCGAAAGTGCGGCCGGAGCCTGCGCGATGCCGCCCTTTGCCGTCTCGCGCAGCGTGGCTGGCAACGCGTGGCCCACCGAGAGCATTACATGTGCCATCTGGTCAAACGGCACCAAGCTCTTAATGCCTGCGAGGGCGAGTTGTGCCGAGCTAAAGGCCGCTGCTACGCCGATGGCGTTGCGGTTTTGGCAGGGCACCTCCACGAGGCCACCGACGGGGTCACAAACGAGGCCCAGCAGGTTACTCAGCGCGATGGAACTGGCGTCGAGCGCCTGCTCGGGCGTGCCGCCGAGCATCTGCACCAGCGCGGCGGCTGCCATGGCGGCGGCGCTTCCCACCTCGGCCTGGCATCCGCCCTCGGCGCCGGCGACGCAGGCGCTCGTGGTGAGGTTGAGGCCGATGGCGGCTGCGCAGTAGAGCGCGTCCATGACCTGCTCGTCGTCGAGCTGCAGGCGATCGGCGAGTGCAAGCACGCAGCCGGGCACAACACCCGCTGAGCCTGCCGTGGGGGCGGCGACGATCACGCCCATGGTGGCGGAGCGTTCGAGCACGGCCATCGCGCGGGCCACGGCATCGGTCTGAACGGGGCCCATCAGGCTTGCGCTCAAATCGTTGCGGCCGGTGGCTTCGACAAGCTTGGCCTCGCCGCCGATAAGCCCGCCGAGCGAACGCTGCGGATTGGCGATGGGGGCCGTGGTCTCCTCGCGCATGACGTCGAGCACGCGGCGCATGGCAGCGACGGCGTGGGCCTCGCCGGTCAGACGCGCCTCGCGAACGGCCATGACGGCGCCGATGCTGAGCCCCAGTTCCTCACACGCATCGAGCAACTGCTCGCCGTCGTCGAAGATTTCCTTGGCCGAGACGCCGGGGGAGAGCGACGAGGCAGAACCGGGGAGTTCGATAAACGTTGCGTAATCGACATTGTCGAGCTTGCGCAGCATGGGGACGACGGTGTCGTCGGGCGCGCCGTCGGTCTCAAAGACGGAGTAGGCCTGGCCGCCCACTTCGGTGCGGTAGGTGCGGCAGAAGGCGATGTTTACATGGGCGTAGGCGAGCAGGTTGGTGAGCGCGGCGAGTACACCGGGGACGTCCTTGTGCGCCACGAAGAGCGTGGAATACATGCCCGAGATGTCGACGCCGACGCCGTTAATGCGGCTGATGCGCATCTTGCCGCCGCCCAGGCTCTCGCCGCGGACCTGTGCCGTGGCGCCCGTGTCGTCGACCATGTCAATGTCGACGGTGTTGGGGTGGATGGACGCGTCGTCGCCCTTGATGTCAAAGTGATATTCGAGGCCCTGCTCGCGTGCGAGGTCGAAGGCCTGCTTGATGTTCTCGTCATCGGTGTCGAGGCCCAGTATGCCCGCGACGAGCGCACGGTCGGTGCCGTGGCCGCGGTAGGTGTGGGCGAAGGAGTTCCACAGGCCAAAGGTGACCTTGGTGATGCGACCTTCCAACAGGCTGGCGGCAACTTGGGCGCAGCGGAGGGCGCCGGCGGTGTGCGATGAGCTGGGGCCGACCATGACGGGGCCCAAGATCTCGAATGCCGAGGTCGTAGCTAGTGTTTGCGGCTTGCCTGCCATGGATGCTCCTTATCTATCCCGTCGTCCCGAGGGGCGGGGCATACTCTGTCCCGCCGTTCCGAGGGCTTTAGTATTTGGTCGCCTGCTCGGACAGTCCTGCTCGCACGGAGGCCACATTAAGTGGCCTCCGGCTCGTGCGGAACTCGCGATCGACCAAATACTAAAGCCCTCGGAACTTAGGATACATGGTTGGAGTCGCTCTGCTGCAAAATTTATAGGCCTGTGATTTATTCCATGTCCCAGGTAGGCTCATCTTCACCACCTTTAAATAAAAAAGAAGTACCGGTTGGGGCCGGTACTTCTTTTGGTGCGTTGTTATTTGGCTGTAGCTTTTCGAGTTAGCTTACAGGCCGCAGGCTGCTTTGAGTTCTTCGACTCGGTCGGTTTTCTCCCAGGTGAAGTCGGGGTCTTCGCGGCCGAAGTGACCGTAGGCTGCCGTCTTTTCGTAGATGGGGCGACGCAGGTCTAGGTCGCGGATGATGGCACCTGGGCGCAGGTCGAAGGTCTTCTCTACGGCCTCGACGATCTTGTCCTCGGCAACATGCGCGGTACCGAAGGTGTCGACCATGATTGAGAGGGGCTTGGAAACGCCGATGGCGTAGGCAAGCTCGACTTCGCAGCGGTCGGCCAGACCGGCGGCGACCACGTTCTTGGCGACCCAGCGCGCGGCATACGCGGCGGAGCGGTCAACCTTGGTGCAGTCCTTTCCGCTAAAGGCACCGCCGCCGTGACGACCGTAGCCGCCGTAGGTGTCGACGATGATCTTGCGGCCGGTGAGGCCCGTGTCGCCCATGGGGCCGCCCACGACAAAGCGACCGGTGGGGTTCACGTAGATGTCCGCGTTATCCCACGGCATGTTCTCAGCGGCCATGACCGGGGTGATGACGTGCTCGATGAGGTCGGCCTTGATCTTGCCCATGTCCTCGATCTCGGCAGCGTGCTGCGTGGAGATGACGATGGTCGTGACCTCGACGGGCTTGCCTTCCTCGTAGCGCACGGTGACCTGGGTCTTGCCGTCGGGACGCAGATAGGGCAGGGTACCGTCGTGGCGCACGGCGGCCAGGCGCTCGGCCAGGCGGCTTGCCAGGTAGTGCGGCATGGGCATGAGGGTCTTGGTCTCGTTGGAGGCATATCCGAACATCATGCCCTGGTCGCCGGCACCGATCAGGTCGATCGGGTCGGTGGTAGCGCCGGTCTGGGTCTCGAAGGACTCGTCAACGCCTTGGGCGATATCGGGCGACTGCTCGTGGATGAGGCTCATGACGCCGCAGGTGTCGCAGTCAAAACCGAACTTGGCACGGTTGTAGCCAATGCGGCGGATAACGCCACGGGCGATTTCCTGAACGTCTACGTAGGCCTGGGTGCGAATCTCGCCGGCGACGATGACGGTGCCGGTGGTCACGAGGGTCTCGCAGGCGCAGCGGACGTTCTCCACGTTGGCAGGCACGCCGTTGGGGGCGATGTAGCCCTGCTCCTGGAGCTCTATTTCTTTGGCGAGGATTGCGTCGAGGACGGCGTCGCTGATCTGGTCAGCGATCTTATCGGGATGACCTTCGGTCACCGACTCCGACGTAAAAACAAAGGACCCGTGTTGGGGCGGGATGGAACGAAGTTCTTCTGACATGATTGTCCTTTCAAAAACGTGTCCCGGCGACCGTTACCATTCCGCCGGGCTCTCTATGCAAGGGCACATCATAGCGCGTAAATCAAACATTCACACCCTTTCCGCACCTACTCATTGGGGACAGACATAAATGACCAGCCTTGCCTAAGTGCCGACAGGTTGTCCAAAGAATGGTCATTTAAGTCTGTCCCCAATGAGTAGGTCGGTGCCCTTTGTGCGGAGGTTGCTTTGATGCTTTATACTGGTGCGGTTAGACATCCATCCTGCAATCGAGGAGATTTCCATGGCATCAGACGTTCGCGTCCGCTTTGCACCCTCACCGACGGGCAAGCTGCACATCGGCGGCGCCCGCACCGCTATCTATAACTGGGCTTTCGCCCGCGCAAACGGCGGCACGTTCATCCTGCGCATCGACGACACCGACCCCACCCGCTCCACCGACGAGAACACGCAGATCATCCTGCGCGCCATGCGTTGGCTGGGCCTGGACTGGGACGAGGGTCCCGAGGTGGGCGGCGACTTTGGCCCCTACGCCCAGACCGAGCGCCTGGACCTGTACAAGCAGGCCGCCCAGAAGCTTTGGGACGAGGGCAAGGCCTATCCCTGCTTCTGCACCAAGGAGCAGCTCGACGCCGACCGCAAGGCCGCGCAGGAGCGCAAGGACCCCTTCCAGGGCTATCAGCGCCGTTGCCGCGATCTTGATCCCGAAGAGGCCCGCCGCCGCATCGAGGCCGGCGAGTCCTACGTCCTGCGCATCAAGGTGCCCGAGGACCGCGGCGACGTCGTCATCCACGACGCCGTCCACGGCGAGGTAACCTTCGACGCCAAGGAGCTCGACGACTTTGTCATCTTCCGCTCCGACGGCACGCCCACGTACAACTTCGCGACCGTCGTCGACGACGCCATGATGAAGATCACCCATGTCATCCGCGGCGACGACCACCTGTCCAACACCCCGCGCCAGGTCATGGTCTACGAGGCCCTCGGCGCGCCCGTGCCCACGTTCGCCCACATCTCCATGATCCTGGGCGCCGACGGCAAAAAGCTCTCCAAGCGCCACGGCGCCACCTCGGTGGAGGAGTATCGCGACGCCGGCTACCTGTCCGACGCCTTCGTCAACTACCTGGCGCTGCTCGGCTGGTCGCTCGACGGCGAGACCACCATCATCCCGCGCGATGTCCTGGCAAGCAAGTTCTCGCTCGACCGCATCTCCAAGAACCCGGCGACCTTCGACCCCAAGAAGCTCGACTGGGTCAATGCCGAGTACATCAACGGCATGTCCGATGCTCAGTTTGCCGACGAGATCATGGTTCCCGAGCTGCACGAGGCGGGTCTTATCGAGGGTAATGTCGAGTACGGCGAGGACTGGATCGACGCACTTGCCGCCATCGTCAAGCCGCGCACCAAGATGCCGGCCGACGCCGTGACCGTCGCCGCTCCCATCTTTGCCACGGCCGAGACGCTCGAGTATGACGAGAAGTCCGTCAACAAGGGCCTGGCCAAGGAGGGCATGGGTGCCATTCTGGACGCCGCCAAGGCCGCGCTCGAGGGTGTTACCGAGTGGACGGCCGCCAACATCGACGCCGCACTTGAGCCGCTGCCCGAACAGATGGACCTTAAGAAGCGCGTGGTGTTCCAGGCCGTGCGCGTCGCCGTCTGCGGCAATATGGTGAGCCCTCCGCTGGGCGAGACCATGGCGCTCGTCGGTCGCGACGACTGCCTGGCGCGCATCGACCGCGCCCGCACGATGGCGCTGTAATCGCTGCGCAAACGTATGTATCCGAGCCCCGTTCACCCCGAGCGGGGCTCTTGTTTCTGTAGACGTATGGGATGGGAGGTACAGGGACCATGGCCGAGCAACTGTCGCTGTTTGGTTCACCTGAACCTGAGCAGGCTCCCGTAAAGGACGGCCGCACGGTCGAGCAGGCCAAGCCCGAGCCTGCACCTGAGCCCATCGCCGCCTATGCGAGCGTGGTTCTCGACATCCCGACGCGTGCGCTGTCCGAGCCGTTTGCTTATGGCATTCCTCAACTCCTTGCCGACGAGGCGCAGATCGGATCCACGGTCCTGGTCCACTTTGGTAACCGTGCTGCCGCGGGCTACATCGTCGACATTGCGTTTGAGCTGGGCGACCTGCAAGGCAACAACGCCCTCGATCCCGCGCGTATCAAGCCTCTCGAGGCTATCCTCAGCAAGCCACTCTTTACCGCAGAGGCCGCCCGTATCGCACGCTGGATGAGCCGCGAGTATGTCGCGACGCTTTCCGAGTGCCTGCGCCTGTTCTTGCCACCGGGTGGAAGCCCGCGCGTGGTCAAGGGCGATGACGGCGTGTGGACGGTTGAGCGCCCCGCCGTCAAGCCTATCCAAAACCGTTGGGTCATGCTCACACCCGAGGGCTTCGACTATACGCCTCCCAAGACGGCGGTCCGCCAGCGTCAGCTCATCGAGGCGCTCCAGTGCGGACCGGTCACGACGCGCGACCTCAACCTGCTTTATAACAGCATGTCGGCGACCATCAAGGCGCTCGAAAAACGCGGAGTTGTGCTGGTGGAGGAGCGCCGAGCCTGGCGTGGCTGCTGCGAGCGGACCACGCTGTCCTCGGCAAGCGGCAAGGCGCCGGTCGCGCTCACGAACGGCCAGCAGCAGGCGCTTGCGCAAATTGAGCGCGCCTGCCTTGACGCCCACGGCGACGTGGTTCTTGTCGACGGCGTCACCGGATCTGGTAAAACCGAGGTCTACCTCTCTGCCATCGAGCGCGTGCTCGCGGCCGGCCGCTCGGCGTGCGTGCTTGTGCCCGAGATCTCGTTGACGGCCCAAACCGTCGGTCGCTTCCGCTCGCGCTTTGGCGAGACGGTTGCCGTGTTCCATTCGCGCCTTTCGGCTGGCGAGCGCCTGGACCAGTGGGATATGGTCGCCAGCGGTGCGGCCCGCGTGGTTGTCGGCGCCCGCTCGGCGCTCTTTTGCCCGCTCAGCGACTTGGGCCTCATCATCATCGACGAGGAGCACGAGACCAGTTACAAGCAGGGTTCCAGCCCGCGCTACCACGCGCGCGAGGTGGCGGCCGAGATGGCGCGACGCTACCGCTGCCCGCTCGTGTTGGGCTCCGCCACGCCTTCTGCCGAGGCCCTCGACCGTTGCCGCCGTGGCACGTATAACGGTGCCACCTGGACGCGCGTCGAGATGCCCGAGCGCCCGGGACACGCCGTGCTGCCGACAGTCCGCATTGCCGACCTGCGCCGCGAGTTCTCGCACGGCAGCCGCTCTATGTTCTCAAAACCGCTGATGGAAGGCCTGGAGCGCGTGGTTGAGCGCCGCGAAAAGGCCGTGCTGTTGCACAACCGCCGTGGCTTTGCGCCGTTCCTGATGTGCCGCGAGTGCGGCTGCGTCCCCACCTGCAACCACTGCTCCACCGCGCTTACGTATCACGAGCGCACGCACGCGCTGCAGTGTCACACATGCGGTTCGTCTTGGCGCGTGCAGCCCTATCCCGCGCCCACGAGCCGTTGCCCCAAGTGCGGCAGCCGCTATCTGGCAAAAATGGGTCTAGGTACGCAGCAAATCGAGGACGCACTGCACCAGATGCTTCCCGAGGACGTCGCCATTATTCGCATGGATGCCGATTCCACGCGCGGCAAGGATGCGCACAAAAAGCTGCTCGAGCAGTTCGATGCGGCCGATTGCGCCGTGTTGCTGGGCACCCAAATGATCGCAAAGGGTCTCGATTTTCCCGAGGTCACGCTGGTAGGCGTGGTCAATGCCGACTTCGCCCTCAAGCTGCCCGACTTTCGCGCAGGGGAGCGCGCCTACGATCTGCTGGAGCAAGTCGCCGGCCGTGCCGGTCGTGGTGATCGCCCCGGCGAGGTCGTCATCCAGACCTACCTGCCCGAGGACCCGGTCATCCGCGCCGTCGCTGAGCATGACCGTTCGATCTTTACCGACTACGACCTGGATCAGCGCCGCGACGCGGTGTACCCGCCGTTTGTTCGCCTGGTCAACATCTTGGTGTGGTCGGCGAACCGAGACGACGCGCAGGACTACATCGCGCGCATCGCAAAGCTCCTCAAGCGCCGCTGGCATGCTGCCGCGCCAGACTTTTTGCGGGCGGGGAGTGCCGTGCCGCAGGTGCTGGGCCCGGCTTCATGTGTAATCGAGAGAGCCAAGGACCGTTACCGCTTCCATCTGCTTGTGAAGTCGCCTGTGGGGTACCATGTCTCTGATGATATCGACGCCTGCCTCAAAGAGGCGGGCTCCATGCGCGGCGTGAGCGTGAGCGTTGACGTCGATGCCTATGATTTGATGTAACAACCCGAAAGGATGGCCATGGAAGCCAACGGAATCGTACTGTCGCCCGACCCTCGTCTGCGCCAGGAGTGCGCCGTCATCGAGGAGATCACCCCGGCGATCGAGGCGCTTGCCGAGAAGATGAAGAAGATGATGTTCGAGAACGGCGGCTGCGGCCTGGCTGCCCCGCAGATTGGCGAGCTCATTCAGCTCGTCACCATCGACTGCGGCTACAGCGACAAGAGCGACTACGACCCGTACGTGCTCATTAACCCCGTGATCGTGGAGCAGAGCGACCATCTGGTGCCCTTTAGCGAGGGCTGCCTGTCCATCCCCGGCATTAGCTGCGAGATTGAGCGTCCTGACCATGTCGTTGTCGAGGCGTACGACTTGGACGCCAACCTGATTCGCTACGAGGCCTCGGGCGACCTGTTCTGCGTGTGCCTGCAGCATGAGATCGATCACCTGCACGGCAACACCATGTTCGAGCGACTGAACCCAATGCAGAGGCTCAAGGCAGTCAAGGAGTACCAGGACGCGCTGGCCCGCGGCGCTCGACCGGGCGAGACTGAATAGGTTAATTGTCCGTCCCTGGGATGGGGCCCACACATATCATCCCGTGCTCAAACATTCTCGCTTTGCTGCGAAACTGCGCGCGGGACGATATGTGTGGGCCCCATCCCAGGGACTACGTTGTCGCTCTCCTTTTCGCCCGGGTGCCGTCGGGCCAGGGATGGGCGTCTTCGCTGATAATTGCTTTGTTGGAAGAGCTGCTTTTATTGCGGCTCTTTCTTTGGTTTTGGGTATATTTGTTCTTGTTGAATTGTTATTGCGGATGGGCTGGTGACTTGGCTTTCCGCTGTTATTTGTAGCCGTCTCGGCTTTGGTTGAGGGGAGACGTTCTTTATGCGTATTGTGTTTATGGGTACGCCTGATTTTGCTGTGCCTTCGTTGACTTCGCTCGTCGAGGCTGGGAATGAGATTGCGCTTGTTGTTACTCGTCCTGATGCTGTTCGCGGGCGTGGTAAGAAGCTTGTGCCGTCTCCTGTTAAGGCCAAGGCGCTCGAGCTTGGCCTGCCGGTTGTTGAGGCTAATCGTATGACGCCTGAGGTTGTTGAGACGCTTCAGGCTGCCCAGGCTGACATTTTCTGTGTGGCTGCTTATGGCTGCATTTTGCCCGATGAGGTGCTGCATATGGCACCGCTCGGCATTGTGAATGTTCATGCTTCGCTGCTGCCTCGTTGGCGTGGGGCTGCTCCTATTCAGCGTGCGATTCTCGCTGGTGACGAGGTTGCTGGCGTTTCCATTATGCGCATCGGGCATGGCGTGGATACTGGTGCTTATTGTGCTCAGGCTTCCACGTCGGTTGCCGGTAAGCATGCCGAGGCACTGACCATGGAGCTTGCTGAGCTTGGCGGCAAACTGCTTGCCGATACGCTTCCTTTGCTTGCCGATGGTACCGCCGTGTGGACTGAACAGGATGAGTCGCTCGTCACTCACGCCGCCAAGATTTCTAAGCAGAAGATGCGTCTGGATCCTCAGATGGCGGTGCTTGATTGCGTGCGTCATGTGCTTGCCTCGTCCGATACCGCGCCTGCCCGTTGTGTGATTGCCGGCAAGTCAGTTCGCGTGCTCGATGCTGAGCCGGCTGATGTGTCGCTTGGCGAAGGCGCTGTTGCCGTCAAGGACAAGCGTGTATACCTGGGACTTTCCGATGGTGCAGTTGAGCTGCTCGAGGTTAAGCCCGATGGCAAGCGTGCTATGGCTGCTTCTGCCTGGGCTGCCGGCCTGCAGGGTGCCGATCTTACGTGGGGTGTTCTTTCATGAGTAAGCTGTCTCCCGCGCGCAAGCTCGCGCTTGATGTTTTGATGGAGGCCGATCGCCGCGGCATGTACGCGCGCGACGTGCTCTCGTCCCGTGCTTCGGCCAAAGCCATTGACCAGCGCGATTCTGCTTTTGCCGCTCGTTTGGCACTTGGCGTTGCGGCCACCCAGGGCATTTTGGATGAGCTGCTCGACCAGTTTCTCGATAAGCCAAAAAAGGTCGCTCCTCGTGTGCGCATGGCACTTCGTATCTCGGCCTTCGAGATGCTCTATCTGCATACGCCGGGTCGCGTTGCCGTAAGTCAGGGCGTTGAGCTGGTTCGCTGCGGAGCTAAATCGGCCGCCGGTTTGGCCAATGCCGTGCTGCATAAGGTTGCGGACAACGTCGAGGATTTTGGCGCCGCCGCGGATGCCGATGAGTCCGAACGTCGTCTTGTTCGCCTGTCGCGCCTGATGGGTCTGCCGCGTTGGCTTTGTGCTCGCATTATGGCATCGTTCGACACACCCGAGGGCGCGCTCAACTTTGCCGGCAACTTGGCACCTGCGCCGCTCGCTTTGCACGAGAACGCCTTTGCGACCAAACCCGACCCGTATATCTCGCAGCTTGTTGCGCCCGTGTTCCCGGGCTGCCATGCACCGGTCGATGCGCAGGTCACGGTTGCGTCCGGCGTGTTTGAGCGCGCTGCTGCCGTTGCCTCGGACCTTAACGCCCAGCTCATCGCTACCGCGGCGACCCGTCCCGGGCACTGCCTGGAGATTGGTGCCGGTCGCGGAACCAAGACCTATGTGATGATGTGTCAGGCCAAACGTGCTGGGTACGAGCACCAGCATACCGCGCTCGACCTGCATGATCGTAAATGTGATCAGAATCTCGCGCGCCTGCACAAGGCTGATATTAAGGGTGTTCGCACGGTCTCGGGCGATGCCTGCGAGCTCGACGAGGTGCTGACGTCTTTTGATGCCATGCTTGGCAAACCTGCCCTGTTCGATACAGTTTTTATCGATGCCCCGTGCTCGGGTACAGGGACCATGCGTCGTCATCCCGAGATTCCGTGGCGTCTGACCGAAAACGATGTGACGGTTGAGCTGCCCAAGTTGCAGTTGACGATGCTCAAGGAAGCCGCCGCGCGCGTGGCTGTGGGCGGTGAACTCATGTACGCGACGTGCTCGGTGTTTGATGAAGAGAACACGCAGGTTGTGGATGCCTTCTTGGCCTCTCCCGAGGGTGCAGGCTTTACCGTGGCGCCGCTTTCCGATGCACAGATTCTGCAACTGCCCGATTTCGCGCAGGCCAAGAAGTTGGTAGCCGTCCGCCAAAACGACCGAGGCCTCTTCCAAAGCGTGCCGGTAAACGCGGATTCCTACGACGGCCACTTCTGCGCCAGACTGGTCCGCAACTCATAGAGCTACTCATAGCGCAAAGAAATAGCCCCGCGATCGGGCTTGATCGCGGGGCCGCTTGTCACTAGTGGCTATGCGGACAGTTGGCGCAGCAGCCGCTGGTGGCGCTGGTGCTGGAGCCGCCGCTTCGCTGGTCGGTGTTGTAGAAACCGCTGCCTTCGAACTTAATACCGCTGGCCGAAAACGTCTTGGCGGCTGGGGCACCGCAGCTGGGGCACACGACCTCGGGACTCTCGGACATGGGGTGCTCAACCTCAAACACGTTGCCGCAGCTCGAGCACTTGTAATCGTAGCGTGCCATAATACTTCCTTTTCAGCACAAAGCGGGCAGATCGCTCTGCCCGCAAAAATTCAAACGTCTGTAACTGTACCCTATATCGGGCGTTTTATCACGCCTCGCCCCAGAATCTATGGGTGTTGCGCAGGAGCTGCGCAGTTTTGCCCTCGGCGGCCGCAACGTCGGCCTCGTCAGCCTGCCAGGTCCAGTTGCCCGTGGCCACGCCCGGTACGTTCATGCGCGCGTCGTCGCCAAGCCCCAGGAGATCCTGCAGCGGCATCATCACCAGGGGAGCGTCGCTTGCCAGCGCGTCGCCCATTAGCTTGGCCGCCACCTCAACGCCACTCGGCTCATCGCCGCCCGCAAAGGAATGCGTGCACCAACCGGCCAGCGTCGACGTATCGTGCGTCGAGGTGTACAGAATCTTGCCAGGCGTGGGATGCACACCGCAACGAACGTCGTAATCGCTGAACTCCAGCACGTCCATGCCAGGGAAGCCACAGGTCGAAGCCATCGCGCGAACACCGGGCGTCAAATAGCCTAGGTCCTCGGCGATAAAGTTAAGCGGACCCAGCTCGTCGTAGGCGGTCTGGAACAGGTCCTTGCCCGGGCCAGCCAGCCAGCGGCCGTCGGCACAGGCCTTGCCGGCAGGGATGCTAAAGTAGCTGTGGAAGCCCAGGAAGTGATCCAGGCGTACGCGGTCGTAGAGCGAAAACGCACGACGCAGGCGATCCATCCACCAGCTATAGCCGTTTTCCTTCATGTGATCCCAGCGGAAGGTGGGGTTTCCCCACACCTGGCCCTCGGGCGCAAAGTTGTCGGGCGGCGCGCCCGAAATCTCAATCGCCTTACCGGTGTCGGACAGCCAGAAGTTTTCGGGCTCGCTCCACGCGTCGGCCGAATCGTCGGACACGTACATGGGAATATCGCCGATAACCTCGATGCCCTTCTTGTGCGCGTAGTTCATGAGCTCGCACCAAGCCAGGTCAAAGCGGTACTGCATGTACGCCTGAAGCTCGGCCTCGTCGTGGAAGCGCTTGTCGTCGATCAGATGCTCGTTGTAGCGCGCGACATCCGCCGGCCAATCGTGCCGCGACTCGCCCTCAAAGTACTTCTTAACGGCCATGTAGACGCAGTACTTCTCGAGCCAATCGGCATTGCGATGTTTAAACGCGGTGTACAGCGGATCGGCATCCTCGCCGCCGCGGGTCTTCCAGACGGCGAAGTCGGCGGCCAGCTCCTCGTGGCTCTCGGGCAGTAGGTCGATATTGCCCGCAAAAGCCGAGGGCCCGGCATAGGGGGAGCGGAAGAAATCCGTCGGGTTGACGGGCAGGACCTGCCAGTAGCGCATGCCCATGGCGGCCAGATGGTCGATAAAGCGACGCGTGGGTGCGCCGATCGTACCCGGCTTGCCATCGTCAGTCGGTACCGAGGTGATGTGGCAAACGACGCCCGCGCCGTGATCGAGCGGCTCTTGCAGACGCTGCTCGGCGTGGTGATAGATGATCGATGACCCCAGCGGATACAAATCGAGCGTGACGGTACCGTTGTGGATTTCGCACTCGTGGCCGCTGATCACGTCGCTCGCACATTCGCCGAGCGCCGGAATCGTCACACAGTGCGAATTGCGCAGGCTGCGGTTGATGATAACCGTCGCGGCTTCACCGTCTTTACCGGTGCGCGTATAGGCGAGTACCTCGTCGTTGAGCGCGAAGGCCTTGATCTCGCCGTCAACCATAAACGGCAGGGCGCGGCGCACGGCCGAGGCGTTTTTAAGGATGGCGAGTGTATCGAAGTCGTGCAGGTCTTCCTTTAAAGGCAGCGTGCGGCGATTGCCCGGATCCGTCAGGCCCTCAAGGCCGTACTCGTCGCCATAGTAAATCGAGGGCACGCCGGGGAACGTCATCTGCATGAGCGTTGCAAGCCAAAAACGGCTTTTGGCCAGGCCCATTGAGTTTTCGTCCAGGCGCCACTTGCTGCGCTCGCACTCGGGTAGCTGTGACTCGTCGGGGCCGCCGCCGAGCACCGAGATGATACGCGGACGGTCGTGGCTCGACAGCAGGTTGAGTGCGCAGGACAGGGCCTCGCGAGGATAATTCTCGCGCAGGGTTTCGATATCCTCGGCTGCCTGGTAGGCGTTCTTATAGCCCATCAAAAAGCCGATGACCATGTCGCGGAAGGGATAATCCATAGCCGAGTCAAGCTCGGATCCCTGCAGGTAACGACGCAGGTGGCCATAGCTGATCTTGTTGGAGGCGTCTTCCCAGACCTCGCCGAGCAGCAGTGCGTCGGGCTTCTCGGCGAGTACGGCCTTTTTGATCTCGGCCAGGAAGTCGTCAGAAAGCTCGTCGGCCACATCTAGGCGCCAGCCGTGAGCGCCGGCGCGCAGCCATTTGCGTATGATACCGTCCTTCCCCAGGAGTCGCTCGCGCACCAGCTCGGAGCTCTCATTGATGGCGGGCATATTGCCCACGCCCCACCAGCAGTCGTACGAGCCGTCCTCGTGGAAATAGAACGCATCGCGCCACGGCGAATCTTCGCTTTGCCATGCGCCCACGCCGGGGTAGTTACCGTAGCGGTTGAAGTAGATCGAATCGTCGCCCGTGTGGTTGAACACACCGTCCAGGATGATGGAAATGCCGAGCTTCTCGGCCGCCTCGCACAGCTCCGTAAAGTCCTGCTCGGTGCCCAGAATCGGGTCGATCTTGCTGTAATCGGCCGTGTCGTAGCGGTGGTTGCTCGCGGCTTCGAAAATGGGGTTGAGGTAGATGGCTGTAAAGCCCAGCTCGGCGATACGAGGCAGGTCTTCTTGGATGCCCTTGAGCGATCCGCCGTAAAAGTCCCAGGTTTTGATGGAGCCGTCCTCGGCGCGCTCGTATACGGGCGGTTCGTTCCAGTCCTCGATCATGCGGCGTTGGATTCCGTTGCGCGGCTTTTCGACCTGAGCCAGCGTGCGCTCGCGCCAGTGCTCGTCGCGGGCGTAGCGATCGGGGAAGATCTGGTAGACCATGCCGTGCTCGTACCACTCGGGTCGAACTTCGCGGTGCTTGTAGACGGTGACCTGGAACGACGGCACCTCGGCGTAGTCGTAGGTTACGCCCTCGCCGCCGGTGCGGCCCTGCGGTGCACCCAGGCGAACCTCGGGCTGGCCCTCGATATTGCAGATAAAGCTGTACCAGATAAGACAAGGCTCGGCGCACTCGATCTCTACGGTAAATATGCCGTCGCCTTCGTGCGTCATGGGATATCGAGATTCGCCGATCTCATCGACCCAGGTGCGCAGCGTAAGCGTTGCCTGCGCTGGATCGGCATCCTCCAGAATCACGGAGAGTGAAAGGATAGTTCCAGTGGTCACAGCGCCAAACGGAGTGCGAAACTGCGGTAGACGGCTGTTGTGTATCAATCTCATAGTACGGTCCAGTTCAATAGAATCATGGCCTGCGGGCCATGGCTTTACGCACAGGATGTAAGTATATCTGTTGTACACAGGCTGTATAAACAACATCCGTTTACCATCGGCGAACGGTTGTCCTAGAAAATCGTTTTACCATCCAAATTATAGCGATATTCGAAAACGCCTATACCGATACTATTTGTAGTCAAACAAAAGTACTTCGGTTTACTACGACAAATTGAAAGATCTCAGCCACGGTCATTTTGGTGATATTAAAACCGCAGGTAGAGGTGTTGCCAATTTCGTATATTAATCTCCGTGGTCGGCAGGAGCCATTTTGTCGTAGTAAACCGGCCCTCTTTTTAATAGAGAAGTTCAACCAAGAAGAGGGCGCCTGGTTGGGGCGCCCTCTTTTGCGTTAAGGATTAAGTTTTAATCGTCCGGATTAGCGGCGCTTGCGGGTGGCCGTTGCCTTGCGGACGGATGTTTTCTTCGACGGCGTCTTTTTCTCGGTTGCGGCGGCGGGGGAGACCGGCGTCTCCTTGGCGGGCTCGGTCTTGGCCTTTACCTCGGCCTTGGGTTCCTCTTTGACGGCAGCGGACTTGGTCTCGGATGCCTTCGGGGCCGGCTTGGCCTTTACTGCGGGCTTGTCCTCGACCTTAGCCTCCCCCTCGGGAGCAGCAGCTGTGGTCGTGGTCTTTTTGGTCGTCGTTGTAGTGCGCTTGCGTGTGGTGGTCTTGGCGGCCGGCTTGCCCTCGACGGTTGCCTCGGCCTTGGACTCGGCGGACGTCTCCTCAAGCTTGGCGACCGGTTTTGCGGCTGCCTTGGTCGTGGCGGCTTTGGTCGTCGACTTCGTTGTCGTGGTCTTCTTGGCTGCCGTTGCCTTCTTGGTGGTCGCGGTCCTCTTCTTGGCAGCGGTCTTGGCCGGAGTCTTTACCGCAGGCTTATCCTCGGTGGCGTCGGCCTTTACCTCGGGAGCAGCCTCGGCCTCGGCGGCCTTCTTGGCAGCTGCGGTGGTACGCTTACGCGTGGTCGTTGCCTTGGCAACGGTGGTCTTGGTTGCCGCTGCCTTAGTCGCAGTGGGCTTCTTAGCGGTCGTCTTGCGAGTCGTGGTCTTCTTAGCCGCAGGCTTTGCTGCGGGCTTCACCTCAGGCTCGGCCTTTGCGGGCTTAGCCTCAACCGGCTTCTCTTCGGCCTTGGGCTCCTCAGCGGCCACCGGCTCAGCAACAGCCTCAGGCTCCTCGACAACCGCCACCGGCCTCTCAATCTCCGGGTGCATAAAGAAGTACAGGTCCAGATACTTGTCGGCCGAGCGCGTCCAGCTAAAGTCCTGACTCATGGCCTGCGTGACCAGCTGGTTCCAGGCATCGCGGTTGTCCCAGAACAGGCGTGCTGCGCGGAACACCGCGTCGCCCATCTCGTCGCCGTTAAAGTTGGTAAACGAGAAGCCCGTGCCCTCGCCGGTAAACTCGTTGTACGGCTGCACGGTGTCCTTCAGGCCACCGGTCTCGCGCACGATGGGCAGGGTGCCGTAGCGCATGGCGATGATCTGCGACAGGCCGCAGGGCTCAAACTTCGACGGCATCAGGAACATGTCGGCGGCGGCATACATGCGCTGCGACAGCGCCGGATCGAACTCGATGCGTGCGGCCATGGTGCCGGGGTACTTGTCCTGGAAGTAGCGCAGGCCGTCCTCGTAATCGCGGTCGCCGGTACCCAGCACGGCCACCTGCACGCCGCCGGACAGGATGCGGTCGAGCGCGTACATGACCAGGTCCATGCCCTTCTGGCGTGTCAGGCGCGTGACCATCACCATGAGCGGACGGTCGTCGCGAACCTCGAGGCCCAGCTCCTCCTGCAGCTTGGCCTTGCACACGGCCTTGCCGGAACGGTCGTCAACCGTGTAGTTGGCTGCAATGCGCTTGTCGGTCGCCGGGTCAAAGCCCGCCACATCAATACCGTTGAGGATACCCTGCAGCGCGTAGGAACGCTCGCGCAGCACGCCGTCCAGGCCTTCGCCAAACTCGGGCGTTTGGATCTCGCCCGCGTAGGTGGGGCTCACGGTGGTGATGGCATCGGCATAGTGCAGCGCGCCCAGCATGTAGTTAATGCTGCAGGCGTCGCAACGCAGCTGCGAGGCGGCCGCCGGAATATGCGCCACACCCAGGATGTCCTCCATCACGGTGTCGCTAAACTGGCCCTGGAACGCCACGTTGTGAATCGAGAAGACGGTCTTAACGCGGTCGTACAGCGGCAGGCCCTGGTAGAACTCGCGCAAAAACACGGGCGCCAGCGCCGTCTGCCAGTCGTTGCAGTGCAGGATGTCGCACTCAAAGCCGGCCGGCAGGTGCTGCAGGCTCTCGGTGATGGCCTTGGAGAAGAACGCAAAGCGCTCGCCGTCGTCAAAGAAGCCGTACGGATAGTCGCGCGCAAAGTAGCGCTCGTTGTCGATGAACATATAGGTGACGCCGTCGTGCTCGAGCTTCTCGAGACCGCAGTACTCGTTACGCCAGCCCAGGCTCACGTAAAAGTCGGAGAAGTGCTCCATCTGCGCCTTGTACTCGTCCTTGATGGTGGCGTACTTGGGCACCATCACGATGACTTCGGCGCCGGCGCGCACAAGCGCCGCAGGTAGCGAGCCCGCTACGTCGCCCAGGCCACCGGTCTTCACAAACGGCGCGCACTCGGCCGAGGCAAACACGATCTGCATCTTTTTGCTGGAATCAGCCATATTGTCTCCCTGTTGCAATTCGAGAATAGCCGCCTGGCGCAAACCGGGCGGCTATTCTACGTGTCACGAGCGATGTTGCGGTGCCAAAGCTAGCTCGCGTTGGTGATATCAGAAGTTAACGGGGCCTTTCCCAGCACCAGAATGTTCTCGCGCGTGCCGCGAAGCTCGGTGTTGGTGGGAACCACGTTGTTCTTGTCCAGGATGGCATTCTCAACGCGGGCGCCGCTCTTGATGACGCAGCTCTGGTTGATGATCGAGTTCGTCACCGAGGCGCCTTCCTCGACCACGACGCCACGCGACAGGATCGAGTTGCGCACGGTGCCCTTGATGATGCAGCCGGCCGAGATGATCGAGTTGCACGCGTGGCTGCCGGTCGCATAGCGCGAAGGCGGCACGTCGTGAGCCTTGGTCAGAATCGGGCGCTCGGGGTCAAAGAGCTGGTCGGCCACGGTCTGGTCGAGCAGGTCCATGCTGCGGCGATACAGCGACTTCTCGCTAAACACGCCCACGACCTCGCCCTTGTACTCGTAGCTGCAAACGTCGATGTTGCCAAAGTCGCCCTGGAGTGCCTCGAGCAGGTCCAGATAGTCGGCGGCCTGGTAGTGGTCGATGATCTCGAGCAGCGTCTCGCGGTTGACGATGCAGCAGTCCATAGAGGCGTTGTCGCCGTACACGACGCCGGCGCTCACGCCCGTCAGGCGGCCGTTCTCGTTAATTTCGAGTTTGGTCTCGTCATCGACGTTGTGCGTGGCCTTGCAGTACACCACGGTCATCTGGGCACCGGAGTTCTCGTGCGCGTCGATGATGGTGTTGAGGTCCATGTTAAAGATGATGTTGGTGCCCATCATCACGACATAGGGCTTGTCCGAGCGCTGGAACAGCGTCTTGTTGGAGATGATGTCGCGAAGCAGGAAGCGCATGCCGCCCTTGGTGGTGCCATACGCATTGCCGGGCACCATGAACAGGCCGCCCTTCTTGCGGTCCAGGCCCCAGTCCTTGCCCGAGCCCACGTGGTCGATCAGCGAGCGGTAGTTACCCGGCATGACGACGCCGACGGTCTTGATGCCGGCATTCATCATGTTGGACAGCGGGAAGTCGATCAGGCGGTAGCGGCCCAAAAACGGGACGGACGCGATGGGGCGGTCCTTGAGCAGTACGCTGCCGTAGGTCGAAGAGTAGTTAGCGGTGATATAACCGATGGCCTTGCGATTGATCATCGGATCATTCCCCCTTCCCGATAACGACGTCATTTCCAACGACGGCCGCATCCTTGGTGGTATCGACAGAGCCGAGCTTCACGCCCTCTTCGACCGTGGAGTTCTCGCCCAAAATAGCGCGGCAGATGTGCGCGCCGCTCTTAACGTGCGCACCCGGCAGCAGCACGGAGTCCTCTACCACGGCGCGCTCCTCGATGATGACGTCGGTCGAAAGGATCGAGTGGCGAGCGGTGCCGTAGATCTTGCAGCCGTTGGAGACCAGGCAGTCGTCCAGACGGCCGTCCGGTCCAATGTAGTGCGGCGGACGCGTGGTGATGTTGGACATGATGGGGAAGTGCTTGTCGAACAGATCGAACTCGGGGTTGTTGCCCAGCAGGTCCATCGAGGTCTCGTGGAAGCTGGCGATGGTGCCGACATCCTTCCAAAAGCCGTGGAACTCGTAGCTGTACAGGCGCTTGCCCTCGCCGAGCAGCTTGGGGATGATGTCCTTGCCAAAGTCGTGGCTCGAGCGCTGGTCCAGAGCGTCCTCCTCGAGCGCCTCGATCAGCACGTCGGCCGAGAAGATGTAGATGCCCATGGACGCGAGGTTCGAATCGGGCTTATCGGGCTTCTCGGTGAACTTGGTGATGCGGCCGTCCTCGGGGTCAGTGGTCAGGATACCAAAGCGACTGGCCTCCTCCCACGGCACGGGCATAACGCTCACCGTGAGGTCGGCGTTGTTCTCAATGTGCGTCTTGAGCATCTTGCGGTAGTCCATGCGATACAGGTGATCGCCCGAAAGAATCAGGACGTACTTGGGGTCGTTGGCCTTGATGTAGTCCAGGTTCTGCGTAATGGCGTCGGCCGTGCCCGCATACCAGGCGCCACCGGTCTGCGTCTCGTACGGCGGCAGGATCGACACACCGCCGTCGCGGCTGTCCAGATCCCATGCCTCGCCGGAGCCCACATAAGCATGCAGCAGGTAGGGGCGATACTGCGTCAGAACGCCCACCGTGTCGATGCCCGAGTTGGAGCAGTTGGAGAGCGAGAAGTCGATAATGCGGAACTTGCCACCAAAGCTAACCGCCGGCTTGGCGATCTTTTGGGTGAGTGCCCCCAATCGGCTGCCCTGTCCTCCTGCGAGGAGCATCGCGATACATTCTTTCTTACTCATCGATTTCTCCTTCTGTCATCGATGTTCTTAAACCCATTAGCGACGGGCGCAGCGCAACGTTGCGCCCGTCGAGTAATGCCGTGCTGGCATAAGGGAGCTCGCGGCCTTTACGCGTGCCAGATCTCGTCGCGGTACTCGCGAATGGTGCGGTCGCTCGAGAACCAGCCGCTCGAGGCGGTGTTGAGCAGGGCCTTGCGGTTCCAGGTCTCCTGGTCGCCGTAGCTGCCGGTAAGCTTTTCCCATGCATCCACGTAGCTGCGGAAATCGGCCATGACCAGGTCGAGGTCGTTGTTGTTCATGAGCTCGTTGTAAATGCTCTCGAAGTTACCCGAAAGACCCGCAAAGGTGTTGTCCTTGAGCTCGTCCATCACGCGGCCCAGGCGCTCGCGGTCGCCGTTGAGGGTATCCCATGCAAAGTAGCTGTTGGATGCCCAGAGCTCCTCGACCTCGGGAGCGGTCAGGCCAAAGATGGCCTCGTTCTCGCGACCGGCCAGGTCGGCGATCTCGATGTTGGCGCCGTCGAGGGTGCCCAGCGTAATGGCGCCGTTCATCATGAGCTTCATGTTGGACGTGCCCGAGGCCTCCTTGCCGGCCGTGGAAATCTGCTCCGAGATCTCGGCGGCAGGGTAGATGAGCTGGGCGTTGCTCACGCGGAAGTTGGGGATAAAGCAGACCTTCATGACCTCGTTGACGCGTGGGTCGTTGTTGATGACGTCGGCCACGGAGTTAATGAGGCGGATGGTCTCCTTGGCAAAGGTGTAGCTCGAGGCAGCCTTGCCGCTAAAGATGAAGGTCGTCGGCGTCACGTGGAAGTTGGGATTGGCGATGCGACGGTTGTAGATGTCCATTACCTTCATGATGTTCATGAGCTGTCGCTTGTAGGCGTGGAAGCGCTTCACCTGAACATCGAAGACGGTGTTGGGGTCGATGACCAGACCGGTCTCGGCCTTGACGTAGGCGGCCAGACGTTCCTTGTTTGCGCGCTTGGAGGTACCCACGGCCTTCAGGAACTCGGTGTCGTTCTGGAACTCTTTGAGCTTTTCCAGCTCAAAGGCGTTCTTGAGCCAGCCATCGCCAATGGCCTCGGTCACGAGCTTAGCGTAGGTGGGGTTGGCCTCGGCAAAGAAGCGACGGTGCGAGATGCCGTTGGTCTTGTTGTTGAACTTCTCGGGCGTTAAGGCATAGAAGTCCTTAAGCACGATGTTCTTGATGATGTCAGAGTGGATCTTGGCCACGCCGTTGACGCTGTGGCTGCAGATCACGGACAGGTTGGCCATGCGAATCTCGCCGTCCCACAGGATGGCGGTCTGGCGCAAACGCTCTTGCCAGCCCTCCTGCGTAGTGTCGAACGACTCGTGCCAACGACGGCTGATCTCGTCGATGATCTGGTACACGCGGGGGAGGAGTTTGGAGAACGTGCCAATGGGCCACTTCTCCAGGGCTTCGGGCAGGATGGTGTGGTTGGTGTAGCTCACGACCTGCGTCACGATATTCCAGGCGTCATCCCACTCGAGCTTCTTCTCGTCGATGAGGATACGCATGAGCTCGGGGCCGCACATGGCGGGGTGGGTATCGTTGGTGTGGATGGCCACAAACTGCGGCAGCAGCTCCCAGTTAGCGCCGTGTTCCTTCTCAAAGGTGTCGAGCAGGCTGTAGATGCCGGCCGAGACGAACAGGTACTCCTGCTTCAGGCGCAGCAGACGGCCGTGCTCACCGGCGTCGTTGGGGTAGAGGATGGCGCTGATGGCCTCGGCCTCGGCACGCTCGGCATCGGCCAGGGCGTAGTCGCCGCGGTTGAAGGCCTCCAGATCGAAGTGCTCCTCGACCGGCTCGGCAGCCCAGACGCGCAGCTTGTTGACAGTCTCGCCGGCATAGCCCACAACGGGGATGTCGTAGGGGACGGCCAGGATGTCCTGCGTGTCCACCGTGCGGTAGAACGTGCGGCCGTTCTCCTCAAAGCCCTCAACATGGCCACCAAACTTAATGGTCACGGCCTTGTCCTGACGGCGGACCTCCCAGGGATAGCCGTGGGTGAGCCACTCGTCGGTAGCCTCGACCTGGCTGCCGTTGACGATCTCCTGCTTAAACAGGCCGTAGCGGTAGCGCATGCCGTTGCCGTAGCCGGCAATACCCTCGGCTGCCATGGAATCCAGAAAGCATGCGGCCAGACGGCCCAGGCCACCGTTGCCCAGCGCCGGATCGGGCTCCTGGTTCTCGATGACGGACAGGTCGAAACCCATGTCGTCGAGCGCCTCGGCGACCATGTCGCGCACGCCAAAGTTGAGCAGATAGTTGTCGAGCAGGCGGCCGATCAAAAACTCGATCGAGAAGTAGTACACGCGCTTCTTGCCCTCGGCGGCCGCGCGGGCGTCGCTCTTGGTGGCAACGGTGCGTGCCTTCTCGGCCACAAGCTTGGCCAGGGCGTTAAAGCGGTCGAGGTCGCTGGCGGCCTCGACACTCTTGCCGCTGATGCTCATAACGGCATCGCGATAGAGCTCGGTAAACTCCTGCTTGTTTTCGAAGATCTTATTCATACGTTCCTTTCCCCCGGGGATGTATCTCCCGGAACGGTTATGACATGTATCCTACGCCCCCGCGGGGCGGGTAATTACAGTGGTAACGCCTTTGTTACGCTTTCTTGGCAGGAGCCTTAACAGCAGCTGTCTTGGCCTTGGGAGCAGCCTTTTTGGTGGTTGCCTTCTTGGCCGTGGTCTTGGCCGAAGCCTTGGCAGCGCGCTTGGCAGCTTTCGCCTTAGCCGGAGCCTTCTTGGCGGCCGCGGGCTTGGGCTTCACAGAGGACGCACGCTTGCGCGTCGCCTTCTTGGGCTCATCGACCACGGGCGGCTTATAGCTGCTGGGGCCGCGGCGCTTAAGCACCACGCCTGCCAGGCCGGGCACCTTAATCTCAATGGAGTCCATCTGCCCGTTCCAGGGATAGGGCTCACTCGAGCAGGTGTAAGGCTCCTCGCCGGCATAGCCGCTGCCGCCAAACTCAGGACGGTCAGAATCGAAGATGACCTCCCAGTCACCCTCACGCGGTACGCCCACGCGGAAGCTCTCGTAGCTTGCCGGGTCAAAGTTGATGAGGATCACCAAGTCGTCATCGACGTCCTCGCCCTGACGCACAAAGCTCACGATGGACTGCTTGGAGTTGTCCGCGTCGATCCAGGTAAAGCCGTCGTCGGTGTAGCCGCGCTCGTACAGGGCGGGCTCGGCGGTGTACAGGTGGTTGAGCGCCTTGATAAACGCCTGATGATGACGGTGGGTCTCGTACTCCTCGGTCAGGAACCACTGGATGGACTCGTAGTAGCGCCACTCAATAAACTGGCCGATCTCGTTGCCCATAAAGTTGAGCTTGGCACCGGGGTGCGTCATCTGATAGAAGGCCAGCGTGCGCAGGCCGGCAAACTGGCGCCACCAGTCGCCCGGCATGCGGCCGATCAGCGAACACTTGCCGTGAACGACCTCGTCGTGGCTCAGCGGGCAGATAAAGTTCTCGGTAAAGGCGTACATGATAGAGAACGTGAGCAACCCGTGGTTGCCGGGGCGCCACGGAAAATCGGTCTGCATGTAGTGCAGGGTGTCGTTCATCCAGCCCATGTCCCACTTGTAGTGGAAGCCCAGGCCGCCGTCCTGCGGCGGGTAGGTCACGAGCGGCCACGCGGTGGACTCCTCGGCCATCATCATCACGTCGGGGTAGTGCGCCTCCACGGCGCAGTTGACCTGGCGGATAAACGCGCTGGCGTCCAAGTCTTCCTCGGTACCGTACTTATTGAATTTCTTTTGGCCGGGATCGTCGATGCCAAAGTTGAGGTACAGCATGCTGGAAACGCCGTCCATGCGGATGCCGTCCACATGGAAGTTCTCGAGCCAATACAGCACGTTTGAGACCAGGAAGGAGCGGACCTCGCCGCGGGCGAAGTCAAACTTGTGCGTGCCCCAGTTGGGATGAATCTCGTGCTCAAACAGCATGTGGCCGTTAAAGGTGGCAAGGCCGTGGGAATCGGCGCAAAAACCGCCGGGCACCCAGTCCATGATCACGCCGATACCCGCCTCGTGGCACGCATCGATAAAGTGCATGAGCTGCTGCGGGTTGCCGTAGCGCGACGTGGCGGCGTAGTAGCCGGTCGTCTGGTAGCCCCATGAGCCATCGAAGGGATGCTCCATAAGCGGCATGACCTCGATATGCGTATAGCCCATATCGCGCACGTAGTCCACGAGCTCGACCGACAGGTCGTCGTAGGTGTAGAACTCGCCGCGCTGCGCGGGGAAGGGATCCATGGGACCGGGGTAGTTGCCGTACTCGTCGGGCTCGCCCTGCGGCGCGTCACCGTGGCGCTTCCACGAGCCAATATGCACCTCGTAGATGTTAAGCGGCTGCGACATGTGGTTGTGGTCGGCGCGGCGCTTGAGCCATGCGGCGTCGTTCCACTTGTAGCCATCGAGTGTCCACAGCACGCTCGCAGTACCCGGAGGGCACTCGGCCTTAAAGGCGTATGGATCGGCCTTGTAGAGCTTTTCGCCCTCGTTGGTCTCGATAAGGTATTTATAGAGCTGGCCCTGCTCGGCACCAGGAATAAAGCCTTCCCAAATAGCGCTCGTATGCACGGGCACCAGCGGGTTGGCTTCCTCATCCCAGTCGTTAAATTCGCCAATGACATGGACACTCTTTACGTCGGGCGCCCAAACGCAAAAGCGCCAGCCGCGCGTGCGCTGCTGCGTGTCGGGATGCGCGCCCATCTTTTCCCAGCTGCGCTCCCACATACCAATGCCAAACAGGTAGATATCGTCCTTGGAGAGCTCCGGTGCGTGCGGAGCCGGTTTGCGGGTTGCGGGCTTTTTAGCCGTTGGCTTTAGCTTTGTATCGCTCACGTTTGATCCCATCATGACGCGGCAGCGTGTTGCCTTGGTGACTAGATGCGAAAGGTCCAAGGCTGCACGAATCGAAGGGACGGCGAAGTTTCTGTGATTCGTTCCACCTCGCGTGCTCGGTGGAACTTTCGGCAGAAACTACGATAACACCTGTGCGTTAGTTTTATGGACGAAAGCGGATTTGCTGGGGCGTTTAATCGGTAAGCGACATGTTTATACCACTGACAGAATTGCCGTGGTAAAACTCTTGACAGTTTTACCAATTTGGGTTTCAAAATTGTTTGGCTGACGTTTGGTAAAACGTTTTTAGCAGGATGTTTACCATTTGATATCGAAAGGTTCGTTTATGTCCCATACCGCCGCTCCCAAGGTTGCTTTTATTTTCGATTGCGACGGCACGCTGGTAAATAGCACCCCCGTTTGGGCCTATGCTCAGCCCGAATTATTGCACCGCCACGGTGTCGACGTGACGGTCGACGATTTTGCCCAGTTTGAGCATCTTTCGCTCGAGGACGAATGCCAGGCCTACCACGACACGTGGGGCATTGGCGCGAATGGCGAGGAGCTCTATCGCGAGCTGAGTGACATTCTGATCGATGGCTACTCCAAGGTGCCGCCGCGCGAGGGGCTCCTGGCATTTTTGGAGCAGGCGAAGGCAGCGGGCATTGCCATGTGCGTGGCTACGTCCACGCCGGCCGAGCTGGTGCAGTCTGCGCTCGCAGGTGCGGGGCTCGACGCTTACATGGAGTTTGTTACCACGACGGGCGAGGCGGGACGCTCCAAGCAATTCCCCGACGTATACGAGCTTGCGCTGCGCCGCCTGGAGGAGCGCCATGGGCACAAGTTTGAGCGCGCATGGGTGTTTGAGGATGCCGTCTTTGGCCTAAAGAGCTCTGGCTCCGCCGGCTTTAAGCGTGTGGGTATTTATGACCCGCACGGCCGTATGAAGCGCGACGATGTGCGCGCCAACTGCGATATCTTTATCGACAGCTACGAGGAGCTAGATCTGGCCCGCGTTCTTTCGTTTGAGGGATAGGCGAGAGCTGTGGCTTGCAAGGTATTAGTGGCCTGCGGCTCGCCCGTGGTAGCGAGCGCGGATCTGTTGCGTAGGCTAGCAGGGGAGTGCGACCACGTTGTCGCCGTGGACCGCGGCCTCGACGCACTGCTGGGCGCGGGACTGAGCTGCGACGTTTATGTGGGGGATGCCGACACGGTGAGCGATGTGGGTCGTGCGCTGGTCGATGCCGCCACCGACTTTGAAGTTGAGCGCCACAACCCGTACAAGGACTATACCGATCTTGCGTTGGCGCTCGATTCCATCCGCCGTCGCTGGCCGGGTGCCGAAGTGGTTGCGACCTGCGCCACGGGTGGCCGTCCGGACATGGCGCTGTCCGTGCTGGGGCTGCTCGCGGGCTACGAGGTTGCCCCTGTCTGGATTGTCGAGGACAAGGTGGTCGCTCGCTTCCTTCACGCAGGCGAATCCTGGATCATCGAAGGTGCCGAGGGGCAGACGTTCTCCATAATCGCTATAGCCCCTGGGACGGTTGTAAGCGAGCACGGCCTAGAATGGGAGCTAGATCACAGTCCCTTGGGCCTGTTGGCCGATACGGGCATTAGCAACGTCGTCAGGTCAACAGCCACGATCCAAGTCCACACCGGCACCGCCATCGCTTACCTATATCGTTAGGCATTTAGAATCTGACCAAAAAAGTCCTTGCACGTCACGCCAACTTCCCCTATAGTATCTCCACGTCACGGGGGCGTAGCTCAGCTGGGAGAGCGCTTGACTGGCAGTCAAGAGGTCAGGGGTTCGATCCCCCTCGTCTCCACCATCGTGAATGCAAAGGCCTTCGGAATTCCGAAGGCCTTTTTTCATGCCAATACACATCGCGCCATAAACCCAATCCACACCAACAAAAAGTTGCACAATTTATTTCCCATCTCTGTACATAGTTTGTTGGACAAACGCAATTACCAGTACGCCTCGCTGGTCAATTCGGGCTTCAGGAGCATCCATAACCTCCGCTAGCACCCCAATATCCTGCGCCAATGTGAACAACATCCCAAAACAACCCCCTTGAACACGCTAAATGAACGATATGTTGACCACCACAAGCCAAATCAGTTTCGCTACCAGCTTGTGCTAGGATACCTAACGTTACATGAGTTCAACTGTGCTCGCGGCTCCAGCAAGTCGCAAAACGCAGGGTCGATCAGCATCCGGCCGTAACGGCGGTGCCAGAAACACCACGAGCTCCAATAAAGAAGTCATGCGTCGTTGTTTATTTGTGTTGAGTTAATTCCCTAGTGCAAATAATTAGTGGATTGCATGCCAAAACGTAGCAGTCTTCCAGCTGTTTGCGTGCGATTCAGTTTTGTACCCGCTTGACTGGATTGCACGCAGCCAGCTGGGGTCGCGTTCTTTTATGCGATACACGTCCGCGACTCTAGCAACTGCACTCATACATGCCGTTCACGGTGGGGCAGAGCCACGTGCTTGTCTGACTGGGCTCAGGGTTTGAATATTGAGCGCCTTCGCGCATGAGCGCCCTGGCGAAGCCATACCCAAACCCCTTGAGCCACACGTAAGACGACAAGGGGGTGGTGCTCGTGTGGTATGTGATCCAGGTCATTAACGGTCGCGAAGACGTAATGCGCGAGCGCATCGAGCGCATGGTGCCGGCGAGCGCCATGCAGGAGCTCTTTTATCCCCAATTTCAAACCGAGATTAAAGTACACGGCGAATAGGTCAATACGACCAAGCCGCTCTTTCCCGGTTATCTTATCTGCGATACGGCAGATCCCCGTACCGTGCAGCAGTATCTGCTGCGTATGGACGACTTTGCCCGTGTGTTATCCCAGGACGGTCAGTTTGTGCCGCTGGCAAAAGAAGAGGTCCAGCTTATTGGCGGCTTTACGCATAGGGGAGACCGCGTAGTGCCCATGAGCGAGGCCCTAAAAGACGGTGACCAGGTCATAGTGACGGCAGGTCCACTGTTGGGCCACGAAGGCCTTATCAAAACCATTAACAGACGCAAGAGCACTGCTTATTTGGAGCTCGACCTTTGCGGTCGACGCGTAACTACGCGCGTTGGCCTTGCCGTGCTTTCGGCCGAGCAGCGCGTCATGCGCAACCTTAAAAAGGCGATCGCCTAAT
Organism: Collinsella sp. CLA-ER-H4; assembly: GCF_040092395.1. Lineage (NCBI taxonomy): Bacteria > Bacillati > Actinomycetota > Coriobacteriia > Coriobacteriales > Coriobacteriaceae > Collinsella > Collinsella sp. CLA-ER-H4. The sequence continues at coordinate 55,053 of NZ_JBBNLQ010000012.1, forward strand.
TGAAGGCGATCGCTACACAGAACAGGGAGGATCCCCGACCCGGGGACGAAGTCTTGGAAGAAAACGTGTCGGATAAAACTCAATTTGCAACGGATGCGCCTGCGGGGGCAGCGCTTATTGCTCAGGCCATGGACCGACGAGAGGGCGCCGGCCGCTACAAGGCCATGCAGTCCATCATGGACTGGGATCGTTCGCGCTTGGTCTACCGCGCCGTCAAGCGCGCCTTTGACGTCGTGTTCAGCGGCTGCGTGCTGGCCGTCATCGCCGTTCCCAGCCTTGTGCTTGCCGCGGCCATCCGCCTTGAGAGCGAGGGCAACCCCTTCTACAGCCAGATCCGCGTGGGCCAGACCCACCGCGATGGCAGCCTGTCCACCTTCCGCATGTGGAAGTTCCGCTCCATGTACAAGGACGCCGACGAGCGCCTGGCAGATCTCAAGGAGCAGAACGAGATCGCCGGTGCCATGTTCAAGATGAAGGAGGACCCGCGCGTTACCAGGATCGGCAAGTTCATCCGCAAGCACTCCATTGACGAGTTCCCACAGTTCCTGAACGTGTTTCTGGGCCAGATGTCCGTGGTGGGCCCGCGTCCGCCGCTGCCGAATGAGGTAGCTGAGTACACCGAGTACGACCTGCAGAGGCTAGCAGTGAAACCAGGTATTACGGGGCTCTGGCAGGTTACGGAGCGCAACTCCACCGGTTTCGACGGCATGGTCCGCCGGGACCTCGAATACATAGCCAAGCGCGGAGTCATCACGGACTTCAAGATCATCCTCCTAACGGTTCTGGAGGTCTTTAACGGGAGCGATGCGTACTAATGCAGCATGTTTTCATCATCGGATCCAAGGGAATTCCGGCAAACTACGGCGGCTACGAGACGTTCGTGGAGAAACTGACCGAGAATCAGGTATTGCCCGACATCAAGTACCACGTGGCGTGCGCTGTGGACTCCGCCGAGGAGGTCGGCGAGTTCGAGCACAACGGAGCGCATTGCTTCAAGGTACTACGCAGGCCCGTCGGAGCCGCTAGGGCGATCTTCTACGACATAGACGCCCTCAAGTGGTGCACCGCCTATATCGAGAATAACCGTGTCGAGCACCCCATCGTCTACGTGCTGGCCTGTCGCATCGGACCGTTTTTCGGAAAGTACGTAAAGAGGATCCACGCCCTTGGTGGCAAGGTCTTCGTGAACCCCGACGGCCACGAGTGGAAGCGCGCCAAGTGGAGCGCGCCCGTCCGCAGGTACTGGAAAGTCTCGGAGCGCGGGATGGTCAAGCACGCCGACCTGATGGTGTGCGACTCCAAGAACATCGAGAAGTACATTCGAGGGGAGTATGCCGACCTGCACCCCGAGACGACCTTCATCGCCTACGGGGCCGACATCAGGCACTCAGCGCTCGCGGACGACGACCCCAAGTTCACTGGATGGCTCTCCGAGAAGAGCCTCGAGCCCTTCGGCTACTACCTGGTCGTGGGACGCTTCGTGCCCGAGAACAACTACGAGACCATGATCCGGGAGTTCATGGCTTCCGACTCCAAGCGCGACTTTGCGCTCGTGACGGGAGTGGACGACTCCTTCCTCGCGGAGCTCGAGCGGAAGACGCACTTCAAGTCCGATCCTCGCATCAAGTTCGTCGGGACCGTCTACGACCAGGAGCTCCTGAAGAAGATCCGCGAGCAGGCTTACGGCTACTTCCACGGCCATGAGGTCGGCGGCACCAACCCGAGCCTCCTGGAGGCGCTGGCGTCCACGCGCCTCAACCTCCTTCTCGACGTCGGTTTCAACCGCGAGGTCGCTGAGGACTCGGCCCTGTATTGGAGCAAGGAATCCGGAGACTTGGCTGAACTTATCAATAGCGCCGACGTGATGGATTGGAAGTCGATCGAGGAGCTCGATACGCCATCGACCTCCGTTATCCGCGACCGGTATTCGTGGCGGTCCATCACTGACAGCTACGAAGACCTTTTCCTCGGAAGGAGATAACCAGTGAAAGGCATCATCCTCGCAGGCGGGTCCGGCACGCGCCTGTACCCGCTCACGCTCGTGACCTCCAAGCAGCTGCTGCCGGTCTACGACAAGCCCATGATCTACTACCCGCTATCCACCCTCATGCTGGCGGGCATCCGGGACATCCTGGTCATCTCCACGTCGACCGACCTGCCCAACTTCGAGCGTCTGCTCGGGGACGGCTCGCGCTACGGCGTGAACCTCTCCTACGCCGAGCAGCCCTCGCCGGACGGCCTGGCGCAGGCCTTCACCATCGGCGAGGAGTTCATCGCCGGCGAGCCGTGCGCCCTCGTGCTCGGCGACAACATCTTCTACGGCAACGGCCTGTCGCGCCACCTTACGCGCGCCGTGCAGAACGCAGAGTCGGGCCGCGCCACGGTCTTCGGCTACCACGTCGACGACCCCGAGCGCTTCGGCGTCGTCGAGTTCGACGGCGAGGGGAGGGCCGTCTCCATCGAGGAGAAGCCCGCCGAGCCCAAGAGCTCCTACGCCGTCACCGGCCTTTATTTCTACCCGGGCGACGTGGCCGCCAAGGCGCATAGGGTGCAGCCCTCGGCCCGAGGCGAGCTGGAGATCACCACGCTCAACCAGATGTACCTGGAGGAGGGGACGCTGTCCGTCGTCACCCTCGGCCGCGGCTACGCGTGGCTGGACACCGGCACCATGGAGAGCCTGCACGAGGCGGCGGAGTTCGTCCGCGCCGTCGAGCACTCCCAGGACCTGCCGGTCTCGGTCCCCGAGGAGATCGCATGGGAGAACGGCTGGATCACGACCGCGGAGCTGGAGGGGGCCGCGAAGGCCTACGGCAAGTCGGTCTACGGGCAGCACCTGAAGAAGGTCGCCGCCGGCGAGATCGTCAACAGCCCGCGCGAGTACTAGGAGGAACCCCTCATGTCTGAGATCTTCGAACCCAAGAACATCATCGTCACGGGCGGCTGCGGCTTCATCGGCAGCAACTTCGTGCACTACGTCGTGAACAACCACCCGGGCGTCCACGTCACCGTCCTGGACAAGCTGACCTACGCCGGCAACCCCGAGAACATCGCCGGGCTGCCCTCCGACCGCGTGGAGCTCGTCGTGGGCGACATCTGCGACGCGGAGCTGCTGGACAGGATCGTCCCGGGCCACGACGCGATCGTGCACTACGCCGCCGAGAGCCACAACGACAACTCCATCGCCGACCCGGAGCCGTTCCTGCGCACCAACGTCGAGGGCACCTTCCGCCTGCTGGAGGCCGTCCGCAAATACGGCATCCGCTACCACCACGTCTCCACCGACGAGGTCTACGGCGACCTGGCGCTCGACGACCCGGCGAAGT
>NZ_JBBNLQ010000013.1:0-57922 GCF_040092395.1 Collinsella sp. CLA-ER-H4
AGTGAGTGTCCATCCTCGCAGTATCCGGTTCTCAAGGTGCACGCCTGCGCTGGTTCCCGGTTCCACCGGGCCGCGCGGCAAGGAGATATATTGCCAGACCGGAGGGGCCCCGTGGGCGGGAATCTGGGCGTACACATTTCCTACACATCCTGGGATTCGACTAACGTTTGCCAGCCGTTAACTACCGCTCGCCGAGCATCTCTTTATATAAGGCAGTCTCATGGTTAAGGCGGATACGTCCCCCTAGCTAAAGCACAGCCAGCATCGAGCAACTCATCGCGTTCTTCCACCGAGAACCCCTCGGCGTAGACGCGCACCACTGGTTCGGTCCCACTAGGACGGACCAGCAGCCACGTGTCATCCTCGAATGCCAAACGCAAGCCATCCATATGACTAACGTTTTGCGGCACCTTGCCACAAATCGACTTGGGGTTTACGCCCGGCAGCAGGGTTCGTAACGTTTCGGCATCTTCGGCCTCAAGGCGTAAATCGCGTCGACCGTAACTCGTCTTACCAAAACTGTCCTCGAGTTGGTCGACCAGAACGCCCAAAGGCGCGTCCGTCTTTGCCATAAGCTCACACAGAATCAGACAGGCGAGGATTCCATCGCGCTCGGGCATATGTGCGGCGATGCCGATACCACCGGCTTCTTCGCCGCCTATGAGGACGCCGCCCTTCTTCATCTCCGCCGCTATATATTTGAAACCGACTGGTTTGACGGTCACGCGGCAGCCAAGCGCCTCGGCAATGCGACGCACGAGCGTCGAGCACGAAAGATTGACGACGACGCGCCCCTCCAAATTACGAAATTGAACCAAGTCGCCCAAAACGAGCGCCATGATCTGATGCGGATGTATATATCTGCCGCGCTCGTCAACCGCGCCGATGCGGTCGGCGTCGCCGTCGGTCACCAGGCCAGCGCAAGCTCCGTCCTCGATAACCGTGCGCTCGCAAGCGTCCACCCACGGCTCAACGGGGTCGGGGCAGATATCTTCTTGGTCAGACGCCTGCCCGGCGTGAATCTCGTGCACCTCAACGCCAAGCTCGCGCAGCAAGTCGGCTAGATAGCCCTGGGCTGCGCCGCCCATGGGATCGACAACCACGCGCAGGTGCGCGGCGCGGATGGCTTCGGCATCGACAAACGATGCCACCGCCTGCATATAGTCAGGAATGATATCCGCGGTGCGATATTGCCCCTCGATCCCCATTGGCTCGGGAGCCATAGTCTCTTCGAGCTCTTCGATGACATCCTGGTTGGCGGTCGAGCCGTCACCCATGCGAATCTTGAGGCACAGATAGCCCTGCGGATGATGGGACCCCGTCACCATGAGCGCGCCGCACGCTTCACCGTCATAAGCCGCCGCCCACGTAAGGGCAGGGGTCGGGACAGGTCGCGAAGCGAGCACGGCGTCTAGCCCGTGCGCTGCTAGCACGCCCGCCGCAAGCTCAGCGAACTCGCTCGCCAGGGGCCGGGTGTCGAACCCTATATATACCGTTTTGCCCGGATTGGTCTTTTGCCACAATTCGCCGACGGCATCGGCGATACGGGCAACGTTATCGGCAGTGAAGTCCTCATCGACGCGAGCGCGCCAACCGTCAGTTCCAAAATGAATTATCGCGCACACGCGCAGACACCTCACAGTGTTTGGATCATGGTACGCATGGGGTATACCCGCAACATGCACTCGGCAACCTGCCGGCACCAGCATTCACCATTTGGGCAAATGCTGCCGAGGACATGCAAGCAATAAAAAAACCGCCCCGTATGGAGCGGTTTGCCCTTTATATATCGAGCGCCTCGGCCATCGCGGCCGTAGTGATTGCCGTGGTTCCACAGCAACTGCCCACCATTGCGGCACCGGCATGTCTCCATTCGATGCATGCGCGCGCGAAAGCTTCGGGGTTCTCGTGCCATACGGGGCCATCCTGAGTCTGGACCGGATCGCCTACGTTGGGACGCACCGTGACGGGAGTAGTCGCCGATGCAACCATCCTGGGCACCGCCGCGTTCGCGGCCGCAAGCGAACAGCAATTAACACCAACCGAATTTGCGCCGTGTTTTTCGGCGTACAAAACGGCTGCCTCGATGTTGAGGCCATCGCCCAGCAGGTCGCCTTTATCGTCAACGACAAAACTCACCAGAACAGGCATGCCGTCGGCGGCATCTCGGGCGCCGGCAAGCATGGGCTGCAGATTACGGATAGACGTCACCGTCTCGATCAGCAGACCGTCAACACCAGCATTGAGCAAGGCGTGCGCCTGTTCGCGCGCAATGCCGCGGATTTCACGATACTCGACAGAGTCCTCGGCAAACCACTCAATACCGATCGGGCCCATCGAGCCCAGCAGTAGCTGAGGGTGCGCCTGGCGGGCATCGTCGACGGCCCCGCGATTGACCTCCGCCACGGACGGCGCAATCTGGTCGTGCTTGAGGGCATAGCTCGATGCCTGAAAGGTGTTGGTAATGAGCACCTGCGCGCCGGCGGCGACATACAAGCGATGGATACGAGAAACGGTCTGCGGCTCTGCCAGATTCCAAAACGCCGGTGGAATGTCGGCGGCATCGTACTCACTCAACAGAACACTGCCCATGGGGCCCTGCGCCAACAAGGTCTCGCTCGACAAGCGGCGCGTAAGTTCCTCGGCACCAAAGCGGTTGTAATAACTCGTATCCATATATATCCCGCTATTCCTCGACGCTGATTCCCTGCTTTTCGAGATAGGCGAGCCAGCGGCTCATCGTGTCCTCGGATAGCGCATGCTCCATCATGCAGGCCTCGGAATCGGCTCGCTCAAATTCGACACCGAGCTCCTGAACCAAAAACGTGCGGATGAGGCGATGACGGTACCAGATAGCCGTGCCAACCTCGCGGCCGCGATCGGTCAGGATCACCTTGCCGTAGTGCGATTGCTCGACAAGCTCGGATGCCTTGAGCGCCGAAACCGCTTTATTGACCGATGCCTTGGAGACGCCAAGGCGCTGCGCGATGTCGACCGATCGCACGCCGTTGGTTTCCCCCTCTTCGCTTTCAATGCGAACCATGCACTCCAAGTAGTCTTCGTTCGCCACCGTCAGATGCAGTTCGCGCGAGCTATTTGTCGTATCCATGATCTTCCGTCCCTTCTGCATTCAATGGCTGATTCTACCCCATCCAAGCGTCGTGGTATGCCGTGGCATACCGTGCTAGAGTTCTTGTTGCACACGACGACCAAGATTGGAGCGGTCTTTATGGAAAACACCACCACGAGCCCCGATGTCCTCGAGCGCTTTTTGCGCTACGTCCAGATCAACACGCAGTCCGAGGATGCAAACTGTGACCAGGTACCCTCGAGCGCCGTTCAGTTTGACCTTGCCAACGTGCTGGCTGAAGAGCTGCGCGAGCTTGGTGCGGAAGATGCCCACGTGACCGAGCACGCCTATGTCTGCGCGCATATCCCCGCAAGTGCGGGCGCTGAGGACAAGCCCGCCCTGGGCCTGATCGCCCATCTCGACACCACCGAAGTTGCACCGGGTGCCGGCGTGAAGCCGCACATCGTACACTACGAAGGCGGCGACCTGGTCTGCGGCACGGTTGACGGTAAGCCCGTTGCCATGAGCACCGCCAAGCTTCCCGCCCTGAACGACCTCGCGGGTGAGGACCTGGTCTGCAGCGATGGCACCACGCTGCTGGGCGCGGACGACAAGGCAGGCGTCGCCGAGATCATGTCGCTTGTCGCGCGTATCGCTCAGGATCCCTCCCTGCCCCATCCCGCACTCGGCATTTGCTTCTGCCCTGACGAGGAGATCGGCCACGGAGCCGAGCTGTTGGATATCGATACCTTTGGCTGCAAGTACGCCTACACGGTCGACGGCGGCCCCATCGGCGAGCTGGAGTGGGAGTGCTTCAATGCCGCCGAGGTGACCGTCCGCTTTGAGGGCCAGTCCATCCACCCGGGCGACGCCAAGGGCCGTATGGTCAACGCAGGTAATCTGTTCTGCGACTTCAACGCATTGCTCCCCTACGTGCAGCGCCCGGAGTATACGGAAGGCTACGAGGGCTTTTATCACCTTGAGGGTGTATCTGCGACCGTCGATCACGCCACAGCGCGCTATATCGTCCGCGACCATGACGCCGCCAAGTTCCAGCAGAAACTCGACCTTATTGATGCCGCCGCCTCGATGCTCAACCAACGTCTGGGTGAGGAGCGCGTGACGGTCGAGATTAAGCAGCAGTATCGAAATATGGCCGAAATCGTTCGTGACTATCCCGAGCTTATTGATGTTGCCAAGGAAGCCTACCTTGCCTGCGGCGTTGAACCCCAAGTGCTGCCGATTCGCGGCGGCACCGACGGTGCACAGCTGTCGTTCCGCGGTCTGCCCTGCCCCAACCTTTCCACCGGCGGCTATTGCTACCACGGCGTCAACGAGTTTGTCCCGGTTAGTTCGCTCGTCAAGATGACCGACGTGCTCCAGGAGCTCGTCGCCCGCTTTGCATAGGGAACTCGAACAATCCAGGTAAGCAAAACCGCCCCGTCCTCAAAACCGAGAACGGGGCGGTTTTTGGTGCAAGGGGAGTAGTCAGCACCGCATAGAAGCTGGGGGCGTTCTTAAACGACTAGTCAAACAAGAACGTCCCCAATGACTACCCATGTGACAAGTGTTACGCCGATGTTTTAACACCGACAGCGAAAACCCGCCAGAGCGAGCAAGGTGCCTTGAAACGAGGCGGCATTGATCTTTTGATCATGCCGCCGAAGTTGAAAGGCAGATTGCCGCTCTGGCGGGTTTGCAGCGTCAACTGGTTACGCGGGCTGGTAAGCCCGCGTAACCCTAATAGTTAGCTTCGTAGCCGTTGCCGTCGCCGGTGGGCTCTTCGTAGTAGTCCGAATCGCTCGAATCGTTTGAGTCATCGGAATCGTCAGAGCTGACCGATGAGGTTGCAGTACCGTTTGCGTAGTCGTCAGACGTGTTGTTGTTCAGGTCGCCGATCGTAGAGCTGGAACCGTCGGAAAGACCCATGGTGTTGGGACCCTTGGGATCCTTGCCGGCATCGACGCGCTCCATCATTTCCCTGAGCTCGTCCTCGTAGACAAAGACGTAGCTCACACCGTCGATCATGGTACTGTCGTCGGCGTACGAGGGCAGGTTGGCCGAGTAGATACCGTCGACATCCATACCGCGCATGGCGTTGACCGTAGCCACGATATCCTGAACGCTCATATCGGTTACAAGCATATCGGACAGCGAATTAACCAGGCCAAAGATCTTCGTGGCATCGAAGTTATTGAGAATCTGGTTGGCAAGGGCGCCAAGCACCTGACGCTGGTGGCGCATGCGCGTGTAATCGCCGTCGGCATAGGTGTAGCGGCAGCGGGCATAGGTAAGGGCGGTGGCACCGTCCATATGCTGCTGGCCAGCGGTAATCTTAATATCCAGGTGCTCGGGGTCGTCAACATCATCGGTTGCGTTAATGTCGATACCGCCAACCGAATCAATCAGCGCCTGCATACCGTCGAAGCTGACCTCGGCATAGTGGGAAATCTGAACACCGCATAGCTCGTTGACCGCCTCGACCATGGCCTCGGCGCCGCCAACGGTATGGCAGGCGTTGATCTTCATGGTCTCGCCCTTGTACTCGACCTTGGTGTCGCGCGGAACGGAAATGAGCGTCGCCTGCTTTTGCGTGGGGTCGATGCGTGCCAGGATAATCGAGTCGGCACGATACGTATCCTCGCCCGGACGGCCGTCGGTGCCAAGAAGCAGCACGTAGAACGGATCCTTTGCCTCATCGGTGTCAACCAGAACCCGACGCAGATTGTCGGTAATGACATTAGAATCGCCGAGCTTGCCCATAATGGTGGCAAACCACAAGCCGGCAGCGGTAGTGGCACTCAGCAGCACGCCAAGCACGACAATGAGCGCGACGTGACGAATCGTGTGGCTACGACGACGTTGACGAGCGCGCTCGGAATAGCGAGCCACGTTATCGCGACTGTAGATCTTGGCCTGCGCACCAGTTGAGGGTCTTCGGGCGGTAGTATCCGCGAGGGGCTTTTTATTAAACATAGGCAACCTGTATTAGTAGATGACGGGATCGGGGACGGTAGCATGCTCGACATGCGCGCCGAGCGCCTGCAGCTTTTCGACAAACTGCTCGTAGCCGCGCTTGATGTGATGGATGGCCGAAACCTCGGTCGTCCCGTCGGCGATCAAGCCCGCTACGACGAGGGCCGCTCCGCCACGCAGATCGGGCGAGGTAACCTGTGCACCCGAGAAGCCCTTGACGCCATGAATCATGGCATGATGGCTCTCGATACGAATGTCGGCACCCATGCGCACCAGCTCAGAGGCAAACATAAAGCGATTCTCGAAGATGTTCTCGGTGATAACGGAGCTACCGTCGGCAAGGGCGGAGAGTACCATAATCTGCGCCTGCATGTCCGTCGGGAAGCCGGGGAACGGAAGCGTCTGGATGTCGACCGGCTTGATGCGCTCGGCGCGATTCACGTGAACGCCGTCGTCGGTACGCTCGCAGTCGATACCCATGAGCTCCATCTTCTTGAGCACCACGCCCAAGTGAATGGGGCAAAAGCCCGTGACATCGACACCGCGATCGTCGGCCATCAACGCACCGGCAACGATAAAGGTACCGGCCTCGATGCGGTCACCCACCACGCGATGGGTAACGGGATGGAGCTCTTCCACGCCTTCGATAGTCACGACGGGCGTACCGGCGCCAACAATCTTGGCGCCCATCTCGTTGAGCATGTTGGCGAGATCGACGATCTCGGGCTCGCGGGCGGCATTGTCGATAACCGTGGTACCCTTCGCGCGCACGGATGCCATAATGAGGTTCTCGGTCGCACCGACGCTGGCGAACTCGAGCGTGACGGTGGTACCGCGCAGACCTTGGGGCGCATTAGCGTTGATGTAGCCGTGGGCGGTATCGAACTCTACGCCCAGGGCCTCGAGACCAAGAATGTGCATATCGATCTTGCGAGCACCCAGGTTGCAGCCGCCCGGCATGGCAATCTTGGCGCGATGGAAGCGGCCCAGCAGGGGTCCCATCACGGCGGTGGAAGCACGCATCTTGGCGACGAGCTCGTAGGGGGCCTCCCAAGAATCGACCTGAGAGGTATCAATCTCGAGCGTGTGCTCGTCAAGGACATCGATTGTGGCGCCCATACCCTTGAGCACCTTGCCCATCACGTGGACATCGGAAATATCGGGCACGTTCTGCAGCGTCGTCTTGCCCGGCGCCAGAAGCGTTGCCGCCATGAGTTTGAGCGCGGAGTTCTTGGCGCCCGAAACGGGCACGGAGCCTCCGATGGCGTGGCCACCCTCAACGCGGATAATATCCAAGGTCTACCCTTTCAAAAAGCATGCCCGGGATGGCTGGGCCATCCCGGGCATGATGTGTTCGCAAATGGTCGAACGCTAAATCGTTTGACTATTGGGCAAGCTTGAGCTTACACCATGCGATTTCATTATAGAGGTAGGCGCGGCGTGCATCATCCTCCGACAAATTACCCAGCTTCTCTTCAAAACCTTGAATATCAGCTTTAAGCTTGTCGGCATCGACGGTCGCCAAATCGCAAGCGCGCTCGGCGAGAACGGTCACGACATCGTCCGCAACCTGGGCATAGCCGCCGGCCACGGCAAACGTGTGGTCGACAGTGCCCATGGCTTTATCGGAAACGCGAACGTAACCGCGGTCGATCGTGCAGATCTCGCTGGAGTGAGCAGGCAGAACGCCAAACTCGCCATCCGTGGACGGAATCGACACAAACGCAGCGTCGCCCTCATAGGCGCAGCTCACGGGGCACACGATGCGGATACGCATAACCTACTTCTCCCCCATCTTGCGGGCGCGCTCGCGCACGTCCTCAATCGTGGAAGCATAGCGGAAAGCCTGCTCGGGCAGGTCATCGGCCTTGCCGTCGACAATCTCGGCGAAAGAGCGGACGGTATCCTCGACGCGGACGTAGACACCGGGGTTGCCGGTGAACTTCTCGGCGACGTGGAAGGACTGCGAGAGGAACTGCTGAATCTTACGGGCACGGTTGACCGTAAGGCGCTGCTCCTCGGACAGCTCGTCCATACCCAGAATGGCGATGATGTCCTGAAGGTCGGAGTACTCCTGCAGGAGCTCCTGGACCTTGACGGCGACACGGTAGTGCTCCTCGCCGACGATCGAGGGATCGAGAGCGTCGGAGGAAGATGCGAGCGGGTCGATAGCCGGGAACAGGCCGAGCGACGAAATGCTACGCGAAAGAACCGTGGTGGCGTCGAGGTGCGTAAACGTCGTGGCAGGCGCCGGGTCGGTCAGGTCGTCTGCGGGGACGTAGACAGCCTGGACGGAGGTAATGGAGCCCGTCTTGGTCGAGGTAATGCGCTCCTGGAGGTCGCCCATCTCGGTTGCCAGCGTGGGCTGGTAACCAACGGCGGACGGCATACGGCCCAGCAGTGCGGAAACCTCGGAACCTGCCTGGGAGAAGCGGAAGATGTTGTCGATGAACAGCAGAACGTCCTGGCCGCGATCGCGGAAGTACTCAGCGGTGGTAAGGCCGGCCAGACTGATGCGCAGACGCGCTCCGGGCGGCTCGTTCATCTGACCATAGACCAAACAGGTCTTGTCGATAACGCCAGACTCGCTCATCTCGAGGAACAGGTCGGTGCCCTCGCGGGTACGCTCGCCGACGCCGGTGAACACCGAGGTGCCGCCATGCTCCTGGGCGAGGTTGTTGATGAGCTCCTGAATCAGAACGGTCTTGCCAACGCCGGCGCCGCCGAACAGGCCTGTCTTGCCGCCACGGATGTAGGGCTCGAGCAGGTCGACGGCCTTGATGCCGGTCTCGAAGATCTCGGTCTTGGTGGTGAGCTCGTCGAAACGGGGCGCGGCATGGTGGATGGGGTAGAACTCCTCCACCTCGGGCATGGGCTTGCCGTCGACGGGCTTGCCCATGACGTTCCAAATGCGGCCAAGCGTCTTGGGGCCGACCGGCATCTTCATGGGCTCACCGGTATCGGTGGCGATGAGGCCGCGCTGCAGGCCGTCGGTCGAGGACATGGCGACCGTGCGGACGACGCCGCCCGGAAGCTGTCTCTCGACCTCGAGGATCGTGCTCAGATGACCGATCGGGGTCTCGGCCTCGACCGTGAGCGCGTTGTAGATCGGGGGCACCGCGCCGTCAAACTTGACGTCGACGACAGGGCCGATGATTCGCACGATGCGACCATCACCGGCGGTCGTCTTCTTGGTGGCTTCCTCGACCGCAAGCTTTACGGTGTTATTAGCCATTACTGTTCCTCCAATGCTGAGGCTCCGCCGACGATCTCGTTAATCTCGGTCGTGATCGAAGCCTGGCGCACGCGACTATACGTGCGGGTAAGGGTCGAGATGATCGCGGTGGCGTTTTCCGTCGCGGAGTGCATGGCCTTGCGGCGTGCACCCTGCTCGGCAGCCGCCGAATCGATCAGGGCCTGGTAGATGACCGTCAGGATATAAGACGGCACAAGCTTGCCGAGAACATGCTCGGGAGAGGGCACGAACTCGAACGTGGACGAGATGCGCTTAGGGGCGTCGGTCTCGTTCTTACGCGGACCGTGGGCCATAGCGATCATCTCGGGGTCGAGCGGCAACAGATGCTCGACGCGAAGCTCCTGATCCACGCGGTTCTTGGCGTGGTGGTAGACAAGCTCGACACGGTCAAGCTCACCGGCACGATACGCATCGCAGATATGAGAGGAGATCATGCGGGCCTGATTGAAATCGGGCTCAGAGGAGTTGCCCTCAAAGTGCATGACGACGTTTGCGCGGTCACGGAAATACGTGGCCGGCTTACGCCCGCACGCGATGATCTCGCACTCGATGCCGTCGTTCGCCCAAGAAGCGGCGAGCTTTTCGGCCGTGCGCTCCACCGTCGTATTGAAACCGCCGGCAAGGCCGCGGTCCGAGGCAATAACGACAATCAGGCCATGCTTGACGCTCTCATGCTTCTGCAGCATGGGATCGGTGCCCGAACAGGAGGCGTCGCCGGCGACCGTCAACATGACGTCGGTCAGCGCCTCCTTATAGGGCTCGGCCTGCTTGGAGCGATCGAGGGCACGACGGATCTTGGCCGTAGAGACCATCTCCATCGTGCGCGTGATCTGCTTGGTCGTGGTAACCGAGGAGATTCGCTTCTTAATGTCGCGAAGGTTGGCCATGGGGCTTAGTTCTCCTCTGATCCAGAAGCATCCGAATGGTGCTTGGCCATGAACTGCCGCTTGAAGTCGCCGATGACGCGCAAGAGCTCGGCCTTGGTGTCATCATCGATCTTCTTGGCGCGAACCTTGTCGAGCAGCGAGCCAAAGCCATTGTCCATGTACTCGATGAGCTCGGCACGGAAAGGCAGCACGTCGGCGATCTCCAAGTCATCCAGGAAGCCTTCGTTGCCAGCGAACAGCGTGACGATCTGCTCGCCAACCTCAAACGGCTTGTAGCGCGGCTGCTTCAGGAGCTCGGTCATGCGGGCACCATGGGTCAGCTGCTTCTGAGTAGCCTCGTCGAGGTCGGAGCCAAACTGCGTAAAGCCAGCGAGCTCCTGATAGGAAGCGAGGTCCAGACGGAGGTTGCCGGCGACCTGCTTCATGGCCTTGGTCTGCGCATCGCCACCGACGCGGGACACGGAAATGCCCACGTCGACTGCCGGGCGCTGGCCCTGGAAGAAGAGCTCGGACTGCAGGTAGATCTGACCATCGGTAATGGAAATGACGTTGGTCGGAATGTAGGCCGAGACGTCGCCGTCCTGGGTCTCGATGATCGGAAGAGCCGTCATGGAGCCATAACCGTTCTTCTTGGACATCTTGACTGCACGCTCGAGCAGACGAGAGTGCAGGTAGAAGATGTCGCCAGGATAGGCCTCGCGTCCGGGCGGACGATGCAGCGTCAGCGACATCTGACGGTAGGCCACGGCCTGCTTGGACAGGTCGTCGTAGATGACGAGCACGTGGCCGCCGGGGTTGGTCTCGCTGGCGGGCTTGCCGTCCTCACCGTTGTACATGAAGAACTCGCCGATAGCGGCACCGGCCATAGGCGCGATGTACTGCATAGGGGCGGAATCGGCAGCGGTGGCCGAAACGATGATGGTGTAGTCGAGCGCGCCGTGCTGAGCGAGGGTCTCGCGGATGTTGGCAACCGTGGAGGCCTTCTGGCCGATGGCGACATAGATGCAGACCATGCCCTTGCCGCGCTGGTTGAGGATAGCGTCGATGGCGATGGCGGTCTTACCGGTCTTACGGTCGCCGATGATGAGCTCACGCTGACCGCGGCCAATAGGCACCATGGAGTCGATAGCGAGCAGACCGGTCTGAACCGGCTCACACACCGGGGTACGGTCGATGACGCCGGGGGCCTTGAACTCAATGGGGCGACGGTGCGTGGCGACGATGTCGCCCAGGCCGTCGATGGGCTGGCCGAGCGGATTGACGACGCGGCCGAGCATGGCGCGGCTCACAGGGATATCCATAATGCGGCCAGTGGTGCGGCACTCGTCGCCTTCCTTGATGGAGTCGACGGCACCAAACAGAACGGCGCCGACCTCGTCACGGTCAAGGTTCTGGGCAAGGCCGAAGACGGTCTCACCGGTATCGGAGCTCTTGAACTCCAGAAGCTCGCCTGCCATGGCGCTCTTGAGGCCGGAGACGCGCGCGATGCCGTCGCCTACCTCGTCGACCGTTGAAACCTCATGCGTATCGACCGTCGCGGAGAGGCTCGTGAGCTGCTCCTGCAGTTTCTTGGCGATATCCTGGGCATTGAGGGTTTCGGACATTAGGCTTCACCTCCGTACGAATTAGCAGAGTTTGCGAGGGTCTCCTGCGCGATGCGCAGCTGCGTCTTGACGGAAATGTCACGACGCTCGCCGCGGGCCTCGAGCACCAGGCCGCCCACGATAGACGGGTCGACCTGCTCGATAAGGAATACCTTGCGGCCGAAGTCCTGCTCGCATTTCTTAGTGATGGTTTGACGCAGCTCGTCGTCGAGCGGGATCGCCGTGGTGACGGTCACGCCCACTACATCCTCGTCTTCCTCGGCAACATACTTAAAGGCAGCTGCCACCTTGGGAAGAAGGTCGAGCTGGTCGCGCTTGGACATGGTGTCGAGCACGGCGATGATCTCGGGGCTGGCGCTAGCCAGACGCTCGATCATCTCGAGGTCCTCGAACACATGGTTCTCGGCCTTAGCGGCTTCCAGAAGGGAGCGCGCGTAGGTCTCGAGCACCTTGTCCTGATAGCGGCTAGTCGGCATTCAGGCTACCTGCTTCCTGGATGTAGCGCTCGATGAGCTTCTTCTGCTCGGCATCGTCCTCGAGTGCCTCGCCCACGATCTTGGTGGCGACGGCAACGGACAGGTCGGCGATGGAGCTCGCGGCACCGGCGTAGATGGACTTGCGCTCGTCCTCGACGGTCGTATGAGCCTTGGCGATGATCTCCTCGGCCTCCTTGTGAGCAGCCTCGATAATGCGGGCGCGCTCGGACTCGGCGTCCTTACGGGCCTCGAGAACAATGTCGGCAGCCTGACGACGGGCGTCGGTGACGATCGAGTCGGACTCAGCGCGCTTGGCGATAGCCTCCTGCTTGGTCTTCTCGGCCTCGTCGAGGCTCTCCTCAATCTTCTTGCCGCGCTCCTCCATGGTTTTCATGATGCCCGGCAGGGCGACCTTGGCCAGCACGATCCAGATAATCAGGAAGGCGATAAGCGCCGGGATGAACTCCGCCATCTTAGGGATGAGGATGTCCGCACCGGCAGCGCCGTCCTCAGCGAACGCGGAAACCGGCATGAGCAGCGCGGCCGCGGACGCGGAGAGTGCGATCGCGCTCTTCTGGGATGAAAGATTCATACTTGACGCTCCGTGCTATTTAACGATCAGCGCGACAACGAAGCCGATCAGAGCCAGAGCCTCGCCGAAGGCGGAGCCCATGATGAAGACGGTGAACACGCGGCCCTGGACCTCAGGCTGACGGGCCATAGCACCCGTAGCACCCAGAGCAGACAGGCCGATAGCAAGACCAGCGCCGATAACACCGAGACCGTAACCGATAACTCCCACGATTCCTCCTTTGTCGTGCGTGTCTTATTTCACGCAGGATAACCTTTTTATAACTGCCGGGCTCCATGGGTACGGGCACCGGCGGTTTAACGAATTACCTTACCTTTAAGGCGCGAACGGAAGACTACTCCTCCTCCGCGACCTCCTCTGCCTCGGAGACATACACGGCGGTAAGGACCGTGAAGACGTAAGCCTGGATGGCGCCGACCACAAGCTCGATCGCATAGATCAGGATGAGGATGGCAAGCCAGGCCAGCGAAGGCAGGGCGCCGACGGCGTGGGCCGCGGAAACCTGCTGAAGCAGCGGCTGCATGAACATGCTCGCCATGATGGCGAACGAGCCCATGACCACGTGTCCTGCGAACATGTTGCAGAACAGACGGACGGCGAGCGTGATGAGGCGCAGGAAGGTCGAGAAAAGCTCGACGACCCACACGAGCACGTTCATCGGGAAGCTCACGCCCTGCGGGGCGAGGCTCTTGATGTAGCCGATCACGCCGTGAGCCTTGCATCCGTAGTAGATGAAGTACACGAAGGCGAAGATGGCGAGCGCGGCGGTGGAGCCGATTGCGCCGGTGCCGGGCTTCATTCCCGGGATCAGGCCGATCATGTTGTTGATCAGAATGAACAGGAAAAGCGAGCACAGGAACGGGAAGTGCTTCTTCCAGTTCTCACCCACGACGCCCTTGCCGATATCGTTCTCGACGTACTCGATGATGTACTCGAAACCGTTGACGAAGAAGCCCTTGGGAACCAGGGTCTGCTTCTTCTTGAACACGGCCAGGACGATCAGGAGCACGATCGTGGAGACGATCAGCCAAAACGAGTACTGCGTGATGCCGCAGCTCAGATCGCCCACGACAGGGGTGGAGCTGAACTCGCTGACCAGATGATTAATCTCATCAGGCAGCTTTTCAAAAATTTCCACGACTTACCTTTCGACCTCATGAGGATCTCGCAGCGCCTTGGCGACGCGAACCGTGCAGGCGGCCATAAAGGCCACGAAGCCGATCGCCTCGCCCAGGAGGAACATGCGAAATGCCTCTCCGAACAACACAAACACAACCAAGGTAAAGACGAGCAGGGCGATTGCCGAGACCGCCAGACTCACCATACCCTTGAGCATGTCCGCATTCTGTTTATCGTCAAGAACCGGCTTGAGCGTAAAGACAAAGGGAAGGAAGGCAATTGCGCCCGCGATGGCGCCTGCAACGATAGCGAGCAGATCGGCTATCTGAAACACTGGCGTCCTCACTTTCCTTTTTAACGCTTCACAGAACAGTTCCCGCCAAACATTGGTGACTATTGTACGAGCCAATCGCTAAAGTACAACCGAAAAAGCATCGGTTAATACGCACCTGTTCGTTTTCTTAAGACCTTCTTTATGCCGCAGGTACGGTAATACGTTTTTCTCGAACCCTGCAGGGCAAAACGTCCGTTAACAGGAGTGCGCGCGGTCGCCTTTTGTTCGTCCGCGCGCACCGTTTCTTCGTATTTGCAGCCGCGGCCGTCTTAGCCCAGCGACTAGAGCGTGCCGTAGATGCGGTCACCGGCGTCGCCCAGGCCGGGAACGATGTAGGCGGCCTCGTTGAGATGGTCGTCGATGGCGCAGGTATAGATATGCACATCTGGGTCCTTCTCAGTCAGCGACTTGAGGCCCTCGGGGGCCGCGACGATGCACAGCATGCGGATGTCCTTGACACCGCGCTCGCGCAGGTAGCTAATGGCCATCTCGGCCGAACCGCCCGTGGCGAGCATGGGGTCGACGACCAGGCAGATGCGCTGGTCGATATCCTTGGGCATCTTGCAGTAATACTCGTGCGGCTCGTGGGTAACCCCGTCGCGCTCCATGCCGATGTGGCCCACGCGAGCGGAGGGCACCAGGTCGAGGATGCCGTCGACCATGCCAAGGCCCGCACGCAGGATGGGCACGATGGCGAGTTTCTTGCCAGCAAGCTGTTTGAACGTGGCGGTAGTGATGGGGGTCTCGACCTCGACGTCTTCCATAGGCAGGTCGCGCATGGCCTCGTAGCCGTCAAAAAGCGCGAGTTCGCGCACGAGCTGACGGAACTGGTTGGTGCCGGTGTTTTTGTCGCGCAGGATCGACAGCTTGTGCTGGACGAGCGGGTGATCGACAAGCGTCACACGGGACGCATCGTAGGTGACGGTCATGGATTGATTGCCCCTTTCGTTGCGGCCGCAAAACGGCCTTGCTGACAAGGCGTGCAGCAATGTTGCCGCCGCACGCCATGCATTAGTTTAGCGGTTTGTTGTATCGAGCAGCCCATCGCAGCCCTACTGTGCGGTGCTGAGCGAGCGCCTTACTGCATCACGCCAGCCCGCAAGGTTTTGCTCGCGGCGCTCGGCGGACATGTGGGGAAGGAAGGTCCTAACGATCTGGGCATTTTGCTCCAGCTCCTCCAGGTCTTCCCAATAGCCGACGGCAAGACCCGCCAAGTACGCGGCACCGATTGCCGTGGTCTCCACCGTCTCGCATTGCAGCACGGGGATATCCAGCAGGTCGGCCTGGAATTGCATGATGAACTCGTTGCGCGAGGCACCGCCATCGACAGACAGGCGCTCGATCGAAAGCCCCACGTCCTGCTCCATGGCGCGCAGCACGTCGTAGCTCTGATATGCCATGGATTCGCAGGCGGCACGTACGATGGTCGCACGGCTCGAGGCGCCGGTCAGACCGCACACGATACCGCGGGCATGCGGGTCCCACCAGGGAGCGCCCAAACCCGCAAAGGCGGGAACGAAGTAGCAGCCCTCGTTGTCGCTAATCGAAGTGGCGAGTTGTGCCGACTCGCTCACGCTCGAGATGATGCCCATGTTGTTGCGAAGCCAGTTCATCGTTGAACCGGCGGCAAAAATAGAGCCCTCGAGCGCATAGCTGACTTTGCCGTCCGCAGCGATACCGATGGTGGAGACCAGGCCATTCTTGGATTCGACGATCTCGTCGCCGGTGTTCATGAGCATAAAGCAGCCCGTGCCATAGGTGTTTTTGGTCTGGCCGGGATAGAAGCAGCAGTGACCGAACAGCGATGCCTGCTGGTCGCCCGCCACACCCATGATGGGCGGCATGTTGGTCATGATGTCGCTCGCGACGCGGCCGTAGTCGCCCGAGCTCCAGCGAACCTCGGGCATCATGGAACGTGGAACGTCAAAGAGCGCCAGCAGGTCGTCGTCCCAATCGAGCGTATGGATATTAAAGAGTGCCGTGCGGCTGGCATTGGTGTAGTCGGTGGCAAAGACCTGGCCGCCGGTGAGGTTGTAGATGAGCCAGGTGTCGATGGTGCCAAACATGAGGTCGCCCGCCGCCGCGCTCTCGCGTGCGCCGTCGACGTTGTCGAGAATCCACTGCACCTTAGAGGCCGAGAAATACGGGTCAAGCGTAAGTCCCGTGCGGGAGCGCACCAGCTCCTCGCAACCCTGTTCAACCAACGCGTCGATCGCCGGCGCGGTACGACGGCACTGCCATACGATGGCGTTATAGATGGGCTGGCCGCTCACGCGGTCCCAGACCACCGTGGTCTCGCGCTGGTTGGAGATGCCGATGGCGGCGATGCGATCGGAATGGATGCCGCTCTTAAACTGAACCTCCATCATCACGCCGATCTGGCTGGCAAGCACCTCCGTGGGATCCTGCTCCACCCAGCCGGGGCGCGGGAAGCTGGTTTTGACGCTACGACGCGCCTGGGCAACGATGCAGCCGTATTCGTCGACAATGGCCGCGAGTACCGAGGTAGTGCCGCAGTCGAGCGCCATGATGTAGGAACCGCCAAAGTTAAACGAGGCATCTTCCATGCCCAGGCTGCCCAGATTCAACGACATCGCTTACACCCTTCTATTGCATCGGGTCGGACAGGACCCGCTCGATCTCTGATGCGGGAAGTGCGCCTTGGCGCAGGATCTGGAGCCCGCCGTGCTGGAACGACACGATGGTCGAGGCGTCGCGACACGGGGTCTCACCGGCGTCGACGGCAACATCGACCCCCTCCAGGATGCGACCCTCGACGGCGGCAAAGCTTGCCGGCGAAGGCGCACCGTGCGTGTTGGCGCTCGTGCAGGCAAGGGGACTGCCGCAGGCGCGGATGAGCGCTTGGACCACGGGAGAGGCCGAAGCGCGCAGGGCCACGGTGTCGTCGGCAGCGCGCATAAAGGTCGGCACGCAGGGGGCTGCCTTGACCACGATAGTCAGGGCTCCCGGCCAGCATCGTCGCGCGAGTACGCGGGCATCTTCCGGGATATCCACGCCATAGCGGTCGAGTGCTTCGACGCCATCGACCAGCCAAGCGACGGTTTGCGTGAGCTCACGTTGCTTGAGAGTGAAGATACGGCGATAGCCGGTGCCGAGCGCAGGAACTGCGGCGCCATTGACGGCAGCCTGCGGATCGCGCGGCCACGATGGGAATTCGCTTGTATCTTGGGGCACGGCGTCCGAGAAGGCGTTGACTGCCACGGCGACACCGTAGACGGTCTCGGTCGGAATCAAGGCCAAGCCGCCGCGGCCGAGCACCTCGGCCGTGCGCTCGACGGCAAGCCGATGCGGCTCGCGCGTTCCCTCGTATACCCGATAGACCGTCTGCATGTGTATGCCAGCCCCTTACGCTCCGGTGCAAGTTTGTTTACTGTGGGGCATTCTCGCACGAAACATTCAACCTATTTGCCCAGAGCGCATGTTGGTTTGGTGAGCGGCTCTAGTAGTCGGTGAAAGTGAGGGGGTTAATTGAAGATTTTTAGCGCGCAAGCGTAACGGTACGATCGGGAAACTCGATGCTTGCAACCAGTTTTCCGCCGAGGCTCTCTGCGTACCTGCTCAGCGTGTCGAGCCTCATCGAACCCAACTCCCCACGCTCGAGCTCGGATACACGTTTTTGAGAAACGCCCATCGACTGGGCGACCGACGCCTGTGTTAGATCTTTTAACCTGCGAATCTGAGCAAGCTTATAGGCTTCGATACGATCGCGAGTCCTCTCCTGCTCGGCGGTAATGGAGTCGCGTGTTATCCCGCGAGATTCCATATACTCATGCAGTTCCATCTCGATCGAGCCTCCTTACGTGGCGACGGTATATTTGCTCGGCCCTTGGAATGTTGATCGCATACCAACCGTTCCATTTTGCCCTTGACGATCCCGCTCGCGACTTATCACCCGCCAATAGCAATACCGCCTGGCGCTTGGGGTCAAAGGCGAAGAGGATGCGAATCACCTGCCCACCACACGACGTCACTCTCAGCTCCTTTAAATGATGAAGCTTCGAGCCCTTTACGCGGTCAACCAGCGGACGACCAAGGCTGGGACCTTCCTTCTCGAGCACCAAAAGGTCTGCATAAATCTGCTTCAGCGTAGCTTCATCCTGCTCATCAAGCCAAGGTTCAATGTAATCAAGCACGATACGGTACCGATGCAGCTGATTTGACATACCTTTCTCCTTCTATAGTAGAAGTTTTACGGTATATTGCAAGGACAAACTTGCGCAAATGTCTATTTATTCAGCTTAAATACGCTGTTTGGGCTCGGTGACGATGGCTCGAACGATGCGGGGACGATCGGTGAGGTCGTGGACGATACGCACGTCCGAAAGGCCTGCTTGACGACAGAGCTCGGCCGCGGCGTCGAGCGCGCCCTCGTAGAGCTCGCAGGCAAACAGGCCGCCGGCACGCAGCATGTAGGGCGCCGCGTTGAGCAGGCGGCGGAAGATATCGAGACCGTCGGCACCGCCCTCGAGCGCCAGATCGGGCTCAAAGTCCTTGACCTCATGCGGCAGCGAGCGCATGACATCGGTGGGGATGTAGGGCGGGTTGGAGACGAGTACGTCAAAGGTGCCCCACTCTTCGCGGGGAATGGAGCTCACCAGGTTTGTGAGGCTGAAGGCGACCTCGTCGGACGTGAGGCCAAGCGCATCGCGGTTTTTGGTAGCAAGGTCGATGGCGCGCGGCTCGATATCGGTAGCAGTGCAGGTAACGTGCCCGCGGCGCTCCCAGGCAAGGGAGAGCGAAATGCAGCCCGTGCCGCAGCCGACCTCGAGAACGCGGGCAGTGCGGGGCTCGGCTGGGGCAGATACGTTGGCCTCGGCGGCATCTTGCGCGGGAGTCGCCTGTTGGTCGTTGTCCTCAATGGCGATGCCGTATTCGTCGAGCTCGGGCTCGGGGGTTTCCATGGCCTCTGCTTCTGCCGCTTCGGCTTCTGCTGCCTGCGCGGCGGCTTCCTCGGCCTCGCGGTCGGCCAGTTCCTCGGCATAGGCGCGGCTACCGAGCACGTCGCTACCCAGCGCAGCCTCATCGGCGGCCGTCAGGTTGGCGGCACGACGCTCGGCGGCCGCGCGTTCGTCAGCCAGCGCCGTCTCGGCTTTGCGGGCCTGCTCGACCTCATCGTTCCAAGGCAGCTCCACGCGCTGGCGGGCAGCGGCCTCGGGGCTCAGCACCTCGGCATCCAGATAGTTCAGAACTTCTTCGACGAGCATCTCGGTCTCGGGGCGCGGGATGAGCACACCGGGGGCGCACGCGACGTCGATCATGCGAAACTGCGTGCTACCGGTGATGTACTGCAGCGGCTCGCCCTTCGCGCGACGGACGACCGCCGCGTGCATGGTCTCGAGCTGCGCTGCGTCGAGCGTCTCGTCCATGCGCATATATAAGTCGATACGCGCCAGACCCGTAGCTGCGCACAGCAGCCACTCGGCAGAAAGACGGGGGTGCTCCTCGCCGCGCTCGGCCAGGTACTCCTTGGTCCACTCGAGACAACGCTTGATGGTCCAAATCTCGTTTGCCATGGGGCCCTCCCCTCTTAAGCGCCGGACGGCGCGCGAATGTCGGAGCAGATTGTACGCGAGGCCAGCGCTTGGCAAGGGACGATTGAAAGCGATTATCGAGAATCAGCCCAGAATTTTGCACCGAGCTCGCTCAAAGTGTTCATTCGCCGACGTCTAAATCTGCATTCGTCAAGCTTTTGGCAAGGTTGACCCAAAACTGACCAATATCTAACCAAGAACTTGCCAAATCACTTGACGTGCGACGCATCAAAAAATGCACTGCGACTTCTCGGACGATTTTTTGAGCAATATTTTCAATAGCAGATGAAGGCTGTTAATTACTTTGAGCAGGTAGGCAGCTTAATTTCTAACAAAACAGATTAAATAAACTCGAAAAGTAATTTACCCAACCTAGTCATTTAAGAACGTCCCCAATGACTACATCTAAGGCACCGCAGGTTGAGCATACACAATGACTACCCAAGAGAACGCCGCAGGTAGAGAACGGACAGCGAGCGACGTCCAGAGCGAACAAGTTGGCATGAAAAAGGCAAGACATAGACCTTCTGGTCATGCCTTGCCTTTTGAATGGCAAATTGTCGCTCTGGGCGGCGCGCAGCGTCGAGCCGTTACGCGGTTTGGTAAAACCGCGTAACCCGCTACACAGCCTGTGCCAGCTTCTCGGCTCGCTCGGCGGCGGCGAGTGCCTCGATGACGGTGCCGAGCTGGTCGCCCAGGAGGACGCCGTTATAGGTGGAGTTGAAGCCGATGCGATGATCGGTCACGCGGTCCTGGGGCTGGTTGTAGGTACGGATCTTCTCGGAACGGTTGCCGTGGCCGATCTGGCTTTGGCGCTCGGCACCGAGCTCTGCCTGCTGCTTCTCGAGCTCCATCTCGTACAGACGGGCGCGCAGCATCTGCATGCAGACTTCGCGGTTCTGAATCTGGGAGCGCTGTTCCTGCGACTGCACCACGGTGTTGGTGGGCAGGTGGGTGATGCGCACGGCGGAATACGTGGTGTTAACGCACTGACCGCCAGGGCCGGAGGCGCAGTAGGTATCGATGCGCAGGTCGGACTGGTTGATCTGGACGTCGATCTCCTCGGCCTCGGGAAGTACGGCGACGGTAGCCGTGGAGGTCTGAATGCGGCCCTGGGACTCAGTCTTGGGAACGCGCTGGACGCGGTGCACGCCGGACTCGAACTTCATAACGGAGTAGACGCGGTCGCCCTCGACCTTGAACTCAATGGACTTAAAGCCACCGGCCTCGCTGGGGCTGGAGTCGAGCACGGTGGTCTTCCAGCCGCGCGACTCGCAAAAGCGCTGATACATCTTGTACAGGTCGCCGGCAAAGATGGCCGCCTCGTCGCCACCGGCGGCGGAGCGAATCTCGACGATGGTGTTCTTGTCGTCGTTGGGGTCGCTCGGAATGAGCATGTACTTGATGTCTTCCTCGAGCTGGGGAAGCTTGGCCTCGTTTTCGGAGATGTCCATCTGGAGCATCTCCTTCTCATCGGCATCAGTGGTATCGTGCAGCATTTCCTTGGCAGCCTCGATGTCATCGAGCGCGCCGATGTACTCGCGCGATGCGGCGATGAGGTCGGACTGGTGCGCGTACTCCTTGTTGAGACGCGTGAACTCCTTGATATCGGAGGCGACGGCCGGGTCGGAAAGCTTCTTCTCGAGCTCCTCGTAGGCCTTGATGATCTTTTCGAGCTTGTCGCGCATGACGGGACTCCTTTATATGCGTGAAGGTGAAAATCGGCAGAGTTGATGGGGCGCGGGGCGCCGCTGCGGGGGTAAGCCCGGCTAGAACATGTCGATCTTCAGATACATGCGCATCCCTTCGCGTATGGGGTACATAATTGCGGTCTAACCCATATATGATAGCGTGCGCAGGCAAACCTGCATATAACCCGCACGGAATCCGACAAAGGGACAGTCCCTTTGTCGGATTCTAGAGCGTATGGAGCAGGGCGATGAGGAAGCGGACACCCTGGAGGTAGGCGCGGCGGGTGATGCGCTCGTTGGTGCCGTGGACGCCGCGGTCGCACTCGTCATCGTCGACCACAAAGGCCGAGAAGCGAATGCATTCGGGACAAATGCGCTGGTAGTTAGCAGCATCGGTCGCGCCGATCACGGTCGAGGGGACAATCGCCAACGGCTCGGATGATCCGTTTTCCTCCGTCCCCTTTGGATCACAGAAATAGCGGGCGGCAATGGCGCGAACGGCCTCGAGTCCCGGTCCACCAACGCGCGGGGACGGCGAAGGTTCGGAGCTGCCGGGGCCAAGTTCGACCTCCACACGTCCGGCAAGGCCCGCCGCGGCAACCGCCTCGCGGCAGCGCGCCACAACGTCGGCCACGCTCGTGCCCTCAAGCATGCGGAAGTTAATGTTGGCCCACATATCCTGCGGCATTACGTTGGCGCCGGTGCTGCCACCCTCGATCTGCGTGGGCGCGCAGGTGGTGGTCACGAGCGGATAGAGCTTTTTGCTGGCGAGGCAGTCGCGGACAATGACGTCTCCATTAGCGGCAATCTCATCCGTCGTGTAGAGCCCCAGCTCGACAAGCTGCGCGGCAAGCAGATCGGTCACGCGAGCCGGCCATTCGATATCGCAGATTGCGGCAATGGCGCGGCTTAGCACCTCGAGCGATGTGCCACCGTAGGGGTTGGAGGAATGCCCGCCCTCGCTACGCGTCCTCAACACGATATCGGCGTAGCCCTTCTCCGCGAGATCGGCATGCATAAGCCAGCCCTCGCCCGCGCTATACTCGGCAGCCGGAACGATGCGGTAGTCACCCTCGTCGATCAGGTACTCAAGCTCAATGCCGCGCTCCTCGAGCGCGCGGCCGATGGCGCCTGCGCCGTACTGCGTAGTCTCCTCGTCCTGGCCAAAGGCCAGGAGCAGCGTGCGCTCGTGCTGCCAACCGTGCGCCAGCGCATACTCAACCGCCTCGAGAATGCCTGCGACCTGGTCTTTCATATCGATGGCGCCGCGACCCCAAATGTAGGTGTCGTCTACATGCCCGCTAAAGGGGGCGTGCGTCCAATCGTCCTCGGTGCCCGGCACCACGGGAACCACGTCCATGTGACCCATGAGCACAACGGGCTTGAGTGCAGGGTCGGAGCCGGAAAGCGTCACCAGCAACGAATGATCGATGAGTTCGACCTTACCCGCCGTAAATACGTTCGGCCAAGCCCGCTGCATATACGCGCGCAGGTCGTCGAACGGCTGCCAGTCCACCGCCTCGGCATCCATGCTCGAAATGGTCGGAAACGACAGCACACGGCCCAAGCGCTCGCATGCGCCGGCCTTGTCCAAATCGGCAAAATCATCCTCATGCGCAAAGAAGCGCCAAACCTCGGCCATGACATCCTTTCGATTGTGACGACAAGGGCCGCCCCACCGGAGCGGCCCTGCCACATAAACGCTTACGGTCGGTTATTTGTCCTCGAGATAACGCGAGAGGAACTCGCGGGTGCGCTGGTGCTTGGGGTTGCCGAAGAGCTCGGCCGGCGCGGCGTCCTCGAGCACCACGCCCTTGTCCATGAAGACCACGCGGTCGGACACCGTGCGGGCAAAGGCCATCTCGTGCGTGACGACGACCATGGTCATGCCGTCGGCGGCGAGCTTGCGCATGACCTCGAGCACCTCGCCCACGATCTCGGGGTCGAGTGCGGAGGTCGGCTCGTCGAACAGCATGATCTGCGGGTTCATGCATAGAGCACGAGCGATGGCCACGCGCTGCTTTTGACCACCGGACAGGCGACCCACGGCGGCGTGCGCGAATTTTTCGAGTCCCACACTCGTCAGATGCTCCAGCGCGACCTTCTCGGCCTCGGCCTTGCCCATCTTTTTGAGCGTGACGGGCGCGAGCGTGCAGTTGTCGAGCACATCCATGTTGTTGAACAGGTTAAAGCCCTGGAACACCATGCCGATGTCCTCGCGCAGCTTGTTGATGTTGCAGCGCTCGGCCGTGAGGTCCTGGCCGTGGAACCAGATGTGGCCCGCGTCCGGGGTCTCGAGCAGGTTGAGGCAGCGCAGGAAGGTCGACTTGCCCGAACCCGAGGCGCCGATAATGGTGACGACCTCACCGGGATTGACGGACAGGTCGATGCCCTTGAGTACCTTGAGCGAGCCGAAGCTCTTGCGCAGGCCCTCGACGCGGATGAGCGGCTCATTGGTCTGTGCGACGGCCGCAACGCCGGTAATGGCGGTATCTGCCATGATGATTCTCCTCGTCTTGAGCCTAGTTGGAGCTGGGCAGCGTGACCGGAGCCTCGGCGCCGAGCTTTTTGCCAAAGGCCTCGAGCAGGCGGCTCGCCACGAGCGTCAGGATCAGGTAGACCACGAGCGCCACGCAGTAGACTTCCATCTGGCGATAGTACACGCCGGCGACGGTGGTGGTGGCGTACATGAGGTCGAACACACCGATAACCGAGAGCACCGACGAATCCTTGATGTTGATGATGAGCTCGTTGGTGAGCGCCGGGATCGCGTTTTTAATGCCCTGGGGGAACACGACTTTGCGCATGGCTTGCCACTGCGACAGGCCCAGTGAGCGTGCTGCCTCGGCCTGACCGGGATCAATGGACTCGATGCCGCCGCGCAGGACCTCCATCATGTAGGCGGTGGAGTTGAGCGAGATGGTAACGAGGCCGGCGGTGAAGGTGCTCCAAATCTGGTTGGCCTGAGCGGTCTCGAAGCCCATGCCGCGCAAAACGGTGAAGCCCGCGTAATAGATGAGCAGGCCCTGGACCATCATGGGCGTGCCGCGCACGATGGTGGAGTAGACGGTCGCAAAGCCGCGGCCGATACTCTTAAAGAAGCGCACCAGGTCGTTGTCCACGCGATCGAACGTCTGAATACGCAGGAACACAAAGAGCAGTGCCAGGAAGAATGCGATGACGGTGCCGAAGGTGGCAAGCGCGATGGTGATCTCGATACCGCGGATAAAGAAGTCCCCGCTCTTGTAGGTCATGTAGACCAGGCTCGACAAAAAGTCGCTGGGGTTGGAATCCGAGACAATGCTCACCTGTACCAGGTCGATAAATGACATGACGCAGCGGTCCACGAAAAAGATCGCCGCGATGGCGACCACGACGTAGCTGCCCAGGCGTGCGCCACGGCGGCAACGCTCGGAGGCGAACGGCGACGTTTCGCGATAGTCGTTCCAGTGCATGAGCTTGGTGACCAGCGCCGCCGCCGACACGACGAGCCAGGCCCAAAGAATCGCCCAAAGGCAATCTTGGAACACGCCCGTGGGGGCCAAGAAGCTCAGCGGCGTGGGGTTGCGCTGGCTAAACGCCAGGCCGAGCGCCGCGATAACGCTCGTGCCCAGGTATACATAACGGTGGTCGGCCTTGATAAAGGAGGCCAGGCGATTAATGGTTTTCATGCTGCCTCCCTATGCCGGCTGACGGTCGAGGCACGCGTCCCACATTTGGTCGCGCTCCTCTTGGCTAATGCCCTTGAGTGTCTTGTCGATGAGCTTAAGCAGCTTATCCGAGCCCTTGCGGCAGCCGACGTTTGCCGTGACCTCCTGCTTAAAGCCCTCGCCATCGGCAAACTGAATCGGCACGATACCCGGGTTTTGGGCCATATAGCCCTTCTCGTTCTCAGTGTTGTAGGTCACGGCGTCGCAAGTGCCCTGCAGCAGATTCGAAAACACCGTGGGGACCGAGTCGACCGGGTTTTTGTGGACAACGCCCGGGATCTCGTCGATGACGGTATCGAGCATGGTGTCCTTTTGGCCGAGGACCGTTGCGCCGCTAAAGTCGCTGAGCTTGGTCGCATTCTGATAGGGCGAGCCCTCTTTTACGAACAGGCCAAAGTAACCGATAAAGTACGGGTCGGAAAAGCCGACGGACTCCTCGCGCTCGGGCGTGGCGCTCATACCGGCGATGATGAGGTCGATCTGGCCGTTGTTGAGCGAGTCGATAAGGCCCGAGAAGCTCTGTTTGACGGCAACGGGCTCGCCACCGAGGGCCTTGCAGACGATCTTGGCGATCTGCACGTCGTAACCATCGGCATAGGCGCCCTGCACGTTGTCGATGGGGATGGTGTACTCGCTGGCTTCGGAGACCTGCCAGTTGTACGGGGCGTAGGCCGCCTCCATGCCGATGCGGATCTTGTCCTTGCCGATCACGGAATCGGACAGGTCGTCGCGACCGCCACCCGTCGTGGGCCGAACTACTTCCAGCGTGGAGGGGCGCTGGCAACCGGCAAGTGCGCCGGCGACGACAGAAGCGCTCGCAGCGAGAGCACTACCCAAAAAGATGCGACGGCTGCATACCGGCTGTGGATGCGCGTCGCGTTGATGGGGAGAATGCATAATCTGCCTTCCCTGTTGAATCGTATGCTGACGACTTAACAGGATATACGCCAGCGACCAGCAGCGCAGCACAAGCTCGAAAAATTAATAGACACACGGTAGTCATTGGGAGCGTCGATGTTTTGGCGATGCCAGCGAGCGCCGCCCAGAGCGAACAAGTTGGCATGAAAAAGGCAAGGCATAGACCTTCTGGTCATGCCTTGCCTTTTGGATGACAAATTATCGCTCTGGGTGGCGCACAGCGTCGACCGGCCCGCCATTCGTTAGAACGGCGGAACCTCTAGAACAAGGTGACGCTAAAGCTACGTTTATCGGTAGCGCCGGGAGCCAAGGTGATGGTGTTGACCTTGTGCTCAAAGACATCGTCCTCGGTGTCCATGGTGGTATGACCGGTCCAGGGCTCGAGCGCCACAAACGGAGCGTCGTTGGCGGCAGACCACACGCCAATGTACTTAAAGCCCTCAAAGTCGATCTTGACGCCGTGGCCCGACTTGCGGCCGCGCAGTGTGAGCGTGGAGCCCGGAGTATCGGTGAACATGATGGCATCGTTATCGAAGCTGCGGTGCGTGATGGGCAGCACGTCCGAGTTGTCGGGCGCCTTGTAGCTGCCCTCGAACGTCATAAGACCGTCGGGCGTGATGATGGGAGCCTCGTTGGTCCAAGCCTCGGTAAACGCCAACTCGTAATCCTCGAACGCCTCATCCTCGGCATCGGGGGCGGGCACGTTAAATGCGGGGTGGCCGCCCACCGAGAACGGCAGGTCCACGTCGCCGGTGTTGGTGACGGCAAAGGTCTGCGTGAGGGTGGCGTCGCCGGTCAGGGCATAGGTCATGTTGAGCTTAAAGTGGAACGGAAAGGCCTTGAGCGACTCGGGCGTATCGGTGATCTCGTACGTTACCGAGGAGCCGTCCTCCGAAACCTCGACCAGCTTGTGCTCGACAATGCGCGCGAGTCCGTGGCGCGGCATCTCGCAGGTGCCGGCCGCAGACGTTGCCGTGTTGTTGCGCAGCGAGCCCACAATGGGGAACAGGATGGGCGCGTGCTTGCCCCAAAAGGCGGGGTCGCCCTGCCACAGATACTCGTTGCCGTTGAGGGCAAGGCTCGTGAGCTGGGCGCCCATGGAATCGATGGCCGCGGTGAGGCCGCCGCGTTTGATGGTAGTGACGGTAGACATGCTACTTCCTCCAAAAGTAAACAATAGTGTCGAGGGCTATTGTCCCACTCTTGGCGGCGGGACGGGACGGCAGGCGATTATTGAGTAGCCATAGCCGAATGAGCGGCGAGCGCCTACTGGGTATCCACGTAAAGGTCGAACCCGCCCTGCGGTGTGGTGTCGACCGTGTCGGGCGCCTGTGAGTTAAAGCTCACGGGGACCATGCGCTTTGAGGCGCGGAAGCGCGTGCCGTCGGTGGCGACGGGCGGTTCATCGACCGTGAGCTCGTAGTCGCCGGGCTTGAGCTCGATGCCGTCACCAGCCGAATTGACGTATTGATACTCGTCAATCGTCTGCCCTTTGAGCGTGCGCCCCACGATGTGAATGAGCATTTGGCTGTCGCCGCGCACGGTGTCCCACGTCGCGCCGTCCTTAACCTCGACCGACACATGTACCGAGCGCGTGCGGCCGAGCGATTGCTCGACAGACATCTCGACCTTGGCGGCGTCTTTTCGCTGTTGTTCGACATGGCTCCAGACGTTTCCAATTACCGAGCATGCGATAACGCCGGCCATAAAGGCGATAAGGATGGGGCCAAGCGGCGAGCGACGCCCTGCATCTTCCTCGCGAGACAGATTGGGACGACGTGTGGGTGCGGGCGCCTGGGCGCCCTGCGAGGGCACGTCGAGAATGCTGAAGGATGCCGTGCTGTCGGGATCGATGGTGTGACGCGGCTGCGGGGTCTTTGCCGGCGAGATCGACATGTCGGCTGGCTCGCCGAGCGTGGCCGTAGCGTCGGCCTTGGCCTCGTCTGCCTCGGCCTGGGCCCAGGCTTGTTCGAAGGTCAGGGGCTCGACGGGGTCGAGGGCGGCGTCCGAGTCGGCGGCGACGTCGCTGCCGGTCTCGTCCTCGTCGCTCGACACGCCACGCGGCGTGGGCTCGTCCCACTCCTCATCCGGAGCCTCGCCCTCGCTATACCACCATTCAAAGTTATCGATATCCATACGGGGCGCCCCTTAGGCCTCGCAAATAAACACTTGCTAGCCTTATACCCTCAGACGACACCGAAGCTCACCCGCGCCGAACACGAAAACCGTCACAACATTCGACGCTTTTCCTCGATTTCGAGATTTTCATCGAATGTTGTGATGGTTTGGGCGACTGGCCGGCAGCGCAATGTGACAAAGGGACGGTCCCTTTGTCACATTCTGTTAGAGTTGCAGGGATTAAATCCCGCCTATTCATGCGACATTGGAGT
Organism: Collinsella sp. CLA-ER-H4; assembly: GCF_040092395.1. Taxonomy (NCBI): domain Bacteria; kingdom Bacillati; phylum Actinomycetota; class Coriobacteriia; order Coriobacteriales; family Coriobacteriaceae; genus Collinsella; species Collinsella sp. CLA-ER-H4. The sequence goes on from NZ_JBBNLQ010000013.1 coordinate 28,576, forward strand.
GACAACCTTGACCGCCGCAACCACGCCTAAAAGTAAGTCAACCGCCGCCGCGCTCTCCCCCGCGCGCACCAAGCTCTGCCTGGCGCTGCTCGTGCTGTTGGGATTCTCGCTCGGTTGCTCCGAATTCGTGGTTATCGGCATCGAAAGTGACCTGGCGACGGAACTCGGCGTATCGCTTGCCACTGCGGGCCAGCTCATCAGCGTGTTTGCGCTTGTCTACGCCATCGCGACGCCGGTGCTTGCGCTCAGCACGGGGCGTTTTCGCCGCTGCCAGCTGCTCGTGTGCTATAGCATCGTCTTTGTGCTCGGCAACCTGGTCATGGCGTTGGCGCCCAACTTCCAGGTGCTGTTTATCTCGCGCATCATCCTGGGCTCTGTCTCGGGTGCGCTGCTCGCCGTGGGCGTGACGTACATCCCTGAGCTTCTGTCCCCGCAGCAAACTTCGCTTGCCATCTCGGTGGTGTACGGCGCGTTTTCCGTGGCGATGGTCTTTGTGACCTCGATCGGTAAGTTTGTGGCCGACACGCTCGACTGGCACGTTGCCATGTACGGCGCGCTGACCTTTGCCGTTTTGATCTGCGGAGCGCTCGTGGCGTTTATGCCGCGCGCTGGGCAAACCGACGAGCACGCCACCTTTCGCGAGCAGGCGAGTCTGCTGCGCGAGCCGAGTATCATCACCGGCATGCTTATCTTTTTGTTTGGCGTGGGCTCGGTCTATGTGTTCTACGGCTACGTGACGCCTTATCTTGAGCAGGTGCTGGGCATGGGCACGGTCGAAGCCAGTACCACGCTTATGGCCTACGGCGTGTTCTGCCTGATCTCGAACATCCTGGGCGGATGGATCGACGCGCGTTTTGGCATGAAGGCGCTGCTTGTGACGTTTGTGCTGCAGGCGGCGGCATTGTTTGGGCTGTTTGCCGTAGGCGCTGCCATGCCGCTCGCGCTGGTCTTTGTCTTTAGCTTGGCGATGCTTATGTACCTGTTCTCGGTGTCGTGCATCACGCACTTTATGGACGTGGCACGCAACCGTCATCCTAAGTCGATGGTGCTCGCGAGTTCGGTTGAGCCCATGGCGTTTAATGTCGGCATTTCGTTTGGCACCGCGGTGGGCGGCGCCGTGGTAAGCGGAGTTGGCATTGCCTACGTTGGCGCGGTTGGTGCCGTGTTCTCGCTTGTGGCCTGGGCGCTCACGCTGGTGACGATTAAGTTGGCTCGCTGGGAGCGCAAGCGGGCGAGGGTGCAGGCGTAGATGCGATACTCGAGCTCGATGATGGCGATCGAAAGGAAACCGCATATGCAACGCGTACTGTTTATCTGTCATGGGAACATCTGTCGCTCGACGATGGCTGAGTCCGTGTTTACCGAGCTGGTGCGCCGCGCTGGACGCGAGGCGGAGTTTGTCATTGATTCCGCTGCAACGTCGACCGAGGAAATCGGCAATCCGCCGCATCGTGGCACCGTTGCCAAGCTGCGTGAAGTCGGGATTCCTGTCGTTGCCCACCGTGCGCGCCAGGTGCGTCGCGCGGAGTATGGTGACTGGGACCACATTGTCTATATGGATGCCGAGAACGCGCGCGGTCTGCGTCGCATTTTTGGCAGCGATCCCGATAGCAAGATCTCGCGCCTGCTCGATTGGACCGATCGTCCCGGCGACGTGGCCGATCCCTGGTACACCGGCAACTTCGATGCCACCTACCGCGATGTGCTCGCCGGCTGCACCGCTATGCTCGAGCAGTTATAGGCAAGCGAGCACGCGGACGCACGTGCCACGCCATCGGCATAAAACGAGCGTGGATGATCTCCCACTTTGAGCGTTCAAGCGCGCGCTAAACGGGAGAAAATCCACGCTCGTTATTATTGAGGGAGAAAAACCTCGCTCGATTGATTCGCTCGATTACTCGTCGACAACCTCAGCGAGCCAGACGTTCAGCGTATCGACCTCGGGGCAGCAGAACTTTGCCGTACCAGGCTCGTTGCCAGGCACGGTTCCGCCATAGCGCAGGATATCGATATAGGGAAAGCCCACATGGCAGGCCATGGCGCACATCTTGCCGCGGTCGCGGTCGAAGTCGAAGACGTCACCCGGCTTGTGCCCGTGATGGCAGCGGCATGTGCCCAGCTGGTCCACGCAGCTAATACGAATACGTGGGCGCCTGCCGCGCGGGGCACCGAGCGGCTTGTTCTCGCCCGCCGCCTCGGTGCTGCTCTCGTCGGCGTTACTCATGGTCAATCACATCCAGGCAGGCCTCGATGGGAAGGCCGGCGGACTTATCCTCCTGGTCGGCATTGCGCTCGATGAGCTCCGCTACCACACGCATGGCATCGCTCGTCGCGCGCTGCAGACTCCAACCTGCCATAACGCGGCCGACGAGCACCGCCGAAAACGTGTCGCCCGTGCCCGGGAAATAGACCGGGATCAGGTCGAAGGGAATCGTGAAGTACTCCCCCGCCACGTGGTCGTAACCGATGACGACATTCGCACCGTCGACCACAGCGCTCGTAATGACCACCGACTTGGCGCCCAGGACACGCACGGCATCCACAAGAGCACGGGCCTCGTCGGGCGTAATTTGCTCGGCGATAGGCGTATCGGTGAGCAGACAGGCCTCGGTGTAGTTGGGCACCGCGTAGTCTGCGCACTCCAGCAGGTGCCGCATAAGGCCAATCGTGGACTCGGGCACACCGGCATAGAGCTTGCCGTTGTCGCCCATGATGGGGTCGACGAACACCTTGGTACCCTTTTGCGCGCGACGGTGGCAGAAGTCCGAAATGATGCGCGTCTCTTCCTCGGTCACGATAAAGCCGGTCGAGATAGCGTCGAACTCAAAGCCGAGCTCCTCCCAGATAGCGAGGCTTTGGCGCACGTACTCCGTGGTGTCGTGAATGTAGAACTTGGGATAGTTGAGCGTATCGGACACAAGTGCCGTCGGCAGGTTATGGATACGGTAGCCCATGTGCGACAGCACCGGCAGCATGGCGGAAAGCGCAACCTTGCCGTAGCCGCACATATCGTTGATCAGCAGCAGCTGAGTGTTCTTCATGAGGGTCTCCCTTGGTTCGGGCACGGCGCAGCGGCGCCACAGTGCGACTAAGTGTAGCGCAGGGAACGTTGTGAACGGGTGCTGGCGCCGCGGAGGCCACATTGTTGCGGAAAGGTTTCGGAAATGGGGGCATAGGCCTTGTGGCCATGCCCGACGATTGAACGTCAGATTGCCGCTTAGGAACGCTTGCAGCGTCGAGCGGTTACGGCGTTTGGCAAAACGCCGTAACTTAATAAGTTTGGTACCTTGACATTTATTTCTCACGCTCCTAGATTAGTTAGGCACAAAACAATTCATCTACCTAACTAAAGAAAGGAGCGAAGCTTAGATATGTGTGTTGAACCACACGCCCATCCGCATGAACCCGGCGACGACCCCTCGCAGCCGGCAGGCGAGCCCGAGACTCAGTCCAAGGAGGACCGTCTCGCCAAGAGAATCCTCCATGGGCTGGGGTTTTGCGGCCATTACATGCATTTTCACGGCGGCGGCATATCTGGCAAGGCGCCTATTGTCTGCCTACTCGCCAAGCAGCCGACCGGCGAGCTGTCCCAACAGGAGCTCGGCATGCACTTCGACCTCAAGCCGGGGTCCCTTTCCGAGATTCTGTCCAAGCTCGAACTGGGCGGTCTTATCGAGCGCAGTCGCAATCCCAAAGACCGTCGGCAGCTCACCATCCGCCTGACCGATGCGGGATGGGAAAAGGCCCGCGTTGAGCAGGCAGCCCGCATTCGCTTTAGAGAGCAGGCCTTTGGTGCCCTCACCCACGACGAGCGCGAGCAGCTCGCCGAAATGCTCGAGAAAATCCGTGTAACCTGGGAGGAACTGGATGATTAAAACCCTCATGGGCAGCATCCGCGACTATATAAAAGTCACCGTTGCCACGCCGTTGCTCGTGCTTGGCGAGGTGCTCTGCGAGATGCTGATTCCATTTATCACCGCCAACCTGATCGACGCCATCAAAGATGGCACCACCGTAGCCGAGATGCTTCCCACCGCGGGCTTTTTGGTGCTCATCGCGCTGACGTCGCTTGCTTTTGGCGCCGCTGCCGGCGTCACCTGCAGCCATGCGAGTTGCGGCTTCGCTAAGAACCTGCGTCACGACCTGTTCTACAAGATCCAGACGTTCAGCTTTGCCAACATCGATGAGTTCTCGAGCTCCTCGCTCGTCACGCGCCTGACCACCGATATCAACAACGTGCAGCAGGCCTTTATGATGATCATCCGTATCGCCGTGCGCGCGCCGCTGGTATTGATCTTCGCCTTTACCATGGCATTTATCATGGGCGGCAGCGTCGCCATGGTCTACCTGGTCATCATTCCGCTGCTGGGCTTTGGGCTGTTCTTTATCATCTTTAAGGTGCGTCCCATCTTCTCGCGCGTGTTCCACAAGTACGACGCCCTTAACGAGTCCGTCGAGGAAAACGTCACCGGCATGCGCGTGGTCAAGAGCTACGTGCGCGAAGACTTTGAGAAGGAGAAGTTCGCGACCGCCGCACGCGACGTCCAGATGGACTTCACCCGCGCCGAGAAGCTGCTTGCCTTTAACAACCCCATGATGAACATCTGCGTCAACGGCGCGTTTGTCGTCATCATCTACCTGGGCTCCAAGCTCATCATCACGAGCCAGGGCACGCTGTTCGACGTGGGCCAGCTCTCCTCGATCTTTACCTATGGCTTCCAAATCCTCATGAGCCTGATGCAGCTATCGATGATCTTTGTCATGGTGACCATGGCCGACGAATCGGCGCACCGCATCACCGAGGTGCTGGCCGCCGAGCCCACGATCGCCGATCCCGCCGAGCCCGTGCTCGAGGTCGCCGATGGCTCCATCGACTTTGACCACGTGAGCTTTAAGTATTCCGCGCATGCGAAGCGCCAGGCGCTCGACGATATCGACCTGCACATTAAGAGCGGCGAGACCATCGGCATCATCGGCGGCACCGGCTCGGCCAAGTCCACGCTCGTAAACCTCATCGCCCGCCTGTACGACGCCACCGAGGGTACCGTGCGCGTGGGCGGCGTGGATGTACGCGACTACGACTTGGACGCCCTGCGCCACCAGGTGGCCATGGTGCTGCAGAAAAACGTGCTGTTTAGCGGCACGATTGCCGAGAACCTGCGTTGGGGCGACCCGAACGCCACCGACGAAGAGGTCCGCGAGGCCGCGCATCTGGCCTGCGCCGACGAGTTTGTCGACGGCTTCCCCAAGGGCTATGACACCTGGATCGAACAGGGCGGCTCCAATGTTTCCGGCGGTCAGAAGCAGCGCCTGTGCATTGCGCGTGCCCTGCTGCGTCGCCCCAAGATCTTGATCCTGGACGACTCCACGAGCGCCGTCGACACCAAGACCGACGCCAAGATTCGCGCAGGGCTGGCAAGCTATCTGCCCAACACGACCAAGCTCATCATCGCCCAGCGCATTAGCTCCGTGCAGGACGCAGACCGCATCATCGTCATGGAGGGCGGCCGCATCGCGCAGATCGGTAACCACGACGAGCTGCTCAAGACGAGCGAGATCTACCGCGAGACCTTTACCTCGCAGAACAAGATGTCTGCCGAGGGCGAAGAGGCCGTCGAGGCCGACACCGAGGCATCCGTAACGCAAGCTCAGACCCAGGAAGGAGGCGAGGCACATGAGTAAGGCAACGACCGCCGAGCGCGCGCTCAACCGCAAGGGCGGCACCATATCGCGCCTCATCAAGACGCTCTTTGGCTTTTACCCCGTGCTTTTGCCCCTCGTCGTCGCCGGCGTGGTGCTCTGCGCCATCATCAACTCCATCGGCGCGACCTTCCTTCAGAGCGCCCTGCAGATTATTAGCGAATCGTGGCAGTCGGGCGATTGGGGAGCCGCGCAGCCCAAGATCGCACAGCTCGTGACCACCCTCGCCTGCATCTACGGCATCGGCATCCTGTCCTCGCTCTTCTGGAACCGCGCCATGGCCATCGTCACGCAGGGCTCGCTGGAGAAGCTGCGCGAGAAGATGTTCAACCGCATGCAGGACCTGCCGATCCGCTACTTCGACACGCACCAGCGCGGCGACATCATGAGCCACTACACCAATGACATCGACACGCTGCGCCAGATGATCAGCCAGTCGCTGCCCAACCTGCTCATGACGGTCATCGTCATCGTCACGGTGTTCTTTATCATGCTGTACTACAGCGTGTGGATGTGCTTGGTCATTATTGCCGGCGTCGCCTTTATGACCTTTATGACCAAGCTGCTCGGCTCCAACTCCGCGCGCTTCTTTATTGCGCAGCAGACCGAGCTCGGCGTTGTCGAGGGCCATATCGAGGAAGTCATGAACGGCCAGAAGGTCGTCAAGGCATTCTGCCACGAGTCTGCCGCCGAAGCCGATTTTGACGAGCGCAACGAAAAGCTCTTCGAGGTCTCGCAGAAGGCCAACATGTACGCCAACATCCTCATGCCCATCCTTATGAACCTGGGCAACCTGCTCTACGTGCTGGTCGCACTGGCCGGCGGCATTTTCCTAGCGCTGGGCGTGCCCAACCTGAGCATCTCGGGCATGGCGCTGTCCATCGCCGTCGTGGTGCCGTTCCTCAACATGACCAAGCAGTTCTGTGGACAGATCGGCCAGATCTCGCAGCAGATCAACGCCGTGGTCATGGGCCTCGCCGGCGCCGACCGTATCTTTGAGCTCATCGACGAGGAGCCCGAAGCCGACGAAGGCTATGTGACGCTTGTCAACGCTCAGGTGAACCCCGATACCTGGCAGCTCGAGGAGGCCGACCACCACACTGGCATGTGGGCGTGGAAACATCCGCACCGCGCAACCGGCGAGATCGAGTACGTGCCGCTGCGTGGCGACCTGGTCATGGACAACGTCGACTTTGGCTACACGCCCGACCACGAGGTGCTGCACGGCGTGTCCGTGTTTGCCAAGCCGGGCCAGAAGGTCGCGTTTGTCGGCGCCACCGGTGCCGGTAAGACGACCATCACCAACCTCATCAACCGCTTCTATGACATCGCCGACGGCAAGATTCGCTACGACGGCATCAACGTCAACAAGATCCGCAAGGCAGACCTGCGCCGCTCGCTGGGCGTGGTGCTGCAGGACGTAAACCTGTTCACCGGCACCGTGATGGATAACATCCGCTACGGCAATCTGGATGCCACCGACGAGGAGTGCATCGCGGCAGCAAAGCTCGCGGGCGCGGACGACTTTATCACCCGACTGCCCGACGGCTACGACACGATGCTCACCGGCAACGGCGCCCAGCTGTCGCAGGGCCAGCGCCAGCTGATCTCGATCGCACGCGCCGCCGTCGCCGATCCGCCGGCAATGATCCTGGACGAGGCCACGTCGAGCATTGACACCCGCACCGAGGCCATCGTGCAAGCCGGCATGGACAAGCTCATGGAAGGTCGCACAACGTTTGTCATCGCGCACCGCCTCTCCACCGTGCGCAACTCCGACGCGATCATCTGCCTGGACCACGGCCGCATTATCGAGCGTGGCAACCACGACGAGCTGATCGCCAAGCGCGGGTATTACTACCAGCTCTATACCGGAGCGTTTGAGCTGGAGTAGTTCGGCCCGCCGAGATGGCCGATTTGCCGCTCATTCGTCGGGCATGACCCTAAGGTCAATGCCCTCCTCTTTCGGGGCAAATCGACTCATCTCAACGACCCAAACACAATGCACCGCAACGAATAAAGCCTCCGCAGCCACACGAGCTGCGGAGGCTTTTCTATGCCCTTTGTTACAAGCTTACCGTTCCTCGCGTTGCAGCCCGGCTGCCTCAGCTGTCTTTACGCGGTTCTTGTCGATGCACATGTTTTTGTCGGCCTGGGAAAAGAGCTCGCGCATCGTAGGCGGTTCATCAAAATCACTGGAAAGCGCGTAGCCCACCGCATAGCTGATAGGCATGTCGGGATGAGCCTCGGAATACTCGTTCACGTTCGCACGAACCCGAGCGAGACAGGACTCCACGGCAGCCCGATCGGCATCCCGCAGCACCGCGATAAACTCATCGCCGCCGTCGCGGCCCACAAAGCAAGTCTCGGACGCCACGCGCCCCAGCTGCTGGGCAAAAGAACGGATGTATTCGTCGCCCTTCTCGTGGCCGAAGTTGTTATTGACCGTATGCAGATTGTTAAGGTCGAAGACGCACACCGCAACGGGCGCCTCCGCGGAGACAGGCCGCTCCTGCCCCAAGATTTCCTCGCACTTGTTCTTGTTGGGCAGTCCCGTGGCTTCGTCGAGATAGACTTTGCTCTGCAGCTCGCGGTTGAGCGCGGCAGTGCGCACCGCGCGAACAAGTTCGACCGCAAAGGTCGCCACCAAGCCCACGATGTCGATGATCACCAAGCCCTCGAGATAGTTGAGCGCCGACGCCTTCTCCTGAGAGTAGTCCTCTGCGAGTCGCGTAGCATCGTCGCAAATGCCAAAGAACTCCTCGCTCATGGAGATGATGTCGGTGCTCTCGTAGCCGACTTCGCGCACGCGGCTAATCTCGGCGCAAAGCTCATCAAAATAATTTGCAAGCTCGGTCATCTTTGCCTGATACTCATCGTCGTCGAGACGGACGAGGTTGAGGTCGTCACTTCCGTAACGCAAACCGTTGATGTATGAATCCACGGCTTTGAGCAGGTCGTCTTGAGGCTGGCCCGCGTCCTCGAGCTTAACGATTCGCTGCGTGGTACCGCGCACAAGACCGGCGTAGTTGACCACGCGCGCCGTGCCCTGGATATCGGAGACGAGCAGCATAACATTAATGAAGAAGAAGATGAGAACTGCCGTGAGCACCATCATGAGCAGGCGCATCGCCCGACTGGCTTTCTTGGCGACAGAAGTATTCACAAGTTCACTCCTCAAATGACAAAAGTGCAGGTAGCACACAGTGTGCTGAAATTCACGTGAGGTCAACTCTACCAGATGATTTTTCTAGGACGGGGATTAAAGAATCATCGACACGATAGCTATTTGAGAAGTTGTGCCATGGCGTTGACAAATTTTTGGACTTGGAGGGTGGGCTCGAGCGGGTAGTGCAGAAAGACCGGCACCTCGCGGCCGCACAGGAACGGCACGCCCACAAAGGCTGGGTGCACCCCCGACCACGCCCCGCAGGTGAGCACCGCGTCGCCCTTTTCCTCCGCCTCGTTAAAGAGCGCAAAGTCGAAGCTGTCCACATCGATCACGTCCACGCCGCCGTCTGCCAACAGATCGATACGCAGGCTGTCCATAGCGTCGTTGCCGTGGCGGAGCACGCGCAGGCGCATGCCCTCTAAGTCGGCAACCGTGATGCGCGTCTTGCGCGCCAGCGGGCTCGTACGCGGCAGGTCGATATAAAACGGCACGTTAACGATGCGGAGCTTTTGGCAGGCATCACCCCAGCGTGGGGTCGAAAAACTCGACTGCACCACATCGACCTCGCGACCGAGGCTGCGCATGACGGTCTCGCGCTCGTCATAGAGGTCGCTTACCGGCACGATCTCGAAGCGCAACGATGGCTCCAGCTCGTGTACGCCCGTCCACATCGACAGCGTTTGGCGCCCCGGACACATCATCGATACGCCCAGACGCACGGCCCCGCCATCGCCCGCCGCGCGTCGGGCACGGCGTAGCGCGTCCTCGGACTGCCGCATGATCGAACGTGCATCGTCCACCAGCAGAGCGCCCGCCGGCGTCACCTTAACACCCGAATGCGAGCGCTCGAACAACGTGATACCAAACTCGGCCTCGAAGCCCGACACCTGCTTGACGAGCGCCGGGGTCGACACGCGCAATTTTGCCGCCGCACGCGAGAAGCTTCCCAGCTCCGCGGCGGCCGATATGGCCTCAAGTCGTCGATCGTACACGTCAATCTCCCGTTTCCAGACGCATGGCAATGAACTGCCGAAGGGGGTTGTTTTCGCAGGTCACGCGCTCAATTGAGAATAAACTGCATCGCACAGTGTAAACCTACGGTTAACGCCATTCTAACAAATATGCAATTCACCTGCGCAAATGCAAAGCATACGATAACCTGCGAAAACCACGTGGGTCGATTAATGGGAACGACCCACCGGGAGGCACAAGAAGGGAAGTTCCTATGAGCAATTGGCTTAAGCTCGAGGGCGATGTCTGCGCCGTGACTGGCGCGCTCGGCGGTATGGGCGTCGAGATTTGCCGCGAGTTCGCCCGCAACGGCGCCAACGTCGTCCTGCTCGACCTGGACGAGGAAAAGGTCAAGGCCGCTGCCGCCGACCTCGCCGCCGAGTTTGGCATCCACGCCGAGGGCTACAAGATGAACGCCACCGACGAGGCCGAGGTTCAGGCCGCCGTCGATGCCACTATCGCCAACTTCGGCCGTGTCGACGTCCTCGTCAACACCGCCGGCATCCTGCGCTTCGCAGCCATGGAAGACCTGCCGCTGAGCGACTGGGAGCAGGTGCTCAACGTCAATCTCACCGGTTACTTCATCACCTCGCAGCGCTTTGGTCGCGAGATGATCAAGGCCGGCCAGGGCCGCCTAGTTCACATCTCGACCGTCGCCAGCCACTCCCCCGAGACGTTCTCGGGCGTGTACAGCTCCACCAAGGCGGGCGTCAACATGATGTCCAAGATGCTGGCTGCCGAGTGGGGTCCCTACGGCGTGCGCTCCAACTGCGTCGAGCCCTGCTTCGTCAAGACCCCCATGTCGGCAAGCTTTTACGCCGACCCCGAGGTCGAGAAGAGCCGCAGCCGCCTGATCGCCACGCGCCGCATCGGTGAGGTCAGCGATATCGCCAACGCCGTCATGTTCCTGGCGTCCAAGCGCTCGGACTTTACCACCGGCGACGCCATCAAGGTCGACGGCGGCTTCTCCAACATGATGGGCGACCTCACCGCCAAACCCGGCGGCCGTCGCGCCTATGCCGACAACTACCTTAAGAACAAGGGTGTCGAGCTCTGGTCCGATGAGTCCGGCGTCGCCAAGCCGACCGACCAGTAAACCAACCTGACAGGGAGGCTCCGCGGACACGCCCGCTCCTCCCCCGTATCGATTAGAAAGAGTCCAATGGCTTCCACCAACTCCAACAAGGGTCGCGCCGTCGTGCTTTCCGCCGCGTGCGTCACCATGTTCTTCATCAGCTCCATCGCGCTGTATTCCGTCGTGAGCAAGAACCTGCTCGCCGTCTACCCCGAGTGGTCCAGCGCCCTTACCTGGGCGTTCCCGGTCTTTCAGACCATCATGGCCGTGACGGGCATCTTCGCCGGCCGTATCTCCGATAAGATCGGCCCGCGCAACGTCGTGATCGCCGCCGCCGTGTGCTACGGCGTGGGCTGGTTCATGTCCGGCACCGTCACCGAGCCGTGGCAGTTCTACCTGTGGTTCTCGCTCGTCGCCGCCATCGGCAACGGCCTGGGCTACAACCCCGCGCTCACCACCGGCCAAAAGTGGTTCATCGACAAGAAGGGTCTCGCCTCCGGCATCACCCTGGCCGCTTCGACCGCCGGCCCCGCCGTGCTGTCCCCGGTACTCGCCTCGCTGCTCATCCCGAGCCTGGGCATCTTTGGCGCCCTCAAGGCACTCGGCGTCATCTTCTTTGTGACGATCGCCGCCTCCGCCCTGTTCCTGAAGGCCCCCGAGGCCGGTTGGCTGCCCGAGGGCTTCGAGGCCCCCAAGGGCGGCGCGCACGCCGGCACCTTCGGTGACCTCACCCCGGGCGAGATGGTCAAGACCCCGCGCTTCTGGGTCCTCATCGTCACCTTCGCCTTTGCCGCCACCGCGGGCACCCTGCTCGTGGGCAAGGTTGCCTCCATCGCCGCCGTCCAGCTCTTCGCCGACCCCACGAGCGCCGCGGCCGTCGCCCTCGGCGGTGTGGTCGTCTCCGTCAACACCTGCGCCAACCTGGTCGGTCGTCTGTCCTTTGGCCAGATCATCGACAAGCTCGGCGCCTATAAGTCGCTGCTCATCAGCCTTGTCGTCACCATCGTCGCCCTCGTCATCATGTCGATGAGCTTTACGCAGAGCATGTTCTTTGTGGCGCTCGCCCTGCTCGGCTTTAGCTTTGGCGCTCTGCTCGTCATCTACCCGCCGCTCACCGGTGGCGCCTTTGGCACCAGCAACATCGGCGTCAACTACGGCATCATGTTTTTGGGCTACGCCGCTTCCACCTGGATCAGCCAGCCCATCACCGCCGTGCTGTATCACGCCGAGGCCGGCAGCGCCGCCTACCAGCAGTCCTTCTACGGCGCTATTGTGATCGCCGCCATCGCCGTCGTGCTCACCGTCTACATGATGGTCTCCGACAGCAAGAAGAAGTCCGCCTAGTTTTACCGATGCGACGAAGGGACAGCCCCTTTGTCGCATTCCACCGGTCACCAGTATTAAGGAGTCGAAATGTCTGAGCTCAACCCCGTCCGCATTGCCGTTATCGGCGCCGGCGCCATGGGCCGCAACCACATCCGCTTTGTCACCGAGGAGCCCGAGGCCGAGCTCGTCGCCATCGCCGACGCCTTTGAGGGCGCCCGCGCCACGGCCGAGGCCGCCGGCGTGCCGTTTTACACCGATCCCGCCCAGATGATGGACGAGATCAAGCCCGAGGCCGTCATTATCGCTACCCCCAACGACCTGCACCTAGGCGTTGCTCGCGAGGCTGTGAAGCGCAACATCGTGCCGCTGGTCGAAAAGCCGATCTCCAACGATCTCGAGGATGCCCAGGCCTTCGCCGCCGAGGCCGAAACCGCCGGCGTGCCCGTGCTCGTGGGTCAGCACCGTCGCCACAACCCCTTCGTCAACAAGGCCAAGGAGATCATCGAGTCTGGCGAGCTGGGCAAGCTCACCGTGTCGAGCTTCCACTACATGATCTATAAGAATGACGAGTATTTCGATGTCGAGTGGCGCCGCAAGAAGGGTGCCGGCCCGATCCTGGTCAACCTGGTGCACGACGTCGACCTGCTCCGCTACCTGCTGGGCGAGCCCGTTGCCGTCCAGGGTATGCAGTCCAGCGCCGCCCGCGGTTTTGAGACCGAGGACTCCGCCGTGGTCAACGTCCGTTTTGCCGACGGCGCGCTCGCGAGCATGACCATCTCTGACGCCACCGCCAGCCCCTGGAACTGGGAGGCGACCGCTCGCGAGGATCCGCAGTACCGCCCCTTCGACGCCGACGCCTACTTTATCGGCGGCACCAAGGGCGCCCTTTCGCTGCCCCGCCTGCACCAGTTCTCCTACGACGGCGCCTCTAACTGGCACAAGCCGCTGCAGATGGAGATTCCGGCCGTCGACCCGGCACTGCCGCACAAGATGCAGCTCAAGCACTTTGTGAAGGTTGTCCGCCGCGAGGTCGAGCCCGTCGTGACCCCCGCCGATAACGTCAAGACGCTCACGCTTCTCAACGCCATCAAGGAGGCCGCCGAGACCGGCCAGCTCGTTGAGCTGTAATGCCTTAAGAGCGGGCCGCGGCAAACTCCCCGCCGAGCGCCTCGGCCCGCCACCAACAAGCCCCTCTTCTTTGCCCCGCGAGCAGCCTCCTGCCCGTGGGGCATTTTGCTACCTTGCCGACGATTTTTCTGGGGCGGGGGCTATTTTGCACCTCGGCTTGATTCGTTCGCCACGAAATGGGCCTATCTACTACGTTTAACCGACCACCCTTAACCATACAGAATTTCGCGAAATAAAAACCGCAGGTAGACGGCTTGCGTATTTTCGGAAAACCGGGGGATGGTCGACCCATACGGTTCAAACGTAGTAGACGGGTCGTTTTCGTGGCGCGGCTCCAAAACAGTCTTTTGGGACGGGTGGTATCCTTGGTAGCCCTGTGCTGCAAACGCACCTTAAACGCAAGGAGTCCCATGGATCTTATCGCCCAGCTTGCCCGCGAGCTCAACCTTAAGGCCGCCAACATCGAGGCAGCCGTCAAGCTCATCGACGAGGGCAACACCATCCCCTTTATCTCGCGCTACCGCAAGGAAGCAACGGGCGGCATGGACGACGTCGCCCTGCGCGCACTCGACGAGCGCCTGTCTTACCTGCGCAATCTTGAGCAGCGCAAAGAGGACGTCATTCTGCTCATCGACGCCCAGGGCAAACTTACGCCAGAGCTTGAGCAGCAGATTCGCGAGGCCACGCAGCTCCAGCGTGTCGAGGACCTCTACAAGCCCTACCGCAAAAAGCGCATGACCCGCGCACAGAAGGCCCGCGAGGCAGGCCTGGAGCCGCTTGCCAACATGATCATCATGCAGGCCTCGGCCAAGGGCAGCGCGCTCGACACCGCCGCGGCCTACGTCAACGAGGACGCCGGCTTCAACACGCCCGAAAAGGCGCTCGCCGGGGCGGCGGACATCGTGGCCGAGACGGTGGCCGAAGACCCCGAGAACGTCGCCGACCTGCGCGCCTTTACGCAAAACACCGCCGACATCATCGTCGAGGCCACCGACCCCGCCGAAAAGACTCCCTACGAGCCCTACTACAGCTATGATGAGCCGCTGCGCCGTATACCCAACCACCGCGTGCTGGCTATCGACCGCGGTGAGCGCGAGGGCAAGCTCCGCGTGCGCGTGAACGTCGACGGCGCTGCCGCCACGGCACGCCTCGGCAGCCGTTGGCCCCGACGCCAGGGCGTCTTCGCGCCCGTCTTCGATGCCGCCATCGCCGACGGTTACAAGCGCCTCATGGCCCCCTCGCTGGAGCGCGAGGCCCGCGCCAAGCTCACCGTTCGCGCCCAGACCGAGGCCATCAACGTCTTTGCCAAGAACCTTGAGGGCTTGCTCTCGGCACGCCCCGTGCGCGGCGCCCGCGTGCTCGCGCTCGATCCGGGCTACCGCACCGGCTGCAAGGTCGCCGTCATGGACGAGACCGGCAAGCTGCTCGACCACGGCGTGGTCTACCCCACCAAGCCGCGCCACGACGTCGCCGGCACCAAGCGCGAGCTCGCCCGCCTCGTCAAGAAGGACAGCGTCAACACCATCGTCATCGGCAACGGCACCGCCAGCCGCGAGACCGAAGAAGTCGTCTCGGAGTTCATCGCCGAGCAGGCGCCCAGCCTTCGCTACACCATCGTTAACGAGGCCGGCGCGTCGGTGTACTCCGCTTCCGAGCTCGCGAGCCAGGAGTATCCCGACCTGGACGTCACCGTGCGCGGCGCCATGAGCCTGGGTCGACGCCTGCAGGACCCACTGGCAGAGCTCGTTAAGATTCCGCCCCAGTCCATCGGTGTGGGCCAATACCAGCACGACCTTGACCAGGCCGAGCTTTCGCGCACCCTGGGCCACGTGGTGGAGGACGTCGTCAACCGCGTGGGCGTCGACGTCAACACCGCAAGCGCGAGCCTGCTGGGATACGTATCGGGCATCACGCCGAGCGTGGCCAAGAATATCGTGGCCTACCGCGAGGAAAACGGTGCCTTTACCGATCGCCGCCAGCTTAAGAAGGTCCCCAAACTGGGACCCAAGGCATATCTCAACGCCGCGGGCTTCCTGCGCATCAGCGGTGGCAAGAACCCGCTCGACGCGACAAGCGTCCACCCCGAGAGCTACGAGGTAGCCACGGCCGCCCTGGAGCGCGCAGGCGTTAAAGCCAGTGAGCTCAGCCGCGGCGGCGTACCCGACATCGAGCGCCGCCTGGGCAGCATCTCGGCGCTGGCAAGCGACCTGGACTGCGGCACCCTCACGCTCATCGACATTGTCAACGAGCTCAAGAAGCCTGGTCGCGACCCGCGCGACGACGCGCCCGAGGTGGTCTTTAGCCGCTCGGCACTTTCCATCGACGACCTGGAGCCCGGTATGGAACTCAAGGGCACGGTGCGCAACGTTGTGGACTTTGGCGCCTTCGTCGACGTGGGCGTGCACCAGGACGGCCTCGTGCATATCTCAAAGCTGGCCAACCGCTTTGTCAAGCACCCGAGCGACGTGGTGCGCGTCGGTGACACGGTCAAGGTGTGGGTCGAAAAGGTCGATCGCGACCGCAAGAAGATCTCGCTCACCATGGTACAGGGGAAGTAAACCGCCAAAGCAGGGGTACCCCCTGTAGCGACGTGCAAAATCGCGAGTATTCTGCAAATTCCACCGTTCCGGATGCCCCTCAGAGACGAAAAAGCAAAAAACAGCCCCCGTTTTAGCGTCGTCAGAGCCAAAACGGGGGCCGTTCCATGCTTCGGTTAACTGATAAAGACCTTTACCTTGCTGAATACTCGCGATTTTGCACGTCGCTACAGGGGGTACCCTTGCTTACGGCAGAATATGAAAGCCGAGCGAGGCGATATCCTTGGCAAAGCCGCGGACGGTGTCGAGCGAGACCTCGTACGGGTCGCGGCCGATGTTCTTGCGCTTGGCCAGGATGCTGTTGGGCACCGTGATGATCTGGCAACCACAGGCCTCGGCCTGGTAAATGTTGATGAGCTCGCGCGTGGACGCCCACAGGACCTCGCAGTTGGGCTTGGCGGCGGCTTTCTTGACCGACTCCGTCATAAACGGAATGGGGTCGACGCCGGTATCGGCGATACGGCCGGCAAAGAGCGAGATAATGGACGGCGTCTCGGTGTCAACGGCTTCGACCATCTCATCGACCTGCTTAGGCGTAAAGATGGTAGTGACGTTGACCTTGATGCCGTCGGCGGAAAGCTTGCGGACAAGCTCGGCGGTGGACTCGCCCTTGGTGGTCACGCACGGAATCTTGACGTAGACGTTCTCGGCCCAGGTAGCGATCTCGCGGGCCTCGACCTCCATGGTCTCGACGTCGTCGGCAAAGACCTCAAACGACACGGATACATCGGTGATGTGGGCCAAAACCTCTTTGGCAAACGCGCGGTAATCCGTCACGCCGCCCTTCTTCATAAGGGACGGGTTGGTCGTGAAACCCTGAACGTTGCCGTTCTCGTACATGTCGAGCATGCCTTCGAGGTTTGCACCGTCAGCGAACACCTTGATTGCCATCTGCCTGATTCCTTTCGTTAGCATACGGCCGATAAACTGCTAAACACTTTACCTACGTTTATCAAGGCGTGAACTGCGGTTTTTTATCTTCTCGGCGAACGGTATAAACACCTCAGTGTTTGGATTGATAAATCGATTGAGCATGCAAAAGCAAAGAGTCGCAGTTTGAGCAAACGTCAGAACGCGGGATTCATTAGATGAGGCCGAAATGCTGCATCGCTGTGACGGTGCCGTCGTGTGCGACATCGTCGGTCACGTAGTCGGCGACCGCCTTGACCTCAGGCATGGCGTTGCCCATGGCCACGGCCGTCTCGACCGCAGCGAGCATGCCCAGGTCGTTACCCGAATCGCCGAAGCCAAAGGTGCGCGCGTTGCCGGTGCGACCCAGGTATTCCAGCGCTCGCGCCACGCCCACGCCCTTGTCGATGCCCTTGGGGCTCAGCTCGCGATTCTGACCACCGGTGTTGCACAGCTCAAACTCGCGATCGATAAAGCCATCATCGTTGGCCACGCGAGCCAGGTCGCTCGCGACGATGCCCACCTTGCCCACGCGCAGACGGCCGTCGACGCGCATTTCCTCGGTGCTGTGCACCACAGAAGTGCCGATCAGAGACGACTGCTCAACACCCGCGGGTTCCAGGGCAAAAGTAGCCACGTTGGTCTCGAGAAAGGCCTCAATCCCTGCCGCGGCCATACGGCGTGCCAGCTCCTCAACAATGTCTTCGTCAAAGCAGTCCTCATACACCACGCGGCCCTCGACCTCGAGCGTGGCGCCCGCCATGGCAACGACGCCCGCGGGGTCGAGCGCACGCAAGCTATCGGCGATGAGCCACAGGGGGCGACCCGTGCAGATAAACGCCTTGTGTCCCGCGTCGCGCAGACGATGAAACGCCTCGACGACCGCCTGCGAGGGGCGAACCGCCGAAAAGTCCTTGTCGGTCATGTTGTCGGGATCGAACGACGTCAGCGTGCCGTCCACGTCAAAAAAGAGCACAGCGGGTTCGGGACACGCATCAATCATATGGGTTCCTTTCGAGGATAAGGGCAAACGAAGCATCCATCATATAATGGAGCGACGCAACCAGAGAGGTCACCCATGGAATTTTACGCAAGCTGCCCCGAAGGCTTTGAGTCCGCACTCGCCGATGAGCTTAAACGCCTCGGGCTTTCGCATGTTCGCCGGCTGAAGGGCCGCGCCACGTTTGAGGGCGAGCTCGAAGAAGGCTACCGCGCCTGTCTGTGGTCGCGCCTAGCGAGCCGCGTGTTTGCGGTGCTCGGGCGCTTTGAGGCGCAGGATGCCGATGAACTGTACGACAGCGTTTACGACATCGCCTGGGAGACCGTCATCCGCCCCGGCGCCACCATCGCCATCACCGCCCGCGGCGTGACCGAGCAGCTGCGCAACACGCGCTTCTCGGCCCTGCGCGCCAAGGACGCGCTGTGCGACCGTCTGGCCGAGACCACGGGCCGTCGCGCCGATGTCGACGCTGCCGATCCCGACGTTCACCTGTTGCTTTCGCTGCGCCAGCGCCGCGCGAGCATCAGCCTGGACCTTTCGGGCGACCCACTGTTCAAGCGCCTGCCGCCCGCGGCGACCCGTGCCGGCGAGGGTGCGCACGTGTTGCGCCCCGACTACGCCGCCCTGGTGCTGGCGCAGGTCGGCTGGACCGCACTGTGCGAGCGCGAGTTGACGGCCGACGATTACGAGAATGAAGCCCTTCCCACGCTAATCGATGCCTCGTGCGCCGGCGGCGGCCTGTTGCTGGAAGCCGTGAACACTCTGACCGACCGCGCCCCGGGCGCCGCACGCGAGCGCTGGGGCTTTGAGGGCTGGCAGCTACACGACGCCGCTCTGTGGGAGCAGCTGCTTGCCGAGGCGCGCGAGCGCGAGGCGGCAGCGCGCGAGCGCCAGGCGCGCATCGTGGCCATGGACATTGACCCCACCGCCCGCAAGACCGCCGAGCGCATGGTCAAGTGTGCCGGCTACAAGCGCTTTGTCGATTTTTGCGCCGCTAAGTCCGCCACCGTGCTGGACCACGCGGGCACTGTCGCCGGTGCCGCCCTCGTCGCGGATACGACCGAGACACCGCTTTCACTCATGCACGATGCCATGACGCTGGTCGGCGAGCTGCGCCGCGCCCCCGAGCTCGCTTCGGCGCCGGTCGCCGCGCTCACCCGCGACGGATTGCTGGCCCGCGCGCTCCACGCCGAGCCCAAGCGCTCGATCGCCGTCATGCCCAACAACGAGGAGGCGGCTATTGAGATTTGGCCCTCGCTCGACCACGCCGCCGCGGCATTTGAAGCAGCGATCAGCGCAGATGCCGAGGAACAGACCGCAGACGCTCATGACGAAGCCGCCGATACTCCCACGCCCGAACCTGCCGCCACGCTCGACCTGGGCGACGGCAAGCCGCTGCCCGTGCTCATTCCCGAGTCTGAGCAGTTCGCCAACCGCCTGCGCAAGAATGCCCGCCTGCGCCGCAAGTGGGCCAAGCGCGAGGGCGTGAGCTGCTACCGCGTCTACGATGCCGACCTGCCCGACTACTCCGCCGCCATCGACCTGTACGAGGGCTGCCCGCAGACGCCGGGCCGCTGGCTCGTCATTGCCGAATACGCCGCACCCAAGACCATCGACCCCGCGCTTGCCCAGGCCCGCATGCTCGACATCTTGGCCATCGCGCCGCGCATTCTTGATGTTCCGGCCGAGCACGTGCACGCCAAGGCCCGCATGCGTTCGCGCGGCGGCTCGCAGTACGGCAAACAGGGCGCCGGCAAGGGTGGCTCGGGCGAGCGCGCCAACATCGCGCGCCGTCGTCTGCCGCTCATCGAAGAGGGCGGCCTTACCTTTGCCGTCAACTTTGACGACTATTTGGATGTGGGCATCTTCCTGGATCATCGCGTCACCCGCAACCTGGTGCGCGAGCACGCCAAACAGGCGCGCCGCTTCCTCAACCTGTTCGCCTACACCGGCACCGCCACCTGCTATGCGGCCGACGGCGGCGTCGAGGAAACCGTGACAGTCGACCTTTCCAACACCTACCTGGACTGGGCCGAGCGCAATATGCGCCAGAACGGCTTTGTTGGTCCGCAGCATCATTTTGTGCGCGACGACGTGCTCGCCTGGATTCGCGACCAGCGCCAGACGCGCAACCGCTGGGACCTGATCTTTGTCGACCCGCCCACGTTCTCGAACTCGTCAAAGATGGGCCGCCGTACCTGGGATGTCCAGCGCGACCATGTTGAGCTTTTGGCCGGCGTGTCGCGCCTGCTCGCACAGGGCGGACATGCCATCTTTAGCTGCAACCTGCGCGGCTTCCGCCCCGAAACGCGCAAGCTCGCGCGCGCGGGCGTCGTGCTGGAGGACATTACGGCGCAGACCATCCCCGAGGATTTCGCACGCAACCAGAAGGTGCACCACTGCTATATCGTGCGCCGCCTGCCCATCGAGGACGCCATGGCCGAAGTCGGCTTTAGCGCCGAGGAGATTGCCGAGCGAACCGAGGAGCTGCGCAACCCCGAGGCCCGCAAGCCCCGTGCAGCAGCGCCCGCGCACGCGCAGGCCGGCAACGGCAAGTCCAACTTTGCCAGCAAACCCTCCCCTGCCGGCAAGTCCAAAAAGAAGAAGTTCTACGCCAGCAAGCCCAAGGATAAATAGACAACGTTGCGGTGGAATACGGACTGTTTTGCCTGGAATTAGGTAAATTTAGACCGTATTTCACCGCAACTCATATTGGGATGGCGGATGCCGACCTATCCCTGGATGACCAATCGGTAACCAATACCCACGTGCGTCTGGATATAGCGCGGGTGCGCGGGGTCGGACTCGATCTTCTTGCGCAGCGTGCCCATAAAGACGCGCAGGCTCGCCAGGTCGCTCTTAGTTGCCGTGCCCCAAATCTCGTGCAGGATAAACTGGTGCGTTAGTACCTTGTCGGCGTTATGTGCCAGCAGGCACAAGAGCTTGTACTCAATCGGCGTCAGATGCAGCTCCTCGCCATCCATCGTGGCAATGCCGGCATCAAAGTCGATATGCAGCTCACCGGTATCGAACGAGCCCTCGGAGGCAACACCACCCGTTTGCGCATACGAAAGGCGCCTGAGCGTCGTGCGAATGCGTGCAAGCAGTTCCTCGACCGAAAACGGCTTGGTCAGGTAGTCATCGGCGCCGGCATCGAGCGCGCGAATCTTATCCCCGTCCTCGCTGCGCGCCGAGACCACGATGATCGGCATGCCCGACCATGCGCGCACCGACTCCACCACCTTGACGCCGTCCATATCGGGCAGGCCCAGATCGAGCAGCACGATGCTCGGTGCCTGCGATGAGGCGGCGGCGATGGCGGCATGGGCGGTCTCCACGGCCATATGACGCAAGCCGTGCGCCTCGAGCGCGGCAACAATAAGGTTGCGGACGGCGGGATCGTCCTCAACGACCAAGATGAGCGGTTTTACGGCAGAGTTCGGCACAGCGCTACTCCTTATCAAACGAAACGTCGGCGACGGGAAGCTCAATCGTAAAGACCGAGCCGTGCGGGTCCGCCGCGGCAACCTCTATGCTACCGCCATGCGCCAGCGCAATGGAGCGGCAGAGCGAAAGACCCAGGCCCACGCTGCGATGGCTGTCGGCAAGACCGTGGTTGGCGGTGTAGAACGACTCAAAGATTCGCTCGCGGTCCTCGGGCGCAATGCCCGGGCCGTCATCGGCCACCGAGCACGCCACGCGTCCATCGTCGACGCTAATCGAAATCATGATATGCGAGCCTGCGGGCGTATAGGTGATGGCGTTGTTCACCAGATTGACCACCAGCTGCACCATCAGGCGCGCATCGACGTTGACGAGCGCCGGCTCATCGCACGCCACCACCTTAAGGTCGTGCTCGCGCACGGCAGGGTTCACGTGGCGCAGCGCCTCCTCCACGATATCGTCCATGAGCTCGAGCGTGGTCGACAGGCGCATACCGCCGCCCTCGAGCTTGGTGATGGCGAGCAGGTTCTCGACGGTGGCGTTGAGCCATTGCGCATCCGAGCGAATGGACAGGAGCAGGCCGCGGCGCGTCTGGGCGTCGAGCACGGCGGTGCCGGTCGAGCCCTGGTCGAGCAGCACATCGGCATTGCCCGAAATACTGGTGAGCGGCGTGCGCAGGTCATGCGAGATGGAGCGCAGCAGGTTGGCGCGCAGCTGCTCATTTTTGGCAAGCACCGCCGCCTCCTCGCGGGCCTCCATGGCGCGGGCGCGATCGAGCGCCAGCTCGCCTTCGCTCACGATGGCATCGGCAAGTGTCCGCTCCTCATGCGTCAGCACGTCGGGCTCGGCAACGATAGCCAGCACGCCCACCACCGAGGCGGGATCGCCCGAGCGCGCGAAGCCGTCGCCTGTGCGAACCGTCAGGTAGATGCCATAAAACGCCGAGCCGCCAAACGTGGCGTCGAGCGGCGTTCCCACATAGGCGGACGCCGAGAGCCGAGGCGGCATCTGCGGCGCCAGTTCGTGCACCGGTGCGGCATCGCCCACGGCCGTGTAAGTCGCGCGCGGCAGCAGGTCATCGCCCTCGGCGTCGGCGCTGTACCACACGACAGGGCAGCCCGAAAGACGCGCCAGCTGCGTGGCCATGGCGTGAACGATCTGATGCTGATCGGCGCACCGCTGCAGCATGCGGTTGGTCTCGAGCACCATATGCGTGCGGCGGTCGCTGGCGGCAGCCTGTGCCAAGGCGCGGCGCAGGGCCAACGCAATCGAACTCGACACAAGCGAGACCACGAACATGATGAAGAACATGCCGGGATAGCCGCGGTCGATAAGCGACAGCGAGTAGCGCGGGTCGACAAACAAGAAGTTGTAGAGCGCCACGGCGGCAGCCGAGCTCAGCAAGCAATACAGGCGACTCCAGGTAAAGAATGCGCACAGCTGAACGGCAAACACATAGACGATCATGATGCTCGGCGCGAGACCCGGATGGTCGAGCAGCGCGCCCACAATCGTCGCCGCGACCAGCAGTCCCACCGATACGCAGGCGTCATACAGAGGAGTGCGGCGCGCCAGCGTTGTGCGCCGCCACCAAAAGTTATCGGCAATATCGCCGTCCGTACGGACGTCCATCAGCGCCCCGCTCCTCTCTCAAAAACAAAAACCACCACAAAGGGACAGGCACCTTTGTGGTGGTTTCCCTTGTGGTGGTTCCAAGTGTATAGCCTTTGCAGCCGGCGGTCGCTAGACAAACAGCACGTGCGCGAGCAGGGCACACACGCACACCGCTCCAAATACCAGTGCCACGATCGAAATTACGCGATCGGCCATATCCATGTTGGCACGGTTCGTCAAAAACCGATCTTCGGCGGCGTCGGCGCGTGCCTCACGTACCAGCTCGGCAACCACCTCGCGGCCATCAAGCATCTTTGCATCCATGTTTGCCTCCCCGGTCTCAATCTTGTCCATCGAAAACCAACTCCGTGCAACCCGTCGGCGCCTACGGCCGCTCGTTGGGGGCCAGGCGCTGCATCTTGTTCACGGCCTTGAACTTGGTGAACAGCGGCACGTACTCAAAGCTCACGCTGGAGTTCTCCAGGCCGTACCAGCGTGCAGGCGTGCCGGCGGCGCGGCGGATGATGTACTTGAGCGTGATGGCCGTACGCTCGCTCGGCTCCACATCGCTTTCGGGCGCCAGAAGCTTACGGATCAGGACGAACTTGAACGTACCGATGTTGCCCGGATCCTTGTAGACCGAGTAGTCATGCGTCTGCGCCGGCAGCTCGCCGGTGGCAGCCAGGTCCTGAACGACCTGACGCAGATAGGCATTGACGCGCTGGTTGATCTTGTAGCCCAGGTACAGATGCACGCGGAACACGTAGTCGGTGCCGAACGTCTCGACCGAATAGGCAAAGGTATGCGGCTCGTCCATGGTCTCGACATTCACGAACCACCAGGCGCGAGCGCGCTTGGGATGCTTGTCCAAAATCGAGTAGACGATGTCGCGGTCGATGTAGTCGGTATGGGTGTCCTTGGTCAGGTACACGACGTTGTCGCTCATGCGCTCGTAACGGTCGTCGTCGCGCAGGCGCTTGAGCTGCGGCAGGTAGCTGCGCAGCGGCAGCAGCGTAAACTGGCGCTGCTCAACAGCCGTACCGTTGTACCAGCACACCATGATGCCCATGATGAGCGCGGCCATGAGGATGGTGAAGTAGCCGCCGTGGAAGAACTTGGTAAGTGAGCTCACGAAGAAGAAGCCTTCGAGCAAAAGGAAGAAGGCCGCGAAGATCCACGGAGCAACCTTGAGCTTGCGCTCCTCGTGCAGGTAGAAGAAGAGCAGCAGCGTGGTGCACATCATAGTCAGCGTAATGGCAAGGCCGTAGGCGGCTTCCATATGCGCCGAGTTCTGGAACAGCAGCACCACGATGACGCAGCCGACAAGCATGACGTTGTTGACCATGGGGATGTAGAGCTGGCCCTTGGTCTCGGCAGGGTAGAAGACCTGCATGTGCGGCATGAGGTCCAGACGGCTGGCCTCGGACACCAGCGAGAATGCGCCGGTGATGAGCGCCTGCGAGGCAATGATGGCCGCGACGGTGGAAAGGCCGACGGCAAACGGGCGCAGGCCCGGGGCGAGCATCTGGTAGAACGGGTTGAGGTCGGCAATGCCCATGAGCTCGGGGTTGGCAGCGTTGTTCATAAGCCAAGCGCCCTGGCCCATATAGGAAAGCAGCAGGCAGCACTTAACGAACGGCCAGGTAGCGTAGATGTTGCCGCGGCCGACGTGGCCCATGTCGGAGTAGAGCGCCTCGGCACCGGTGGTGGCGAGGAAGCAGCTGCCCAGAATCATGATGCCCGCGTGGTTGTTGGGGCTCAGCAAAAAGGCGATGCCGCGCACCGGGTTGAGGCACAGCAGCACGGCGGGGTGCTGGAAGACAAAGAACAGACCCGTGCCGCCCAGGAACAGGAACCACAGCGTCATGATGGGGCCAAAGGCGTGACCGATCTTGGCCGTACCGATGCGCTGTACCAAGAAGAGCACGATGATGATGGCGAGCGTAATGGCGACGACGCGGCCTTGGTCATCGCCCAGCACGGCATGGACCGCCGGGATGGTGCGCAGGCCCTCGATGGCCGTGGTAACGGTAACGGCCGGCGTGAGGATGCCGTCGGCGAGCAGCGCGGCGCCACCTAGCATGGCGGGGATGATAAGCCACTTGCCACAGCGCTTGACCAGACTGTACAGGGCAAAGATACCGCCCTCGCCATGGTTATCGGCGCGCAGCGAGATGAGCACATACTTGATGGTGGTCAGCAACGTGACCGTCCACACGACAAGGGAGAGCGCGCCGAGCACGAACTCCTCCGTGACGCTTCCGATGCCGCCGTTGCCGGCAACGAGCGCCTTGGTTACATACATAGGGCTGGTGCCGATATCGCCGTACACCACGCCCAGCGTGACGAGCATCGCCGAGATGCTCACAGGAATCGCAGCGTGCGAAGCTGCCTCCTTGGCCTTTTGTTCCATAAGCCGGTTTCCTCCCAACTTTAATGTTCGAAGGAATTATAGGTAATCGGCCCATGTTTGAATGGCACTGTTTTCCCAGCTAGATAAACATTTATACGGCCTTTAAGCCACCTCGGCGATATGGAATGTGACAAAGGGACTGTCTCTTTGTCGCATCCGTCATTTTCCGAGCCAATTTTTGAACCACCACTCCATGGAGCGGCTCATCTCGGCCATAAAGGGACTCGTGTGCTTGCGGGTATAGATGTCCACGACGCGCTCCCCCACCACGCGGGCATGCGGACGGAACATCGCGTCCATCTCGGCCACCTGCGCGTCCATGGTCGCGGCATCGGCGCGGCAGTAGCGCTCCTCGTGCACCAGGTTCACCACGGGATGCGCAATGGCCGGACGCTCCTTACGGGGCGTGCCGATGATGAGCATCGACAGCGGCATGGTATAGGGCGGCAAGTCCAGCAGCCCGGCAACTTCCTCGGCATTCTCGATAACATCGCCGATGTAGCAGCTCCCCAGCCCCAGGGCCTCGGCGGCGACCACGGCGTTTTGCGCGGCGATCACGGCGTCCTGGGCCGCGATGGCAAAGTCGCCCAAACCCGGCGCGCGGCGGGGCGCCTTACCCGTGCGCTTGACAAACTCGGGCTCAAAGCAGCCCACGTGCTCAAACAGATCGATCCACTTGGCATAATCGACCACAAATATTAGTGCCCAGGGCGCCTTGGCGATCATGGGCTGGTGGTCGCACAGGTCGGCCAGACGATCCAGCGTAGCCTGCTCGCGAATGCTCACGATGGAATACATCATCATGGCGCCTGCCGACGGCGCACGGCTCGCCGCATGCAGAATCGCCGCCCGCCGCTCGTCGGTCACCGCCACGGGACGATCGTCGTCATCACGCGCGAAGGCACGCGTGGAGGAACGGTGCTCCAACGTGTCCAGCACCGCATTGCCCGTGGTCTCGACCGGATAGCCACACGTACCCACAGCCTTGGTGCAAACCTGCTCGTTCATCGCCTCATCCTCGCTAATTCTTTAAGAAGCCTTTACGTTTCCGTGTAATTCCCGTCCATTATCGCGCAGGTCGCCACTACATTGAGCCACACCGCCGCACATGCGCGTTAATATGGCTGGTTGTTGTGCGCAGCCCGCAAATGCAGCGCATATTTAGGTAACAATCGGGTAAACCCCCGCTTTCGTAGGTTTTAAGTTTGTGAGGAGTCTCAGCATGTTCGCTGCCGCCATCTCGCTCGTCGGTCTTGCGGCGACCGTCTACCTTGTTTTGCGCGAGGCCAAGACCATTCGCGCTCAGTCGGGCACCGTTGCCAAAAGCGCTCTTGGGTGGAGCGTCGCCTTCGGCCTGTTCCAGCTCTTTTTGACCATTTGGGGCGCCATTGGCCTCGTCGCCCAAAACGAGCCGCTCGCCTTTGTGATGCTCATCCTGACCAATGCCATCCTCACCGGCTGCGCTTGGGCCAGTATCGCCCGCGACCGCATCGCCCCGCGCGTCTTTGCGTTCGCCTCGGCCGATGCGCCCACCCCCACCGGCAAGCTCGCTCGTTTGCGCGGCGCCTTTGTGGGCAAACCGCTCGTCGCCGCCGTCCTGTGCCTGCTGCTCGCCGGCGTCTTTGCGCTGCTGGGCATGGAGGTCTCGTCCAACCACGACTTTACCTGGGTCTACCCCCTGTGCATCCTGCTCGAGTGGGCCATCATCACCACGCTCATGGTCGGCCTGTTCTTCCTGTTCCAGCGCCACGGCGCAGCTCCCGCGGTCCTGGCCTTTGCCCTCTTTGTCCTGGGCATTGCCGAGTTCTTCGTCATCACGTTTAAATCCATGCCCATCCAGCCGGGCGACCTTTCGGCCATCTCCACCGCCGCCGCGGTCGCCGGCACCGGCTACACCTTCTCCATCTCGCTGTTCTGCGTGCTGTCCATGGGCTTTACCGCCATCGCTATGCTGCTGTGCGAGTACGCCGGCCTGGTGGCACCGCACCGTCAGAAGGGCGCCGCCAACGCCAAGCGCATGCTGCTCACCAATCTGCTCGTCGCCGTGCTGTGCCTGGGCGGCGTGACCGCGCACGTCACGCTCATCGACTGCTACAACACCCTCGGCATCACCGTCTATACCTGGCGCCCGCTCGAGAGCTACTGGCGCGAGGGCTACCTGCCCGCCTTTATTAGTGCAGCGCAGTCCATCAAGCCGCCCAAACCCGCCGACTACTCCGTCGACGATGCCAAGGCCACGCTCAAAAAGTACGCCAAGGCCTACGACAAGTCCGACGCAGCCAAGAGTGACGAGCGCACCGCCGCAAAGGAGCAGTTCGACAGCGAGAAGCCCACGGTCATCGCCATCATGAACGAGACCTTCTCGGATCTGTCGATCTATCAGAACATGCGCGCCGGCTACGAGGGCCCGCAGTACTTTAAGAGCCTGTCCAACTGCCTCAGCCGCGGCAAGCTCTACGTGAGCGCCTACGGCGGCGGCACCGCCAATACCGAGTTTGAGTTTATGACCGGCAACTCCATGGCCAACCTGGGCTCGGGCGTGTACCCCTACACCATCTACAACATGGAAACGACCGGGAACCTGGCAGAGCAGTTCAAATCGCTCGGCTATTCCACCACGGCTATGCACCCCAATCACGCAACCAACTGGAACCGCGAGAACGTCTACAAGGACTTTGGCTTTGACCAGTTCCTGTCCATCAACGATTTCCAGGGAGCCGACACCTTGCGCGGCATGGTGACCGACCAGGCTACCTACGACAAGATTCTTGAGCTGCTCGACCAGAACGCCGATCCGCAGTTTATCTTCGACGTGACCATGCAGAACCACTCGGGCTACGATACGGGTCTGCTGCCGGTCGATAAGCAGATGCACCTGAATATCGACACGACCGATCTGGACGCCAAGACCGTCGAGGACGGCACGCTCTCCGATGTCGACGAGTATGTCTCGTGCATCGAGCAGTCCGACCAGGCGCTTCGCTACTTCCTAAACGCCCTGAGCAAGCTCGACCGTAAGGTAGTCGTGGTGTTCTGGGGCGACCACCAGCCGTTCTTCCCGTCCAAGTTCAACGACAAGTGGTTTACCGGCGAAGACGACGCCACGCACCAGGAACGTCTGTGGCAGACCGACTACATCATCTGGGCCAACTACGACGTTGCCGGCTGCGACCAGACGAGTGAGGTCGACGACCTGTCCACCAACTACCTGTCCACGCAGCTTATGCAGCTGATCGGCGCACCGCTGACCGACTACCAGAAAGCGCACATGACGCTGCGCGAGTCGCTGCCCGCCATCAACTCGGTGGGCTACGAGGACGCCAGCCTGCGCTGGGCGCTTTCCTCCAACGTCACCGGTGACGATGCCGCCGCCGCAGCCGCCACCAAGGCGCGCGAAGATTACGCCAAGATGCAGTACTACGAGATGTTCCGCGACGGCAAGAACGTGTACACCGAGCACTTCCAGACCGAGGCCAACGAGACCGACCCCAACCTGGCACCGGGCACGACCAAGATCAAGTAGCGGGTCGCTCATAACTGGTTCGTCTGCCCGGCGGCGCGGAACGTAAGGTTCCCTGCTCGGACAGTCCTGCTCGCACGGAGAGCACATTAAGTGCTCTCCGGCTCGTGCGGAACTCGCGATGAACCTTACATTCCGCGTCGCCGGGCAGACGCCTCGGTGTTGAAGCGCGGCTTGTCATGGAGACACCTGCTGAACATATATAAGTTGAAGGCCACGTCATGTGGCCTTTTTTGCATCCGGAAACCGTGTCCCAGAATTCTTGTCTGGAATGGGATGCAGTTTCCGCTTGGGACCCGATTGGGAAAGTGGGGACCTCGGACGTTTTTCCGGACCATGTCCCGGCGCTATGCCGCATGGCCCCTCTCCTCGCGATACTCCCTAATGGTCTTCCATCCTAGGTCCTTCTTGAGCTTGCCGTCCCTGTACCACTCGATA
>NZ_JBBNLQ010000014.1:0-54177 GCF_040092395.1 Collinsella sp. CLA-ER-H4
TCCGTTCGATTCATATGGTTTTAGTATAGGAAAAGGAATTTCTCGGGGCCGCCTCTCGGCGGCCTTGCGAAAAACAAATCCAAGTTAGACCATTTCAAATGGTTCGATGTCTGCCCGGATGCGACACAACTGGTGTGTCCATCCTCGCAGTATCCGGTTCTCAAGGTGCACGCCTGCGCTGGTTCCCGGTTCCACCGGGCCGCGCGGCAAGGAGATATATTGCCAGACCGGAGGGGCCCCGTGGGCGGGAATCTGGCTGTACACATTTCCTACACAATACATCGCTTCCTATATAAGTCATAGAAAGGCTGGTGCAGAAATACTGCACGTATCAGATGATGACCCTTCGGTTAAGAGATATATAAAGATCGGTCACCTGTAAGTGTCTATCTACCCGCGCTTTTGCTATATAAACCAGCGCTTCAGATAAAAAGAGGGAGCGCCGCGCACAACGCGACACTCCCCTAGCGATTCAAGAGAATCTATTAGGCCTCGAGAGCCTTCTTGGCGATGGTAGCCAGCTCGTTGAAGGACTCGATGTCCTCGTAAGCCATCTGGGCCAGGACCTTGCGGTCGAGCTCGATGCCGGCAACCTTCAGGCCGTGCATGAACTGAGAGTAAGAGATGTCATTCAGGCGAGCAGCAGCGTTGATACGAGTGATCCAGAGAGAACGGATCTCGCGCTTCTTGTTGCGGCGATCACGATACTGATACTGCAGGGAGTGCTGGACCTGCTCTTTAGCATGCTTGTAAGTACGCGAAGCGGCACCGTAGTAACCCTTCGCACGGTGCATAACGGTACGGCGCTTCTTCTTGGCGGCAACAGCGCGCTTAATACGTGCCATGTTCTATCAACTCCTAGACGGTAAAACGAAAAACGGGAACGCGAACTTAGGCGAGACGCGACTTGATGACCTTGCGGTCGGCAGCGGCGATCTCGGTCTCCTGACGGAAGCCACGCTTACGCTTGGTGGACTTCTTGCTCAGGATGTGGCTCTTGAAAGCCTTGGCGCGCATAAGCTTGCCGGTACCAGTCTTGCGGAAACGCTTCTTGGTGCCGCTGTGGGACTTCATCTTAGGCATGAAATACTCCTTAATCGGTTACAGAACACTAGTTACTTGGTATCGCTTGCCGCTTTATCCTCATCGAAGGCGCCCTTAATCGGGGCGAGCAGCATAAGCATGTTACGGCCTTCCATCTTAGGCTTGGACTCGACCGTAGCGTAAGGCTTGAGATCCTCGGCGAGACGCTCGAGAACGTTAAGGCCCTGCTCCGGGTGAGCCATCTCACGGCCGCGGAACATGATGGTGATCTTAACGCGTGCGCCCTTCTTGAGGAAACGCAGAACGTGGCCCTTCTTGGTCTCGTAGTCGCCAACGTCGATCTTGGGTCGGAACTTCATTTCCTTGACCTCGACCTTGGACTGGTTCTTACGAGCAGCCTTGGCCTTCATGGCCTGCTGGTACTTGAACTTACCGTAGTCCATGACCTTGCAGACCGGCGGCTCCGCGTTGGGAGCGATCTCGACCAGGTCGAGACCCTGATCGTCGGCGACGCGCTGAGCATCGCGGATGGCGAACAGGCCGAGCTGAGAGCCATCGACGCCAATCAAACGGCACGAAGATGCAGTGATCTCGTCGTTGATGCGGGTGTCATCAGACTTAGCTATTTTCCCTACCTCCATTCATAAAAAAATAACCCGGCGCTTCTCAGCAACCAGGTCGTACACATAGACATCCTCGATTTGAGGAAGAGAATCTAATTTGTATGACCAGTCAGCTGCTCATTGGCGCCAAAAGGTGGGAACCCTCGGGTTCCTCTTTAGGGCATTGCGGGAACAACGCCTTGCGAATAATAACACGTACAGCGCGTTATCACATTACGTACACGAAAAAGGGGCTTTGACCCCCTTGAACGCTCACTTGCATGTATGGTGCCCGAGGCGAGACTCGAAGGGCCTTCGCTTCGCGAAGCCCCGGGCTTCGGGCGCGCGGCGCCCTCGCCACGCTCCGCTACAAACAGGCCACAGGCCTGTTTGCTTAACGCTTCGCGCGCTCACGCGAGTTCGGCACGAAAAAGGGGGCCGCAACCCCCCTTGAACGCTCGCTTGCATGTATGGTGCCCGAGGCGAGACTCGAACTCGCACGTTGTTGCCAACGGTGGATTTTGAGTCCACTGCGTCTGCCAATTCCGCCACTCGGGCACGCAATGCGTGAGTTAGTTTATCACAGCTTTCTACCGATTAGTCCGAAAATGGAACTTCGAGCATTTCCATGAGTTCGACCGTACGGAGCATCTCGCGCTGACGGCATCCACGACCTTCGACCGAAGCCTCACCCATCTGGTTATCGTAAGGATCCTCGCGCATGCCGTCGAAAGAGGGCTCAAACTCTGCCTGGAATCGATCGTTGGCCACCATACGCCACGGATCGAGATTGCCAAAGTAGTGACGGCGGCGCCACTCCTCCCCCATCCTGCGAGCAGAAGATCCAAATGACACGTCGGCGTTGAGCCAACCGGTCTGCGGCGTATAGAACTCTGCCCAGTCGTGCGACCCCACCGAATCGGGCGCAACATACAGGCCGCTCTGCCAACGGGCAGGCACGCCCGCGATACGGCACATGGTGATAAACGTGAGCGCCATAACGCCGCAATCGCCGCGGAGCGAATGCGCACAGTCATCGGCAATAGATCCCAAAAGCAAGTACGGCGGTTGATAGCGATAGTCGATATGCTGCGTCAGGTAATCATAGATAGCGCGGGCGCGGTCGAGCGGATCCACGAGTCCGTCAACAACACTGGCCGTCAGCTGCTGCAGATACGGCGTGAATGCAATATGCGGACGGTCCTCGGAAATATCCTCGGGCAGAGGCGCGTCCATACGCGGATGAACCGGAAGTGTGCCACCGTAGACATCACAATAAGCAGCATCGATGTGATAACGATAGGTCACCGAGAATGAGCGTTCACTCGAAGAAGACCACGAGGCGGTACGCGCCGAAGCGTTCGCGGGAGCAACAGCACCCTCCGGCGTCATGTCGAGAATCTCGACCCGAGACTGCTGACGGCAGGCAGCCGCGACGGGAAGCCAAGCGCAAACGGTCTCCCCCTCCAGAGCGCCGGGGACAGACACGGACGCTTTAAGCGTAATGACGCGAGCCAATCCGTTTTGCGACTCCATCTCCTTGAGCATCTCGTTGCGCAGTGCAATTCCGTCCGTAGGATCGGGCCGCATGCCGGGGACCTCATTGGGATATACGCGAAGCGAATCGAGGAAGTTGTCGAGAACGAACAGCTCGCCATCGATAAAGCGCCAGTCAATACGCTTACGGTCAATCAGATCGTCAAACTGCTCCTCGGTAAACCCAGGCCACTCCTCGCGGATCATCGCAATAGCTCGATCGCGCGACACCGAAAAATGAAGCGGCGTCTCAAGCATGCGATACCGCTCGGCACGAACGCAGGCAGCAAGCGAGGGATCGGGATTTTGGGCAAGTAGACGGTCGCAGGCCTCAATAGCCTGCGAAAGATACCCCGCGTCCTTTAAACGCAGAATCTCGGGTGGCAAGCCAACATCTAGAAAACGGAAGTCATCATTGCAAACATCAACAGAGCAACCAACAGGACCCTCGTCAATAACCTTCCCATCCGAAGGCAACACATTAACAACAGCCATACCAAACTCCAAGTCATTAGAACTCTTGAAGCCCATTGTAGCGAGATAAAAAGAAAGCCCCAATAAAGGAACCCTCAACACCGATAAACGGTACCTCTAAAAATGAATTCAGCCCAGTAACCCTGTAGCGAGTTAACAAAGGAGGCCCCGTTCACCCGGAGCTTTTCCCATTGCGCGACTTCTGGCAAAGCCAGGTGAGCGCAAGGGAAAAGCGTAGGGTGAACGGGGCCTCCGGCGGGAAGTTAAACCGCTACTTACGCCTTGTTGACGGAGCCAAACTCCTCCATAAGCTCTTTGGTGCGGGCAACGATGTTGTCGCGACCAGGCTTGAGGAGCTTGCGGGGGTCAAAGCCCTTGCCCTGCTGATCCTTGCCAGCCTCGATGTACTCGCGAACGCCCTTGGCGAAGACGAGCTGCAGGTCGGTGTTGACGTTGATCTTGGAGATACCCAGGGAGATGGCCTTCTTGATCTGATCCTCGGGGATGCCGGTGCCACCGTGCAGGACGAGGGGCAGGTCGCCGGTCTGAGCCTTGATCTCGCCCAGACGCTCGAAGGAAAGGCCAGCCCAGTCGGCAGGGTACACGCCGTGGATGTTGCCGATACCGCATGCGAGGAAGTCGACGCCCAGGTCAGCAATCTGCTTGCACTCAGCAGGATCAGCGAGCTCGCCGCTGGAGGTCACGCCGTCCTCGGTGCCACCGATGCCGCCGACCTCGGCCTCGATGGACATGCCCTTGGAGTGGGCAAGCTCAACGAGCTCCTTGGTGCGGTCGAGGTTAAGCTGGAAGGTCTCCTCGTGAGAGCCGTCATACATGATGGACGTAAAGCCGGCCTCGATGCACTTGAAGCAGTCCTCGTAAGAACCGTGATCGAGGTGAAGGGCGACGGGAACGGTAACGCCCGTGGCCTCGACGGCAGCCTTGACCATGTCGGCGCAGACCTTGAAACCGCCCATCCACTTAGCGGCACCAGCGGTGCACTGAAGGATCAGCGGAGACTTGGCCTCCTCGGCGGCCTGGAGAATAGCCAGGGTCCACTCGAGGTTGTTGGTGTTGAAGGCACCGAGACCGTACTTGCCGGCCTCGGCCTTCTTGAGCATGTCTGCTGCGTTGACGAGCATAAAAGAAACCTCCTGTAAGGTTGCTCCGATAACGCCTGAGATTTTACCACGACATACCCGAGCATAAACGTTCGTTTGTTCACGAATACCATCCGATTGGACAAATTTTGACCGTTTGCCCCACAGAATCGACCCACTGGGGAAAATAGCTTGACGATTGACCGGTCTTCGTGGTTCGAAAGACGGCTTCGAGCCTACATCTGCATAAACGGGTTCTGCATAAGTTCGCGCGCCATCGTGGTCGAATCGCCATGGCCCGTCAAGCAAACGGTATCGGGCGGAAGCGTCTTGGCAAGTTTGGAGAGCGAGCGCATAATCGCCGCCTCGTCACCGCCGGAAAGATCGGTACGACCGTGACTGCCCGGGAAAAGCGTGTCGCCCACAAAGGCGATGTTCCCCTGCTCGGTCGCGGCGAACAGGACGATGCCGCCCGGCGTATGCCCCGGCGTCTCGATCACCTGCAGGCAGACGTCGCCCACCTCGATTGTATCGCCCTCGGCAAGCAAACGCGTCGGCTCACCCGGATTGGGCGTCTCGATACCCCACATGGCGCGCTGCTCCTCGATATTTGCGCGAGGTACCGTCACGTCCTTAGCGCACAACTCATATAGTGCGCTGTCGCCAACGACAGCTCGAACCCCGGCAACCCCGCCAACATGGTCGGCATGACCGTGCGTGCAGACAGAGCCGAGTACGCGCACCTCGGGATGCGCGGTGCGGATATGCTCCACAAGACGCTCTCCCTCCCACGCCGGATCGACGATTAAGCACTCGTCATTCGAAATCACGGCGTAGCTGTTGGTCTGAATCGGGCCGTTGACGAGTGCCTCAATCGAAGCCGCACCTCGGGGTGTCAGGTCCAAAGTCATATCGCCCATGCGCATACCCTCCTTCTAAAATACGTTCGAGGCACCAAACGATGCCTCGAACGTAACCAATATCTATGATGCTGAGAGGCTCTCGCACCTACACACGGCGCTTGAGTTGCGCTCCGCCCTCGCCGGGCATAAGACGGCGAGCGTCGTAGACCGAATCGACACTGCTGATGGAAGCCAGCAGCGGATCCAGGCCGCTCGCATCCGATATTTCGACCATAAAGCGCAGGGTCGCAATACCCTCGCGGTTGGTCGACGTGGCGGCAGAAAGGATATTGCCGCCTGCATCGCCAATGGCAATGGTGACGTCCTTGAGCAGGCCCATGCGGTCCAGGCACTCGACCACGATCTCGACCTGGAAGAGAGTGTCGGCAGCGCCATCCCACTCTACGTCAATCATGCGCTCGGGGTGCTCCATGAGGCCCTTGACGTTAGGGCAGTTGGCGCGATGCACCGAAACGCCACGACCGCGCGTGATGAAGCCGACGATGTCGTCACCCGTCACGGGGTTGCAGCAATGAGCCAGACGGACCAGCAGGCCGCTGTTGCTCTCGCCCTTGACGATAATGCCGTTACTGGCGCTCTTGCCGCGATTTTGCGGCTTGCGGTTGGAGCCGCGAGCGGGCTGCTTGACGACCTCGGCAATGGCTTCGGTCTTGGTGAGCTGCTCCTCGGGCTTGGGGTCCAAGATTTGCTCGACCTTGTTACCCACGGCGCGCGGGGCAACCTTGCCGGCGCCGACGGCGGCAAACAGGTCCTCGAGCTGCTTGTAGTTAAACTGCTCCGCCACGGCGTTGAGCGCACGCGTGGATCGCGGCGTAGAGATGCCATACCCGCGCTTGCGCAGGTCCTTGGCCAGTATATCGCGACCGGCAGCAGCGTCATCGTCTTTGGTCGCAGCGGCGAAATAACGGCGAATTTTTGACTTGGCCGAAGGCGTCTTGACGATCTTGAGCCAATCGCGCGACGGCTTGGAACTCTTGTTGGTCAGGATCTCGACGCGGTCGCCCGTCTTGATCTCGTGCGTGAGCGGGGCCACCGCACCGTTGATCTTAGCGCCGACGCAGTGGTTGCCCACCTCGGTGTGAACGGCGTAGGCAAAGTCGAGCGGCGTGGAGCCAGCACGAAGCGCCATGACCTCGCCTTTGGGCGTGAAGACAAAGGTCTCTTGATCGAACAGATCGACCTTCAGCGAGTGCAGGTATTCCTTGGCATCGGTGATCTCGTCGGAAGCCGCCCAATCGAGCGAATGCTTGAGCCAGTTGATCTGGTCGTCCAAACGTTGAGCGTCATTGGTCTTGGAAGCAGACGATCCGCCCGATTTCTTATAAAGCCAGTGGGCGGCAATGCCGTACTCGGCCTGCTCATGCATCTCGTAGGTTCGAATCTGAATCTCGAGCGGACGAGCCGTGGGGCCGATGACCGTCGTGTGGAGCGACTGGTAGTTATTGACCTTGGGCATGGCGATATAGTCTTTAAAGCGACCGGGCATGGGGTGCCACAGCGTATGCACCGCACCGAGCGTGGAGTAGCAATCGCGCACCGAATGGGTAATTACGCGCAGCGCCACCAGGTCGTAGATCTCGGAGAACTCCTTGCCCTTGCGCTTCATCTTTTGGTAGATGGACCAATAGTGCTTGGAGCGGCCGTTGATCTGGAAGTCCTCCAGACCAATGCGGTTGAGCTCATCGGTAAGCGTCTTGATGGTCTCGGCAAGGTAGCGCTCGCGGACCTCGCGCGACTCAGCCACCATGCGCGCGATGCGCTGGTAGGCATCGGGCTCCAGGTAGAAGAAGGACAGGTCCTCGAGCTCCCACTTGATAGAGCTCATGCCCAGGCGGTCGGCCAAGGGCGCGTACACGTCCATGGTCTCGCGAGCCTTAAACAGGCGACGATCCTCGCGCAGGGCTGCCAGCGTTCGCATGTTGTGCAGACGGTCGGCAAGTTTAACGATGATGACGCGAATGTCCTTGGACATGGCGAGGAACATCTTGCGCAGCGTGAGCGCCTGCTTCTCGTCCATGCTGTCGACTTCGATGTTGGTGAGCTTGGTCACGCCATCGACGAGCTCGGCCACCGTATCGCCAAACAGGCCGGAAACATCGGCGAGCGAGGTCTCGGTGTCCTCGACGGTATCGTGCAGCAGCGCGGCGCACACCACATCGCAGTCCATCTTGAGGTCGGCCAAAATGATGGCCACCTCGACGGGATGGTTGATGTACATCTCACCCGAGCGGCGCTTTTGGTTGCAGTGCTTCTCGGCGGCAAAGCAATAGGCCTGCTCCACCTTAGAAAAGTCGTCCTCATTCATATATTTGAGGCACAGGCGCTCCAGCTTGTCGTAGCTGTCCGCCATAATCTCGGGCGGCAGCTCATCGGCATGCTTATAGTGCTCCATCTCCGAAAACGGCTGGAGGGTGGAATCATGGGCGGTACGGGCTGCGGCATCCATCGAGGTCCCCTTCCCCTAGGCCCGCGGTACGATCGGGCGGTTAACTTTGGCTAGCATATCAAAAGCGCACGAATCGAGCGCCCAGCTCCGGAAAGCCGAAAACTCCATGCGCGAGCGCAAGCCCTCCAAATAGCGAATTGACCTGCTCAATTGCACGCGGCCGGGGTTTTCGGCCATCGCGATGCGACGAGTGTCGTCAAACCCCGAAACTCGACAGAAACCAAGCTCTTCGAAGATTCCCAGGCCGCTTTCCACCGAGCGCTCGTCGACCGGCGTGCGGGCATCGATGGCAAGGCACATCTGCGCGATGTCGATATCGCTCGCGCTAAAGGAATCGTCCCCGGTTTTGCCGCGGTTGGAGCGCCACATGGTCTGCAGCGCGCGATAGAGCGTGACGAGCTCGTCGCGCTCGGGCGCATAGCAGTCGAGCAGGCGCTCGTTAATGCGGGCGTCGCGCGACGAATAGAGCAGATGGATCACGGCGGGCTGGCCATCGCGGCCGGCACGTCCGCTCATCTGGTTAAACTCAATGCCGCCAAACGGCATGTGGTAGAGCACGACATGGCGGATATCGGGCAGGTTGACACCCTCGCCAAAGGCGGAGGTCGAAACGATGCAGCTGAGGCTTCCGTCTCGGAATGCTTCCTCCACGCGGCGGCGATCGGAACGCGCAAGCCCCGCGTTATAGAACGCGATATGGGTTGCGCAATCGGGCACACGCTTGCGCAACGTCTTGGCGAGCGCCACGGACTGGTCGCGCGAATTGACGTAAATGACGGTCTTCTCCCCCGTCGCCACGATCGACACCAAACGGTTCTCGCGGCTCGCAAGGTCGCGGTCGTCCTCGAGCTGCAGGTTCTCGCGCACCGTCTCGTCGACCACCGTGCGAGTGATCGGCAACATGCGGGCAAGCTCGGCCACGACCGGAGCCGTCGCGGTGGCCGTCGCAGCCATAACGACCGGGTCGCCCAGGGCTTTGAGGATATCGGGCATGTCAAGATAGGCGCTACGGTCGCCGCCCTTGGCAAGGCCGGCGTGGTGCGCCTCATCGATAACGACAAAGCCGATGCGGCCCGAACGCGCGAAACGGTCACGGTGGATAGACAGGAACTCGGGCGTCGTGAGCACGATACCGGTGCGGCCCGAAGCTAGACCGGCGAACACGTCATCGCGTGCCGCCTCCACGGTCTCGCCGGTCAACACGCCGACGCCAATGCCGAGCGCGGCCATCGTCGACGAAAGGTGATAGGCCTGGTCGGCAACGAGCGCGCGCAGCGGATAGACAAAGATGCTCGCACGCCCGCGAAGAACCGCCTCGCGCGCGGCATGCACATGGAAGATGAGCGACTTGCCGCGCCCCGTTCCCATAACGGCCAGAACACTTTGGTGATCGGCCAGGGCATCGAGCGCCTCGACCTGCGCGCGGTGCGGCTGGTCCGAGCCTATAAAGCTATGGATAAGCGAGCGCGTCAGCTCGGTATAAGAAAGCTGGGCGAGTGTCTCGCGCTTACGCGACTCCAGGCGCAGGCCGGAATCCGCCGGCTGCACGCCACGACGAAGCTCGCATGCCGGATCGTCGACGCTGGGCAGCGTGGTATCGCGGACCAGAACATCCTTGATCATGAGCTTGGGCTTCACACGCCCCTGCCAATGCTCGGCAACGGCCTCGAACACCAAGTCGACAGCGCTATCGCAGTTGATGAGCTTATCGATTTGCGGCACGCGGAACATAATGGCCGGCACACTCGCGGCGCCATCGGTCGCCGCAAAGCGCATGTGCTCGCCGGTTTTGCCCACCACGGCGCGATCGCACATCGTCACGCCCTCGGCGGCCAGCAGCGGCACCTTGTTGCCCTGGCCAAACGGCTCAAGACGGGAAATCTGCTCTATAGTCTCGATATTCAGCTCGGAAAGGTCGACCGTGGCGGCAACCTCGTCGATGTCTTCAAAGTCCTCGGCGGGAATCTCCGATAGCACGGCGGAAAGGCGACGACGGAATTCATCGAGCTTGGATGCCTCGATGGTCACACCCACCGCACCGGCATGTCCGCCGCGACGAATCAGCAGGTCGGAACAGCGCTCGACGGCGTCAAACAGGTTAACTTTGCCCACCGAGCGACCAGAGCCGCGCGCGATACCGTCCTCGATCGAGAACAGCAGCGCCGGCACGTGATAGCGGTTGGTCAGACGGCTTGCCACGATGCCCTTGACACCCTCGTGCCAGCCCTCGCCGCCCACGACGATCGCGCGTCCGCCGTCATAGGTCTCCTCGACCTTTGCCATGGCATCGCGCGTGAGCTCCGCCTCGATCTCACGGCGCTGGCGGTTGATTTCCTCGAGCTCAGCCGCCAGCGCGCTTGCTTCGATGGGATTGCGGGCAAGCAGCAGGTCGAGCGCCAGCTTGGGATCGGCCATGCGACCGGCGGCGTTTAAGCGGGGAATGAGCGAGAATGACAGGCCATCCGCCGTAATGCTCGAAAGGTCCGCCTTGGCAAGCGCGGCAAGCGCGATATAGCCGGGGCGAGCGGTTACGCGCATCTGCTGGATGCCCTCGGCAACCAGCGCGCGGTTCTCGGGCGTGAGCGGCATCATGTCGGACACGGTGCCCAGCGCCGCGACCTCGATTAGCGAACGCCAATACGACGGCTTGCCCAGGCGCTCACCCAGGACTTGCACCAGCTTGAGCGCCACACCAGCACCGGCAAGCTCGCGCGAGGGGCCCTCGTCCTCGAGCTTGGGGTCGGTCAGGGGCACACCCTGCGGCACCTGGTCGGAGGGCTCGTGATGGTCCGTGACCACCAAATCGATCCCCAGGCTCTCCAGATAGGAAACCTCTTCCTTGGCGGCAATGCCGTTATCGACGGTCACGATCAGCTGGGGGCGAGCGAGCTCGTTAACGCGGTCGAGCGCCGCGCGCGAAAGACCGTAGCCCTCGTCAAAGCGATGCGGAATAAACGGCGTGACATCGGCGCCAAACGTGCGCAGAGCCTCGGTCAACAGGCAAGTCGACGTTATGCCGTCGACGTCAAAATCGCCAAAGACGGCGATGCGCTCGTGGCTGCGAATAGCGCGCTCAACGCGGTCGGCGACGACCGCCATGCCCGGAATAACGAGCGGGTCCGCCCAGTCGCGATCGAGCGAAGGCGTCAAAAACAGTTGGCCTTCCTCAATGGATGCAATGCCGTGCGCGACCATAATGCGCGCCACCAGCCCGGGAATGCCCAGACCAGCCGAAAGCTCCTTTTCGAGCTCGGGGTTTTGCTGAGCGACCGCCCAGCGATGCGTCGTCTTAAGCGATGACATAGGCACCCACCCCTGATAGGGGCAGGTCGCCGCGATACCTCTCACGGTTCATAGCGATGAGTCCTCTGTGTATGCCCGCTTCGGCAGGCAGATCTGTTGAACGGATTTATTATACCGTGCAGCGCGGACGCAAAACGCCGCGGTGCGCCGCGGTTTCGGCAAACGATGGCGGTAATGGCCTCGAAATAATCGAGCGTTTCAACCGCACGGACGCATACGAACGTCTAGCATATCCATACAAACGAGTTCGCGGA
The DNA here is from genome assembly GCF_040092395.1 of Collinsella sp. CLA-ER-H4. NCBI lineage: Bacteria > Bacillati > Actinomycetota > Coriobacteriia > Coriobacteriales > Coriobacteriaceae > Collinsella > Collinsella sp. CLA-ER-H4. The sequence goes on from NZ_JBBNLQ010000014.1 coordinate 11,683, forward strand.
TAAAGGGAGTCACGGGACATATGAAGCAATGGGCTGGACTGGGAAAGTTCCTCGCGGGGCATATGCAGATCATCGTTCCGATTTGCGTGGCGCTCGGCGTGCTCTTTCCCCAGCAGATCGGCGTGCTCAAGCCCATTGTTCCCGCCCTCTTCGCCTTTATGACGTTTCAGGGCGCGCTCAGCAACACCTTTCACCAGGTAGCCGAGGTGTTCCACCGTCCGCTGCACCTGATTCTGGCGCTGCTGGTCTCGGCAGTGCTTATTCCCATCGCGGCGTATGCCATAGGGTCACTCTTCTTTGGCTCCAACCCCAACCTTGTCTGCGGCATCGTGCTCGAGTACAGCGTGCCCGTGGCCGTCACCGCTTTTATGTGGATCAGCATGTTCGGCGGCAACGGCCCGCTCGCGCTCACCATCATCCTGACGTCCTCGGTTATCTCCCCTGTGACGATTCCGCTCACGCTTAAGCTCTTGCTGGGTGCCACCGTCTCGATCGATGTGCCGAGCATGATGCAGGACATGGCCTTTATGATCGCCATCCCCGCCGTGCTCGGCATCATGATCAACGAGCTCACGCGTGGATGGGGACACGAGAAGCTCTCCCCCGCGCTCTCGCCCGCCTGCAAATTCATGATGATGGGCGTTATCGCCTCCAACTCCACCGCCATGAGCGAGTACGTGCTGCACATGAACGCGGTGCGCCTGGAAGTCGCCCTCTTTATTTTGACCTTCGCCATCAGCGGCTTTGTCGTCGGTTTTCTGGTCGCCCGTGCGCTGCATCTGCCATATAGCGAGACGGCTACCATGTGCTTTACCTGCGGCATGCGCAATATCTCTTCGGGCGCCGTCATCGCCACGCAGTATTTTCCCGGCGAGGTCGTGTTCCCCGTCATGTGTGGCACGCTGTTTCAGCAGGTGCTCGCCTCGCTTATCGGGCATCTCTTTGAGCGTCTGACCGGCGAGGAGCGCGCCGCCCAGCGCAAGCGGGTCGAGGCCGGCCGCGACGCCATGGGACGCTAGACTGTCCGCATTACGCGGGTGTTAGTCTTACTATACGAGCGTTTCCAGATGCGCACGCAGGCGCTCAGCATCGACATCGAGCGTGGTCTCAGCATTGACCTGAGCCAGCCGATACCCGACAAAGTAGGGCGAAACCACCCAACGCGGCAGCGCCTTGGCAATGGTCCGGCCGCCCAGGCGATAGAAGAACAGGTTGTACGACTCTGCGCGACCACCGTGGTGCTCGTTCAGGATATAGCGCAGAGCTACCTGGATCGCATCGGCGAAGAGATCCGCCTCGGCTTGGTCTCTCGTGTCATCGCTGGCGGCGATTCCCTGCGGAGCTGAAACGTTGATCTCAAAGAACCCCATGATCGGTTCGGTTGAGATATTGACCGAGATTCTCCCCTGTTGCCAGACATTGATACCTTCGAAATTGGCGGAAGTCAGCGAAGCATAGCCGTCTTCCTGCTCCAAACCCACAATCTGCATGTGCGGATGAACGAGACTACCGCCCGAGAGCGGACCCTTGTTCTTGTACATGAGAACGCTGCGATACTGTCGGGAGTCAATCATCCGCTGCCAGCAATCCAGAGCAAACCGCATAACATGATGCAGCTCGTCCGGCGCATAGGTCACCAGGTCGGCGTCGTGGTCGGACGACTCAATCAATACGGTCTGGCGAGTGGCCCGCAAGGTCTTAAACTTATTCTCGAGCCAGATGCAGTCACCGTCGCGCCGGATGATATTGGCGAGTTCCTCGGTATCGCAAAAGGGGCACGCGGTGCCGGGACGACGGTTGTCGTCGGGCTTACCGTTCGCCTGCCGAACGTCAAATACCAGCGCCACGGGTTATACCTCCAGCGGCACAATCTTGGTGCCATGGAGCTCGGAGACGCCCAGTGCCGCCGCCACGGTATCGCGGTTGACCGTGGAAATGCCGCCGCCGGGAAGGATGGTCAAGCGGTCGCCCGCATACTCGATCAAGCGGGCCAGGTTTTCGAAGTTGTCCTCGATCGGCGTTCCAGCAGCGCCACCATGCGTCAGGATGCGCGTAATGCCGCAGTCGGCGAGTGTGTCAATGGCATCGAGCTGAGCCTCGAGCGAGAGCTGGTCAAACGCCATGTGGAAGGTGATGTCGATGGGCTCACGCTTGCATTCCTCGGTCGCGCAGCCCGCGGCCATCACGAGAGCGCCCAACGTAAGCTCGTCGAGTGCCCATCCGCCAGCGCGGGGCTTGCAGCAGCCAAAGACTAAGCCGTCAACGCCGGCGCTCACGGCAAGGCCCAGGTCCATCTCCATCATACGCAACTCGTCCTGGTTGTAGTGAAAGTCGCCGCCACGCGGGCGAATCATGCACATCACTCGCACGTCATGCTCGTGAGCATAGCTGACTGTAGCGCTGATAACGCCGGCAGAAGGCGTGGTGCCACCAACGGCAAGGTTGTCGCACAGCTCGATACGCCTTGCACCGGCATCGATAGCCGCCGGCACCCGCTCAAAGTTCTCGGCACAAAACTCGTACAGCATAGATAGACCCCCAAAGACAGCAGATGTTTTCCGACGGGCATTGTCACACATCCCCATGAAGTTGCGGTGGAATAGGGACTCTTTTGGCCTCTGGAGCCCGTATTCAGTCCCTATTTCACCGCAACTAAAAAAGGGGCGCTGACTGAGATAGTCAGCGCCCCTTTTGTTAGGTGGGTTAGCCTCCGAGGTAGGCTTTGCGGACGTTATCGTCGTGCAGGAGCTCCTGTCCGGTACCGGTCATGGTGATCTTGCCGGTCTCGAGCACGTAGCCGCGCGTAGCGATCGAAAGTGCCATCTGTGCGTTTTGCTCGACCAGAAGCACCGTGGTGCCGGCCTTGTGCAGGTCCTCGACAATCTGGAAGATCTGTTCGATCAGAATCGGTGCCAGACCCATGGAAGGTTCGTCGAGCATAAGCAGTTTGGGGTTACTCATAAGGGCGCGCCCCATAACGAGCATCTGCTGCTCGCCACCTGAAAGGGTGCCGGCGACCTGGCGACGACGTTCCTTTAGGCGCGGGAACTGCTCGTAGACGCGCTCCAGGCCCGGAGCCACCGTGGACTTGGGCTGCGTATAGGCACCCATCTCCAGGTTCTCCTCAACCGTCATCTGCAAAAAGGCGCGACGACCCTCGGGAACCTGAGCCAAGCCCTTACCAACCAGCTTATCAGCGGGCGTATGGGTAATGTCCTCGCCCATAAACTTGATGGAACCGGTCTTGGAGCGCAACAGGCCCGAGACGGTCTTAAGCGTCGTGGACTTGCCGGCACCGTTTGCGCCGATCAGGGCCACGATCTCGCCCTCGTTAACGTTAAAGGAGATGTCCTTGATGGCGTGGATGGCGCCGTACCAGACATTGATGTTGTAGACGGAAAGCATCGGCTCTGCCATTTAGTTCTCCCCCTTATCCTGCTTACCCAGATACGCCTCGATAACGGCGTCGTTGTTCTGGATTTCCTCTGCCGTGCCCTTGGCGATAACCTTGCCAAAGTTAAGCACGCAGATGCCTTCGCAGATGTTCATGACGAGCGACATATCATGCTCGATAAGCATGATGGCGATGCCGAAGGTGTCGCGAATCTTGACGATGTTCGCCATGAGCTCTGCGGTCTCGGACGGGTTCATGCCGGCGGCAGGCTCGTCGAGCAGCAGCAGCTTGGGGTTGGTGGCAAGCGCGCGGACGATTTCCAGACGACGCTGAGCGCCGTAAGGAAGCGAGCCGGCCTGTTCATTTGCCAGGTGCTCCATGTCAAAAATGGACAGCAGCTCCATGGCGCGCTCGTGGGCGGCCTTCTCGTGCTTCCAATACGTCGGCAGGCGCAGCACGCCCTCAAAACCGGAGTAGCGCTCCTGATTGTGCAGGCCGACCTTAACGTTGTCCTCCACCGTCATGGTATTGAACAGGCGGATGTTCTGGAACGTACGGGCAATACCCATGCGGTTGACCTGGTAGACCGACTTGCCCGAAGTGTCCTCACCGTCGAGCAGGATGGTGCCGTGCGTAGGCTGGTACACCTTGGTGAGCAGGTTGAAGACCGTGGTCTTGCCGGCGCCGTTGGGGCCGATGAGACCGGCGATCTCAGTCTTGCCGATGGTCAGGCTAAAGTCATCGACTGCCTTAAGGCCGCCGAATTCAATGCCCAGGTGGATGCACTCGAGCGCCGGGCGCTGGCCCAAGTCGCGGTCGGGAACGATGGCGCCAGAAGGATACGGGACCATCTTGCCCTTGTTGAACTCAAACTTACTGGGCATCGGCTGCCACCTCCTTCTTGGAAGCAAAGCGGTCCTTAATGCGTGCGAAGAACGCCTTGAGCTGTGGGTTGTTAGTAAAGACCATGACCAGAATCAACACGATGGCGTAGATGAGCATGCGGTAGTCCGAGAACTGACGGAGCAGCTCGGGGAGCACCGTGAGCAGCGCCGCGGCGATAACGGAGCCGCGCATGTTGCCCAGGCCGCCCAGGACCACGAACACCAGAATGAGGATGGACGTATTGAAGTCGAATTTAGTGGCGGAAAGCTGCGAGAAGTTACCGCCGAACAGGGCTCCGGCAGCACCGGCGAGGGCAGCGGAAACCACGAAGGCGATCATGCGGTACTGGGTGACGGAGATGCCCACAGACTCGGCAGCGATCTTGTTGTCGCGCACGGCAATAATGGCACGACCGGTACGGCTGCGAACCAGGTTGAGCACAATCACGAGCGCGACCATAACCAGGATTGCGCCGGCAAGGAAGGTCGAATAGGTCGACACGCCCGATGCGCCCTGCGCGCCCTTGATGATGGCGGTGCCGTCCTCGAGCAGGTGCAGGTCGTCGATCGTAGAGTTACCCGTGATGTTAAAGATCACATGCAGGCCGCGGGAATCGACGCCCACAATGAGGCAGGTGACGACCTCTTTGATGATCTCGCCAAAAGCCAGGGTCACAATGGCCAGATAGTCGCCGCTCAGGCGCAGGACCGGGATACCGATCAAGAAGCCCAAGATGGCAGCAGCGATAGCGCCGACCACAATGCTGATGATCAGACGCATGGGATCGGACGGAACGGTGCTCTCCAGCGCGACGGCAGTGACGATGCCCGTATAGGCACCGACGCTCATAAAGCCCGCGTGGCCCAGCGACAAGTCGCCCGCGATGCCGACGACGAGGTTAAGGGAGATGGCCATGACGATATAGGCCGTGATGGGAACCAGCTGACCGGCGATCATGCGCGGGATCATGTGGTTGGACTGCATAAAGAACACGATGGCGAACGCCATAACGCACATGGCGTACGTGACAAAGTCGTGACGCGTCTGCTTGTCTTTAAGAAACTTCATAACGCTCACCTACACCTTCTCGGGGACGTACTTGCCCAAGAGGCCGGCAGGCTTGACGAGCAGAACGATGATCAAAACACCAAAGACGATGGAGTTGGCAAGGCTCGTGGAAATGTAAGCCTGCGCCATCGCCTCGATGATGCCGATGAGAATGCCGCCGACAAAGGCACCGGGGATGGAGCCGATGCCGCCGAAAACGGCAGCGTCGAAGGCCTTGATGCCAGGCATGGCGCCCGTGGTGGGCTGCAGGACCGGCGAGTAGGAGCACAGGAGCACGCCGGCGATGGCAGCGAGGGCGGAGCCGATGGCGAACGTCATCGAGATGGTGCGGTTGACGTTGATGCCCATGAGCTGAGCGGCGGCCTTGTCCTCGGACACGGCGCGCATGGCCTTGCCCATCTTGGTCTTACCTGTAAAGAACATCAGGCCGGCCATGATAACCAGGCAGGCGACGATGGTGACGAGCGAGACGGCGCTTACGTTAAACTTGGCCAAGAACTCCGGCACCGGGAAGGTGACGAGCGAAGTAAAGTTCTTGGGCGTGGCGCCCCACAGAAGCTGCGCGGCGTTCTGCAGGAAGTAAGACACGCCGATGGCCGTGATCAGAACGGCCAGCGGGCCTGCTTGGCGCAGCGGCTTATAGGCCAGACCCTCAATGAGAACACCGAGAACCGTGCAGACCACACAAGAGAGAACTACAGATGCCCAGCCCGGGAGGCCGAGATACGACGTGGCGCAGAACGAGACATAGGCACCGACCATGATGACATCGCCGTGAGCGAAGTTGAGCATCTTGGCGATACCGTAGACCATGGTGTAGCCCAACGCGATGATGGCGTAGACGCTGCCCATGGACAGGCCGTTGACCAGGTATTGGATAAAAACCGTCATGTTCCACATCCCCCTTTCGAATAGGTTTCCAGTTAATGTATGAAACAGGGACGTTACACTGTCCCTAGATACCAAGCAAGCAGGGAAGGCCAAAACCTCCCCTGCTTGGGATCAAAACCGCTCTATGTAAGGCGGCCAATTAAGCCTGTACGTACTTGCCGTCGGTGATGACGTACGCCGTCGGGTCCTTCTGGACCTGGCCCTTGTCGTTCCAGGAGAGCTTGCCAGTCAGGCCGTCAACAGTAATGTTGCGCATAGCCTCGGGAAGCTTCTCGGCAACCTCGGTGGGGTCGGCGTCGACACCCAGGCCGGCCTCCTTGAGAGCCTCGACCACAGCATGCACGCCGTCGTAGGCGTCGGCGGCAAACTGGTCGGGAGTATCGCCGTACTTATCTTTGTAAGCGTTGACGAAGTCGGCGTTCTTCTCGTCGTCGGCGGAGAACGGGGTCATGAGCAGCAGACCCTCGGCAAGAGAGGTATCGAAGCCCTCAACGCCCAGGATACCGTCCATGCCGTCGCAGCCCATCATCTTGACGTCGTAGCCCATGTCCTTGGCGTTCTTGAGCAGGACGGACGCCGGTGTGTAGTAGATCGGCGCAAAGATCATGGTGGCGCCGGCCTGCTTGGCCTTGGTCAGCTGGTTGGTAAAGCTCGTGGCGGAGTCGTCCTTAAAGGTCTCCTCGTCAACAATCTCGAGCTTGGACTCAGCGGCCTGGGCCTTAAAGGAATCTGCGATGCCCGAAGAATAGGCGTCGCCGGAGTTATAGAACAGCACGAACTTCTCGTCCGCATACTTCTGCGCCAGGAACTTGGCAGCGTTGACACCCTGGTTGGGGTCGGTGAAGCAAACCTGGAAGACGCAATCCTTGCCCTTGGTAACGTCCTCGGAGGACGCGGACGGGGTAATCATGAACGTCTCGGGGTCGTTACCGCACTCTGCGGCAACGGCGACCGACGCACCCGTGGTGGTCGGACCGACAAGGGCCTGCATGCCCCAGTCGAGCAGGGTGTTGAAGGCGTTGACGGCCTTCTCGCCGTCAGCCTGGTCGTCCTCGGCCTTGCTGACAAGCGGCAGCTCCTTAGTCGAGAAATCCTTGCAGCCAAGCTCGACAGCCTGTGTAACGGACTTACCGTAGGACGCGTTGGCGCCGGTCAGCGGGCCGATGGTGCCGATCTTAAACGAAGCGTCGCTCGAAGCGGAACCGCTGTCGCCGCCGTTGGAGGAGCAGCCAGCTAGAATGGACATCGCCCCCAGACCTGCTGCGCTCGCGATAACGCTCCTGCGATTCATAACAGGGTTCAATGACTTACCGGTGAGGCTCGACATGCGGCTCTCCTCTCAAATCTCGTCGGGTTTCGGTTACCCGACAGGCCATCCTTCGCCGTGTTCGGCGTTCGCAAAATAGTAGACGCTTTAGTTAGGAAAAGTGGCGGTTATTTCGACTTTTCTTTTGATTTGTTCATTTATCCATATTTCTGCGTATTTCTGTCTGTTTATGCAGTTTAGCCACTTTATTATGTAAAAGCAATGTTTCCATTCTGTTACAAGCGTCCTTGCCCTGATTAAAACAGCCTCACCGGTTGCGTTTTGTGCGCACCTAGGCGGCGACGGCGGCACCAGTCGCGACGAGGCCGACGAGTGCCTGCATGCCCCAGTCGCACAGGGCAAACCTTATGGCGCAAACGTTGACAGTTTGTTACGGAGTTCCGTTTGTAGCGAGCATGTTTCCAATGTTTCCGCAGCGTTTCGGGGGTGCCGTTTTGTGCGACTCCTGTTGCCTGGCGAGCACGCGCCCTCGGTTCACGCTAGAATGCACTCAACCTTTAAGCGGTTAATCCATCCATGAGATGCACGAAGGAGCTATCTATGAGCGAACCCCTGCGCACCGTGAACGTCGGTCTGATCGGTCTGGGAACCGTCGGCGGCGGCGTGGCCCGTCTGATCAAGAGCCACCACGATGAGTACCTGGCAGCCTACGGCATCGACCTTAAGCTGACCCGCGCCTGCGCGCTTGCCTGGGAGCAGGCCGAGGCGGCAGGCATTGAGCGCGAGGCCTTTACGAGTGACTGGCATGACGTCGTCACCGACCCCGCCGTCGACATCGTCGTCGAGCTGATCGGCGGCGAGCATCCCGCAACCGAGATCTTTACCACTGCCTTTGAGCACGGCAAGCACGTCGTCTCTGCCAACAAGGCCCTGCTGGGCCGTCACGTCGAGACGCTTGCCGAGAAGGCGCGCGCGTGCGGCGTGCAGATTAAGTGCGAGGCCAGCTGCGGCGGCGGCATCCCCATCGTGAGCACGCTTGAGCACGACCTGGTGGGCAACAAGATCCTGACCATCGCCGGCATCCTCAACGGTACCACCAACTACATCCTGTCGCGCATGGACGCCGAGGGCGCCGATTACGCCGACGTGCTTGCCGACGCACAGGCTAAGGGCTATGCCGAGGCCGACCCGTCCGCCGACGTCGACGGCTTCGATGCCGCCAGCAAGACGGCCATCCTCGCCTCCATCGGCTTTGGCACCCGCGTTACCACCGACGATGTGTACCAACAGGGTATCCGTACCATCGGCGCCGAGGACATCGCCCAGGCCCGCGAGCTCGGCTACACCATTAAGCTGCTCGGCATCGCCCGCAACACCGCCGCCGGCGTCGACGTCCGCGTGCACCCCACGTTGATCCCCGCCGACCACATGCTTGCCAAAGTCAACGGCGCCATGAACGCCGTCTACGTGGTAGGCGACGCCGTGGGCGAGACCATGTTCTACGGTGCCGGCGCAGGCTCCTTCCCCACCGCGAGCGCCGTCGTGGGCGATATCCTGTCGCTCTCCGAGCAGATCAGCCGCGGCGTGGCCCCACTGCCCGAGATTGAGCCCTATGGTCACAACCTCGCCTTTAAGCCCATGGACGAGCTCCAGACCAAGTACTATGTGCGCCTGAAGGTCGCCGACCGCGTGGGCGCCCTGTCCGAGACGGTCGACATCTTTGCCAAGCACAACATCTCGATCTCGCTCATCAACCAGGTCGAGGACGGCAAGTCGGGCGTCAGCGATGCCTGCTCGGTCATCTTCCTGACGCACCGCGCGCTCGAGAAGGACGTCCAGGCTGCCGCGGCCGAGCTTGCCAGCGTCGACTGCGTAGCCGAGGTCGCCAACGTCCTGCGTATCGAGGACGTCGAGGCCTGGACCGAAGGCGTCATGGCCAATTAACTCATCAATCGCCTAGCAATACGCGCTTTGAGGGCTCCCGTCCGATGTGGGACGGGAGCCCTTTTGTCTCCTGCCCTAAGCACAACGGCAGAGCACATTTGCGCGAGCCGCTCATCGGTAACGCGGGCTACCGTTCACCGATATGCAAACGCGGCCGATTCCGGCTACCGCTACGCTGTGCTGCGTACGTCCACCCCCGAAGAATGGAGGCACCATGTTGCTCGAGGGCAAGAAAGCAATCGTCACCGGAGGCACGCGCGGTATCGGCTATGCCATCGCCTGCCGTTTTATCGAGGAGGGTGCCGCCGTCACCGTCTTTGGCTCGCGCCAGGAGACTGCCGATGCAGCCGTTGAGAAGCTGACAGCCGTCTATCCCGACGCCAAGGTCTGGGGCCGTTCCTGCGACCTCACCTCGCTCGAGGCCGTGACCGAGGCCTTTACCCAGGCTGCAGCCGACATGGGCGGTCTCGATACGGTCGTCAACAACGCCGGCATCTCCCAGCGCTCGCCCCTTTTGGACTATACAGCCGAGGAGTTCGCCAAAGTTATGGACATCAACGTCGTCGCCGTCTTTAACGGCCACCAGGCTGCTGCCAAGATCATGACCGAGGCCGGCCACGGCGGCACCATCACTACCACAAGCTCGATGGTCGCCAAGTACGGCCAGCCTTCCGGCGTCGGTTACCCCACGTCCAAGTTTGCCGTCAACGGCATGGTCCAGTCGCTCTCGCGCGAGCTCGCCCCCATGGGCATCCGCGTCAACGCCGTTGCCCCTGGCGTGACTAAGACCGACATGGTCGCTAACCTGCCCGAAGAGGTCATCAAGCCCATCATCGCCACTATTCCGCTCGGCCGCATGGGCGAGCCCGAGGACATCGCCAACGCCTTCGTTTTCCTAGCGAGCGAAATGTCATCCTATGTCACGGGCGCCGTGCTCCCCGTCGACGGAGCCGCCCGCTCCTAAAGGTCGCAAGCCACGATTTCGGACCTCAACGGAGCTCAACGCAAAAGGCGCGCCGTCTGCATCAACTGCAGGCAGCGCGCCTTGTTCTGTTTGTAAGGGAAACTGCGTCCCGTTTCGCCGATTCTGGGACACCGTTTCCGCAACGGGTCGGGACTGCGGAAACTACATCCCAATCTGGTTATCCATTCCGGGGCACAGTTTCCCGAAGGGCGGTTGAGTCATGCCATCCTAATCAAAACGAGACCGTATAGCACCCCTAAGATAACCAGCTCTCATTCTGGAGCAAGCGCATCAGGCAGCACGACCGCTCGCCGACGTGCAATTTGTTGCACAGTAAAATCGGCTAGTGGCACCCTTATCCTTTATTTAGCGAATAAGATCAAGGAAGGGAGAGTATCATGCCAAGACGGCAAACACCGCTCGAGGTCATGTTCTCCCTGTTCAAGACTTCATTTACCCTGAGCCATCGCGCACTTGCTGAACTGTTACTATCCGATCTGCCGTTAACAAATGGACAGCCTACCGCCCAAATGGCACAGGACACCAGCTGGCTTTCGCGCACGATTGTGCACTCGCAGCCGGGCTCCCTAGAAGATCGCTACTTTACCGACTGGTCCTGCGCATCGAATCAAATCCTGCACAAGCTACAGGAAAAAGGGTATTCGAACGCCGACATCTATACCATGATTGCGGCAGCAACTGACGCGATGGCTCAAGCGCTCAGTGCCTGTGGGCGCAATGGGCTCCTTTACCGGAACGCCGCCTCGCGCCTCGTCAGCTGCCAGCCAGACAAAGATGACAGGGCTCTTATCTCAATCGCGCTCGTTGTTTCGACCGCCTGCTGGTGCGATCCGGCCCGTGCTATCGCGTACATCAGGAACCGCTTTGAATTCGCAGAGAATGTCAGGTCGTTTACCCCCTCAAGTATTTCTTTCTGTCCATGCGATTTAAAACAAACGGGCACCGAACATGCGATCGGCCTTATCAGGATCGATAACGAACTCGTCATCGGCGGCCCTTATGTCATTGAGCCTTCTGCCATGGGCACCACCATCGGAGCGCTCGCACTCGAAGACGGCGCTGTCACCGATGTTGGGCTGGATGTCTCCGCCAAGCATCTCCGTATCTTCGCCGAGAACAATGCTTGGTACGCACAAGACCTCGGTTCGACCAACGGCACGCATCTGATTCGAACAGTCGATAACAGCGAACTCGACATCAGCTCCGGCGCACCTGCCCAGCTGTACCCCGGCGACATCCTGCGCCTGGGCCTCAGCACTACTTTTGCCGTCGTAGCAACGACGGCTGCCTTAGCAAATCAACATTACTAACCATAGAAACAAGGTGACTATGAGCATCACGGATGTTATTAAATATGAGGGCAATAACCAAACTTTTATCTGGAAACACCCCTCAGAAGACTTCAATACGGGCTCGCAACTCATTGTTCACGAGACCCAAGAAGCAATTTTCTTCCTTAATGGACAGGCCCTGGATTCGTTTGGACCAGGCAGGCATGAACTTGAGACTCAAAATCTACCGTTACTGAACGGCATTTCGAAGATAACGACCGGTGGTGTCAGCCCGTTTCACTCAGAAGTCTACTTTGTTAACCTCATCGAGCAGATGGGCATCCGCTGGGGAACCAATTCCAAGATTCAGTTCATGGAACCGACTTATGGATTTCCGCTCTCGCTCGGGGCGTCCGGAGAGATGGCTCTTGCTGTAAAAGAGCCCCGCAGGCTCCTTCTCAAGCTTGTTGGAACCGAAGCTTTGCTCTCCCAGGACAAGCTGATCAGTTATTTCAAAGCTTTCCTGCAAACTCGAGTAAAAACTCATCTGGCACAAGTAATTACCGAACAAAAACTCTCCATTTTCGAACTTGATGCACACCTTGAAGAGTTATCCGACTCGCTTAAGAACAAACTGCTTCCCGACTTTGCCGCATACGGCCTCTCATTAACGCAAATGCTGGTCACCGCCATCGTCAAACCCGAAGGTGATCCGGTATACGAGAAGTTTAAGGACCTCCATTTCAAGCAATATGCCGACGTACGCGAAGCACAGATAAAACAACAGGTCAGCATTATCGAACAAGAAACTGCGGCGCAGCGCACCGTAATCTCCGCAAAAGCACGCGCAGAAAAACGGCAAATCGAAGGCTATACCTATCAACAGGAACGCAGCTTCGATGTTGCCGAAAAGATGGCCCAAAACGAAGCGACTGGCGAATACGCAAACATGGGAATTGGTCTGGGCGTAATGGCCGGTGTCGGCGGAACCATGGGGTCAGTTATGACCGATGCACTCTCACAAGCCACCGGCACGTCCGCGACGCAGCCCATCCCTGCGGATACCAATTCGCAGCAAAGTGCTGCAAAGTTCTGTTCCGAATGTGGATATCGCTTCTCTGGAACCGAGAAGTTCTGTCCCGAGTGCGGAGCACGGAGGTCATAATGAAGAACACACAGGCATATATTGCAGCAATCCCCGTAGCCCTCTTCATAGCTATCGAAAGCGTGACAATACTTTTATTTGGACCCTCAACCACTTTTTGGATTGAGAGCGCATTCTCTTTGGTCATGCTCGCCCTGGTGGTTTCAACCTTGTTATTTGGACCCCAAAAGAATCTTAAGATATTTGGTATCTCAAAGATACTTGTTATTGGCGTATCGTTTGCAGTCCAATTGTTGCTAGGCATACTAGGGTCCGCGTTAAAAACAGAGGCGCTTCCAGCAATTCCAATTCTCAGTTTTCTGCTAGCAAGCGCTGCGACAGCCACGCTCTTCGCAACAGGCGCTTCCGAATCTCACGCATCTACCATTGAAAACCAAATTTCAAGCAAATCGCAATCCATGCAGAACCTTGAACTTCAGCTAAGACTGCTTCTAGATGAATCACCTTCAGAGTTGCGTGCATCAATGACCAGCCTCTTGGAAACTTCAAGCCTTGCCGACCCCGCCAGTTGTGAAACAAGCGCTCAAGTTGAAGACGAAATATCGAGCGTACTTCGTGATCTATCGCAATCAATCGAATCAAACGATATCGAAGGCGCGAACTCGAAAATATTGCGCATGACTTCGTTGATAAGGCAAAGAGCAGCACTGGTTAAAGCAAGCAAGGACAGCTAATGATCGATAAGGATAAATTAATCTCGCTTCTTATTTCAAAAGAAATTCCAGTAAAAACGACCCGGAGATACAAAACTATTGGCTATCGAATAAAGCTCGAGAGTGGAACAGCCGTATATGTCTACGACAGCGGCGGCTTCTTTTGTCAAGGAAATAACGCTGATCAGGTCCGAAAAGCCATCGAAGATGAAATCATTGATGAACCAAACAACAAAGTTTTCGTTGTTTACGGCCACGATAAAACCGCACGAAACCAACTCCAACGTCTTCTCGAAGAGTTAAATCTAGAGCCTATTTTTCTCGATAATCAGCCTATAGGGGGCCGAACAGTAATCGAACAACTAATGGAATACATCCCTTGCGCTAATTTCGGGATAGTACTTATGACCCCGGACGATATAGGCTATCCAAAGAATAAACAGGATCGACCGCAGCCAAGAGCTCGCCAGAACGTAGTTTTGGAGCTTGGGATGCTACTGATGAAATTCGGCAGGTCTAGGACCGCGATCCTTCTCAAAGAAGCCGACCCACCAATAGAAAAACCGTCCGATATAAACGGCATCTTATATCTCCCTTACAAGGAAGACGTTTTTGAGATAAAGCAGAAACTAATACGGGAAATGAACAGCAAGGGGTATGAAATGGAGCAATCGAAATGAAAGCGCTACAATGCGAGCTCTGCGGTAGCACAGAGATTATCAAGGATGGAGACTTTTTCGTCTGTCAAAGCTGTGGAATGAAATATACGCTTGAAACCGCAAAGAAAATGATGGTCGAAGGTGTTGTCCAAGTCGAAGGCACAGTGAAAACAGACCGCACTGAAGATGTCGATCGATATCTCGCCTTGGCCAGAACCGCTCAAAAAGCCGGTAACAACGCTGATGCTGAGAAATATGCCTCCATGGCCCTCGAGATTGATCTTAAGAACGCCGAGGCATGGTCAATAAAGGCAAAAGCGATAGACTGGCAGCTCACGTTTGTCAGCGATCGCTTGTCGGAATCAAATGCAGCATGCATTAATATGCTAAAGCTGCTAAATCGAGCCCCATCAGATTTTGATGAGATAAACACCGCGCTAAACATAGCGATAGGTTTCATTGAGCATTTGCGAGCTATCGCAAACTCTGAGATAGACTATTTCTGCCAGGAACTTGCAAATCTACCGAATGCGAAGAATCTAGAGTTAATTCAATCGGGGCTCATTCGTCACCTACAGTCGCGTGAACTCCAATGGAAAAATATAGAGGCCGTGTGCGAATTACAAACGGCTGCCGTAAAGAGGCTCAGCAAAGAGCAGGGGGAGAGTGCCGAGATACCCGAGAATATCGAAGATCTCCTCGGCGCCCTTACCGAAGACCTTTCCGGTCTTGCAGCGCGCAACATTTCATCAATGTATTACAATGCTGCAATCACGATCCTAAAGTCTGCGGTCAACGGCTGCTCCACATGGTCGGAACGGTGGAACAAGGTCCGTGTATTTGATTACTACGCGACAGATGATTTCGACTATGACAACGAAAAAGAAGCTTTTGATCTATGCATAGATGCGTACGATAGTTGCATAAAAGCGGCTCGCTTAGCTATCGACCTCTTTGACAATGAAGTCACTAAACAAGGTGCTGCCACAGACGAGATGCTCTTAAGATGCTGGGGCATATTGTGCAGTCTCGAGGAGCTATGTATCAAAGTTCGAACAAATCGCCGATACTACGGATACTACGGACACTCCAGCGAACAAATAACAAACGACGGCTTTTTCCTTAGCGATGAGGCAAAGCAGCTTCGGAGAGAACAGTTAGAAAAGGACATGGCAAAGCGTGACGAATACGACCCCGAGAAGAAGAAGGAACGTGAGCGCGCTGAAAAAGAAGCAGAGCTCCAAGCCAAATACTGGTTAGATAATCCTGTTAAAAAGACGCAAAAACAAGCGCTCGAAGATGAATTTGACCGGCTGGGGAACGAACTTCGAGAGCTTAAGAGCAGACGTTCCTTTTTCAGCCCGTTCGAATTCAAGGCAAAACGAGAATGTGATGCAAAAATCGAACAGGCTCGCGAGCGCAGGCGGGAAATCAAGAACTCTCTGAAGGCCTTAGACGATGAACTCCTGGCGTACGTGTCAAACGAAATTGAATCATAGCTTTCACCGCTTGCCGCAACAGTCCATTGGCGACCTCAAAGGCGCCTCAATGGGATAAGAGCGATTTCACACCATGGAGGAATGGCGGGCAAGCGCTCGGAGTGTTCATTTGTCTGATAACCGATATTCACTCTAGCCCGAGCAGATTAAGTCCCGCCACCGTCATCTTGCACACGAGCGGCCTTGCGGACACCTTTTCTAAATATCCGGCAGCGATTAGGCTCGACAATGACCTACTCGCTGTCGGTTTTTTCACATCGAGATAGCCCGACACACCATCAAGCGTAGATTCGCCAAAGGCACCGAAGATATGCATCTGTGCCGCATAAAACAGAATATCTTTTGCCCTTTCGGTAAACGTATCGTCGAGCTCATCGATCGCCCGCTTGAGATCATCGAGTTGTACGCGCTTTTCGGCCAAATCGCTCAGAACGGCATCTTGCGCTTGCTCGACCAAATCAAGAATCATTGCAACAAACGGAGTAGCCTCGCTACCGTTAAGGGGCCTCTCCACCACGTCAAACGCCTTGTAATATGCGGTTTTATTCTCAGCAATCGTCCTGGAGAGCGACAACACCGTAGGCTGCGACAACGTCTCGTTCAGGCTCAACGCGAGAAGATATCTCCCCGTTCTCCCGTTACCGTCATAGAAGGGGTGAATATACTCAAAGAGAAAATGGCAGATTGAGGCTGCATAGAGGCTTGGGACATCTTCGCGATTGCTCAACTCTATCATCTTGCCAAGGAGGTCAATGATTTCGGGCTCCGAGGAAACACCCTGATGGAGAATCTTGCCCCGACTGTTCTCAATCACAACGGGACCCAAACGGAACATCTTGCCATCCGGACGGTCCTTCGGGTCAAGCACGCCCTTAGTGACGGCATCGAAAATCTCGCGGATATCCTCGGGTTTGCCGGGACGACTTGAACCATCCACCAGCTGAAGGTAGAGGCGAGCGAATTCAATAAAAGGAGTGTGCTCCTTTTCGGCGGCACCGCAAAGTTCGGCCGCAGCATCCTCCGCAGACTCCAGCGCCGCTTCAATCTGGCGCCGCGTGCTGTGCACACCCTCCATCTCGTTGCTGAAAACAACCTCCTCAAGCACCAGCGAACGAATCGAGGCCCCCAAAGCCACATAAGGCAAGCTATTCCACAGGTTGGAAATCTTTCGCTCTTTTCTGAGGATCCGCTCGCTAGCAACGGACAAGTTCAAAGGAACACAAGCGAACAGTTCACCATGCTCAAGGTGAATTCCAGTCCGCACCGTGCCGTCGGCAGTAAGGCGCTCGTGCAGCAGCTCGTCATGGCAAGCATAACGATCGGAGCTTGAATCTGCATAAAAGAGTTTTTCGAGCGTCTTGTACGCCATCGCTTCATCGCTCCTTTGAAATCAAATAGCTTAATCGTCTTTCATTATTTCGAATTAATCCGATATTTGCAATTAAGACTCAAGAAATGCATTGTCTAATTTCAGAATTTGAAGTATTGGGAATTAAGGTTTCCTTATTTACATAGATAACGAGCTAATTTCAAACCTCAGCAGAGCTTTATGCAAGAGGCGCGCTGCCTGCATCAATAGCAGGCAGCGCGCCTTCTTCTGTTCGAAAAGGAAACTGCATCCCAGATTTTCGGCTCAGAATGGGGCGCACTTTCCGCAACGGGCTTCTCGCGGAAACTATGTCCCGCTCTGAGCGTCTATTCCGGGATGCACTTTCGCAAAGGGCCTTGTTCCGGAAACTGCGTCCCGTTTCGGGTCTTTAAAGCGGGACGCGGCTTCCCCTAGGGAAGCATCTCGTTATTTGCCGTCGTCGTCCTCGGCTTCTTCTCTTGCATAGAGCTCCAGCATGCGGCGGCGGTATTCGTGCACGGCGAGTTTGGCGCGCTCCAGGCGACGGCGCTCGCGCGGAGTCAGCTCGGACGGGTCAACCTCATCACCATAGGTCTTATCGGCAAGAAGATGCGCCGCGTCCACGATGCGGGCATCGATGTGGCCGCTCGCCGCCTCGGCGGAAAGACGCTCGGCAATCGTATCGAGCGTAGGCAGGCCCTCGAATGCGCGACCATGGCCATGCGAAGTCAGCAGCTCGTGCTCTCGTGCGAGCAGACTCGCCAAATCGTGATGGGCGCGCAGGATGTCGAGCGCATCGGATGGATGCTCGGCAACTTCTGCCACGGCGGCGACCGGCGCGGCATCGACCACGCGGTAGAAGAGCTGCGCGAGCAGCGGCATCAAGAACACCGTGATGGCGCCGGCAGCGACCATAACCGACGCGATGTCTTGCGACAGCGCGCCCGCGTTGACGGCAACGCTCGTAACGGCAACGATGATCGGCAGCGCCGTGGTGCAGTACAGGGCCACGGTAATGCGGCCATACGCCGACACATCGCGCGTCGCAGGACAAATGCTCATAGAGACAAGGATCGGCACGGCACGAATAATCAGCAACGCCACGATAAAGCCCACGAGCAGACCCGGGCGCGACGCCACGGCCGTCAGGTCGATCTTTGCGCCCGATACGGTAAAGAACACCGGAATCAAAAAGCCGTAGGCCAGGCCGTCGAGCTTGGTCTCGAGCGTATGGTTGCCCTCGGGGATGATATAGCGCAGGACAAAGCCGGCGGCAAAAGAACCCAACACGATGTCGAGATCAAAGACAGCCGAGAACGCCACGAGCGTGACCAGGATAAGCACCGTCAGGCGCACGAAGGTCTGCGACGTGGTATCGGCGCGCTCCTCGACAAACGCAAAGAAGCGGCTGCCGACGCGCTTGGAGCGGCTCGGGACCACGGCCAGCAACACGCAAACCACCGCAAACAAGCCAAGGATTACGAGCGTTTGGATGCCAGTGCGGGCAGACAGCAGCACCGACATGGCGAGCACAGGGCCGAGCTCGCCCCAGGTACCATACGCGAGAATCGAGTCGCCCACACGCGTGCCAGTGAGCGAGCGCTCGCGCATGATGGGCACGAGCGTGCCGAGCGCCGTAGAAGTGAGGGCAAGCGTCACGGCGATACCGTCGAAATGGCTGACCGAGAACCACGGGGTAAAGCGCACGGCAAGCCAGGCGATACCAAACGTGACGACCCACGTCGCCAAGCCGTAGCGCCCCTCGACGCCCGTGATGCTCTTGGGGTCGATCTCAAAGCCGGCAAGCAGGAACAAAAAGGCCAGGCCGAGCTCGGACACAAGCGAGACCTCGGCATCTACATGGATGACGCCGAGCATATGGGGTCCCAGCACCGCGCCGAGCACGAGCAAAAAGACTGTCTCGGGAACGGGTTTTCCGGGAATCGCCGAGGCGATAAAAGGACTCGCAAAGGCCACGAGTGCGATGATGGCGAGCGAAACGAATGCCATGTGATGCCTTTCTCTTGTTTGAGCCCCACTGTAGCACCCTCGCCGTCCTCAACGCGCCGCGAGCTGTCGTATCATAGTGAGGTTTACAAACATGTGGCTCAAGGCGACCGCGAGGCTTGCCCCGTAAACCGACCGCTGCCGCATACCGTACCGTACGCCCAACCGATCAGGAAGGCAGGAACCAATGGTCTCTCGTATCTACGTGGAGAAGAAACCCGGGTTCGACGTCGAGGCTCAGCAGCTCAAGGGCGAGCTGACCGAGATTCTCGGCATCAAGGGCATCGAGGCCCTGAGGATCATCAACCGCTACGACGTCGAGGGCATCGACGAGGAGCTTTTCCGCTCCTGCGTGCCGACCGTCTTTAGCGAGCCCCAGGTCGATGTGACCTACGACGAGCTCCCCGCAAGCGATGGCGCCGTCTTTGCCGTCGAATTCCTGCCTGGCCAGTTTGACCAGCGCGCCGACTCCGCCAGCGAGTGCGTGCAGCTCATCAGCCAGGGCGAGCGCCCCGCCGTGCGCTCCGCCAAGGTCTATATGATCTCGGGCGCTCTGGACGAAGCCGCCATCGAGGCCATCAAGCACTACGTGGTGAACCCCGTCGAGGCGCGCATCGCCTCGCTCGACTTGCCCGAGACGCTGTACATGGAGACCCCCGAGCCCCAGCCCGTCGAAGTGCTCGACGGCTTCCGCGAGCTCGATGAGGCCGGCCTTGCCGCCTTTATTTCCGAGCGCGGTCTTGCCATGGACGAGGCGGACATCGCCTTCTGCCAGCAGTACTTCCGCGATGAGGATCGCGACCCCACCATCACCGAGATCCGCGTGATCGACACCTACTGGTCCGATCACTGCCGCCACACCACCTTCGGCACCGTCCTGGATGACGTGACGATCGACGACGCCGTGGTGCAGCAGGCCTTCGACCGCTACATGGAGATGCGCCATGAGCTCGGTCGCGACGCCAAGCCCGTCTGCCTCATGGACATGGGCACCATCGGCGCCAAGTACCTTAAGAAGACCGGCGTCATGACCGATGTCGACGAGTCCGAGGAGATCAACGCCTGCACCGTCAAGGTGAAGGTCGATGTCGACGGCGAGGACCAGGACTGGCTGTTCCTGTTTAAGAACGAGACCCACAACCACCCGACCGAGATCGAGCCCTTCGGCGGTGCCGCCACCTGCGTGGGCGGCGCCATCCGCGACCCGCTCTCGGGCCGCAGCTACGTGTACCAGGCCATGCGTGTCACCGGCGCCGGCGACCCCACCGTCCCCGTGTCCGAAACGCTCGAGGGCAAGCTGCCGCAGCGCAAGCTCGTAACCACTGCCGCCGCCGGCTACTCCAGCTACGGCAACCAGATCGGCCTTGCCACCGGCCAGGTCAACGAGCTCTATCACCCTGGCTACGTGGCCAAGCGCATGGAGGTCGGCGCCGTCGTGGGCGCTACCCCGGCAAACCACGTGCGCCGCGAGTGTCCCGCCCCCACCGACAAGATCATCCTGCTGGGCGGCCGCACCGGCCGTGACGGCATCGGCGGTGCCACCGGCTCCTCCAAGACCCAGAACACCGAGTCCATCGAGACCTCGGGCGCCGAGGTCCAGAAGGGCAACGCCCCGGTCGAGCGCAAGCTCCAGCGTCTGTTCCGCCGCGGCGACGCCTGCCGTCTGATCAAGCGCTGCAACGACTTTGGCGCCGGCGGCGTCTCGGTCGCCGTGGGCGAGCTTGCCGACGGCCTGTATGTCGATCTTGACACAGTGACCAAAAAGTACGACGGCCTGGACGGCACCGAGCTCGCCATCTCCGAGTCCCAGGAGCGCATGGCCTGCGCCGTCGCCGACGGTGACGTCGAGGAGTTCATGGGCTACGCCGCCGAGGAGAACCTGGAGGCGACCGTTATCGCCGAGGTTACCGCCGAGCCGCGCATGCGCATGGCCTGGAACGGTGTCGCCATCGTCGACCTATCCCGCGAGTTCCTCAACTCCAACGGCGCGCCCAAGCACCAGGTCGCCCACGTGTGCGCCCGCAGCGTGTGGCAGCCCAGCTGGGCCGGCACCACGCTTGCCGAGCGCATGACCTCGCTTGTCACCGACCTCAACGTTGCCTCCAACAAGGGCCTTTCCGAGCGCTTCGACTCCACCATCGGTGCCGCAACCGTGCTTATGCCCTTTGGCGGCAAGACGCAGCTCACCCCGAGCTCGGCCATGGTCGCCAAGTTCCCCGTGGACGGCGAGACCACCACGGCAAGCGCCATGGCATGGGGCTTCAACCCCTACCTGATGGAAGCCGACCAGTTTGCTGGCGCCTACCTGTCCGTGGTCGAGTCCATCGCCAAGCTCGTGGCTGCCGGCTTTGAGCACAAGCGCGCCTATCTCTCCTTCCAGGAGTACTTCGAGCGTCTGCGCACCGAGGCCGAGCGCTGGGGCAAGCCCACGGCAGCCGTCCTGGGCGCTCTCATGGCCCAAGTCGACCTGGGTGCCGGCGCCATCGGTGGCAAGGATTCCATGAGCGGCTCGTTTGAGGACGAGGCCGGCGAGCTCAACGTCCCGCCGACCCTGATCAGCTTCGCCGTCGCCGTGGGCAAGGCCGCCCGCGCCGTCTCGCCCGAGTTCAAGGGCCTCACGCACCGCGTCGTCCGCATCGCCCCCGCCACCTATGGCGAGGACTACCGTCCCGACGCCCAGCAGCTGCTCGCCGCGTTTGACGCTGTCGAGGCGCTCACTGCTACCGGCAACGCCCTGGCCATCTCCACGCCCGGCTACGGCTGCGGCGCCGAGAGCCTCTTTAAGATGTGCGTCGGTAACCAGATCGGTATCGAGCTTGCCGAGGATGTAGACGTGGAGAGCCTCTTCACCCCGCTCTACGGCAGCTTTGTCGTCGAGCTCGCCGAGGATGCCGAGCTGCCCGAGGTCGCCGACGGCGTTGTCGTCGAGCCCCTGGGCACCACCGTCGAGGGCTATGTCATCGACACCGGCTCCGAAGTCATCGAGCTCGCCGAGCTCCAGGAGGCCTGGGAGAGCGGCATCGAGGGCGTCTTCGCCTACCGCAGCGCCGGCGAGACCCCCGAGGTCGAGACCATCGACTTCCGCGCCAAGAATATCCACGTGTACGGCGGCGCCAAGATCGCCCGCCCGCGCGTGATCATCCCCGTGTTCCCCGGCAACAACTGCGAGTACGATAGCGCCCGTGCCTTCCGTGCCGCCGGTGCCGAGGCCGACACCTTCGTGATCAACAACCTCACGCCCGAGGCCGTCGCCGAGAGCACCCATGAGCTTGCCCGCCGCATTCGTGCAAGCCAGATCGTCATGATCCCCGGCGGCTTCTCGGGCGGCGACGAGCCCGACGGCTCCGCCAAGTTCATCACGGCGTTCTTCCGCGCTCCCGAGGTCACCGAGGCAGTCCGCGACCTGCTCAAGGCCCGCGATGGCCTGATGCTGGGCATCTGCAACGGCTTCCAGGCCCTGATCAAGCTCGGCCTGGTGCCCTACGGCGACATCGTCGACGCCACGCCCGATGCGCCCACGTTGACGTTCAACACCATCGGTCGCCACCAGAGCCGTCTGGTGCGCACCCGCATCTCGTCCAACTTGTCCCCGTGGCTGTCGCAGTGCAGCCTGGACGACCCCTACACCGTCGCCATCAGCCACGGCGAGGGCCGCTTTGTCGCCAATGACGAAGTGCTCGCCCAGCTGATCGCCAACGGCCAGGTCGCCACGCAGTACGAGGGCGAGGACGGCAAGCCCAGCATGGATCTTTCCGTCAACCCCAACGGCTCCGCACTCGCCATCGAGGGCATCACGAGCCCCGACGGCCGCGTCCTGGGCAAGATGGGCCATGCCGAGCGTCGCGGCGACAACCTGTACCGCAACGTGCCCGAGCATGTCCCCGGCGATAAGTTCATGCCGATCTTTGAGAGCGGCGTAGCCTACTTCGCCTAAAGCTTTCCCATCGGGTACAATCCCCTCGGGTAACAACACCCGCCACCGGCACCCCCGGTGGCGGGTTCTTTTTTGCTTCGCGCATACAGGAAGGACATCATGGAAAGCCGCAAGCCGTATCTCGCCACCCTGCCCGGACTCATCCTGGGCTGTCTTGTTTGCTGTGCACTCTGGGGATCGGCCTTTCCCTGCATCAAGATCGGCTACGCACTCTTTGGTATCCCAGCGCACGATAGCGCTTCGCAGCTGCTCTTTGCAGGTTTACGCTTTACGCTTGCCGGCGCCCTGGTTATCGTTGGGATGAGCGCGGCCCAACGCCGCCCCCT
This sequence comes from Collinsella sp. CLA-ER-H4, assembly GCF_040092395.1. Lineage (NCBI taxonomy): Bacteria > Bacillati > Actinomycetota > Coriobacteriia > Coriobacteriales > Coriobacteriaceae > Collinsella > Collinsella sp. CLA-ER-H4. The sequence continues at coordinate 34,979 of NZ_JBBNLQ010000014.1, forward strand.
CATACCGCAAGCGCGCGACATCAAACCCATCTTTGTCTTGTCGCTCTTCCAGACTATCGGGCAGTACTTCTTTTTCTACCTGGGACTCTCGCGCGCCAGCGCCATGTCGAGCTCCATCATCGAGGCCAGCGCCAACTTCCTAGCCATCCTCTTTGCCGCCCTGGCGTTTCACACCGAGAAGCTCAATACGGCCAAGGTGCTCGGCTGCGTGTTGGGCTTTGCCGGCGTCGCGCTCGTCAACCTTTCGGGTGCGGACGGCACCTTTGGCTTTACGCTCGACGGCGAGGGATTTATCTTGGCTTCCACTGTTGCGGGCGCCCTGTCGACCTGCCTCATTGGCATCTTCTCGCGCGAGCATGACGGCGTCTTGCTTGCCGGGTGGCAGTTCTTGGTCGGCGGCCTGGTCCTCACCGCCATCGGCTTTTTGATGGGTGGCGCGCTCTCCCCCACGGCGATTGCCCCCGCCATCGCGCTCATCATCTACATGGCGCTCATCTCCGCGGTCGCCTACTCGCTGTGGTCGCGCCTGCTTGCCGTCAACCCCGTCAGCCGCGTCTCGGTCTTTGGGTTTATGAACCCGGTCTTTGGCGTTTTGCTGAGCGCGCTGCTGCTCGGCGAGGGCGCCGGCACGAGCCCCGCTACTGTCATCGTTGCCCTGCTGTTGGTTTGCGGCGGCATCATCATCGTAAATAAGCCCAAAAAGGCCTAGCGAACTGCCTCGTTCCGAGAAAAAGACGAGGCACATCTTCGACAGCCGCTACTAATCCCGCCAACGCAAAAGGGGCGCACGACCATCAATACGGTCGTGCGCCCCTATTTTTCTAGCGTACCTGAACGCCGGCTTTCTTTTTCTCGGCCTTGACGCGGTAGAGCTCCGCATCGGCAGCGCGAAGTAAGTCTTGCCAAGTATCGACACTATCGCCGACCCGCGCGTAACCGATGGACATCCGCAATGCATACGGCACCTCGGCACGAGCGAGCTCGTCGTCAATCGCCGAACACAGGTCTATGATGTCCTGTTCCGCCGCTGCCTTTTGGAGCACCACGAACTCATCGCCACCATAGCGTGCGATAAAGCCACCAGACGCCGAGCAGACTTCTTTGAGCGCAGCAGATATGACCTGAAGAGCGTGGTCGCCCTCCACATGCCCATAGCGATCGTTAATCTGCTTAAAGCCGTCGGCGTCCATCATGAGCAGATACACATCTTCGGCCTGATCCACATTTGAGAAGAGCGACAGCATATAGGTCTCAAAACGGTTGCGATTGTTGAGGCCAGTCAACGGGTCGGTCGAGATGAGCTGCTCCTGGCAGATGATATAGAGCAGCAACATGCTAATCATTATGCCGACACAAAGGCCAGGCACCGAGTATACGATCTGAAAGGTACCGCCCACCAGGGCCGGAATGGCGAAAAATGCTAAGGTTCGATAGATAGCCTTCGTCTGCAGGCTCTCGACCCTGCGAGATTGCACAAACGCATGCAGGGACGTATGTATAACGTAACAGTAGCTGACAATGGGCTGGATCATATAGGCAAAGCCGCGACGATACACGCCCTGCGAATCGATATAGAACAGGGCGTGCGTCCAGTAACTGGTAAAAGCCAGCACGACCACCAGAGCCGTAGGCAACGTTACAAGCACCACCCTATAGCGCGAGGTCACAAGGTGAGAGCCCTGCATCGTCTCGGAATAGATAAACCAAATGAGGCACGCGATGGCGAAGAGCGAAAACGAAACCGCGTTGGAAATCCAGTTGGCTGCAATGCCCAACGTGCCGTCCACACCATCCGAAAGCGTCCAGATCATATCGAAGAAAATGTAGGCAGCAGACGTGTAGCCCAGCATGCTAAACAAATGCTGCTGGGTGCTCGAGAACAGGGAGCGACGGCTTCGTACGGCAAGCCCGATAAGAACAATCATGCATAGCAGGAATATCTCAATCTTGAGTGCCTTAACCACTAGACGCCCTCCCTTCAATATCCAAGTGGTCAGAATCGCCCGATTCGTGTCTGGGCAATAAACGCCCCTTTCTCCGCAGGGGTAAGGGGAATAATAGCAGAGCGCCCGAACGTCACTGCAAGACAGCTCTCGTTCGGGCGCTCAAACGGCGCGAGTTGCACGCCGGAATCATTGATGGGTATCGATTGCTACTCGCCATCGATGTCGGCCGCGACAGCCTCCTCGATGGCCTCGACACCGGCAGGCGACAGGTCTTCCTTGCCCTGGCAGAACTTCTTATCGACCCAGCCGGTCAGAATCGGGGCCATGATTGCCGTGATGATGACGGCAGTGGCGATCTGCGCATACGCGGTGGGCGCAAGCTCGGCATAGCGCGGAGCGACCTCGGCGAGGGCGACCGGCATGGTCATGGCCGTGCCGGCAATGGTGGAGCAGGCAACGGCCGCCTTGCCGTTGCCGCCACACAGGCGCTCGAAGGCAAAGGTAATGGGACCGACGATAAAGAGCGTGATGAGGCCCAGCAGGATGCCCGAAATGCCGCCGGTGATGAAGCTCGAAAGGCTCATGGACGCACCGAGCTGAAAACCGATGACAGCGATCGCGGGATTGGCGCCGGGGACCAGCAGGTTCTTGATAAACGGGAACAAGTTGCCCAGGACCATGCCGATAACAAGCGGCAGGATGGATCCGATGATAGTGCCGACGGGGATGTTGGCGAGACCCGAAACACCAAGGATGATCATCGTGACGGCGGGGCCGGCCGTAAAGAACAGGATACCGACAGCGCCCTGCTCGGACTCATCGCCGAACTCGCCCATGATGCCCGTATAGAGCGCCATGTTGCAAAACGTAATGCCGCCGATGATGGAAACCGAACTCAGGCCTAAAAAGTTATCGTTAAAGAAGTACGCGACGCCCAGACCCAGCGCGGCTGCCACTACAAGCTTAGGAATCAGCACGACGATGCCGGTCTTGATGGCGCCCGGCGTGGACTTAAAGCTGATGCCGGCGCCCACGAACAGCAAGATCGCGGCAACGATGGTGTTGGAGCCGCCGCGGCAGGCAGCCGTAAAGAAGCCGCCGACTTCAAAGACCTGTGGGCAGAAGGTATTGAGCAAAAGGCCGACGATCATCGGATAGATCATGATGTCGCCCGGGATGCGCAGTACCTTGAATTTCTTTTGCTCGTTGGCGGTCGCTTCCTGTGCCATGAAACCCCCATTTCCGCTGACGCAGAACAAAAGCCCACGTCACGCTTTGCTACAGTAAAGTTTGACCATGGTACCAGAAGAAATAGACCAGCTCGGTGAAAAATTCTACAAGTTGGGATGGAACGAGATTCGGCGCCCGAGACGCCAGCCCTATATAAGGCTCAAGACAATATAGAGTACGATGCCCGAGACGCAGCACCACAGCATCGATTTTGTCTTGCCCGCCACGACCACGACGCCGGCGGCCGCAATCCAGGGAACCAAGGCAGGCCAGAGTCCCGCGTCGAACGCGCCGGGGCTCACCAAGTCGTTGGCGACCAGCGCGGCAAAGGCAGCGGGCGGGATATAGCCCAGGGCCTCGGTAATGCGGGGCGACAGGGTCCGCCCGCGCAAGGCGAACGCCGGCGCGATGCGAAAGAACGCGATAGCAGCCCACGACGACAGCCACAGAACCAAGAACTCGTTAACGGGCATCGCGGGCACCTCTTCCGTCAAATACAGCATCGCACGCCAACGCAATGGCAATGCCGGCCACGACGCTTGCCGGCACGGCAATATTCGCGAGGCCCAAGAACTTGCATACGGCGACGGACACCGCGCCCGAAACCGCCGCGACAACGTTGCCGCGTGACAGCCGCTGCGAAAAGAGCAGGCAGATAAAGAGCGAGGTGCAGACAAAGGCTGCAATGGCGGTGGGAACATCGACAACGGCGCCGACGATGGCGCCCATCGTACACGAAACGCCCCATGTTGCGATGAGGATCACGTTGAGCACAAAGGACTCGCGCGGGCCCCAATCCTCCCCTTCAACCAACTTGGCAAGCGAGATGCCATATGCCTCCTCGGTAAGTGTCGCGGCAACAGCCAGCGTCTGACGCTTCGAGGCACCCCTCAGATGCGGCGCGATCGATGCCGAGTAAAGCGCAAAGCGCGAGGAGATGGCGGCAACGCTCGCGATAATCGAAGGTGCCGGTACGCCCGCCAGCCAAAGATTGCAGATCATAAACTGGCCGCTGCCCGTCACAAACGTGCTGCTCAGGGCAAAGACCATCCAGGGCTCCATTCCCGTCTGCCCCATGATCATTCCGCACGGCGCGCCTATTGCAACATAGGTAAGCATCACTGGCCAGACGGTTCTAACGATTTTGAGCACCATACGCTTCTCATCCTGACAAGGTCTCCGAGCCGCATGTAGCGACACGGCAGAATCATCATCCGACAGCAACCGAGTTCACCTACAATTGCCACCGGATCGAAAGACACAACTTTTTAGGAAGTCATTATGACAGCTATCGATCGAGACCGGGCGCGCGCGGCCTTCAAAAGCTACACCGATGCCTACGACGCCACCAACCCACGCATCGCGCTCAAAATCGAGCATACGTACCACGTGGCCGAGGCATGCGATGCCGTAGCGCGCGAGCAGGGCTGGTCGTCAGAAGATATTGACCTGGCATGGCTTTGCGGCCTGCTACACGATATGGGCCGCTTTGAGCAGCTGCGGCGCTGGGACACCTTTAAGGACGCCGAGAGCATGAGCCATGCGGCGCTGGGGATCGAGGTCCTCTTTGGCGAGAATCCCGCCGATGCACCCGCCGTAACGAGCATCCGCGACTTTATCGATGACCCGGCAGAAGATGAGCTCATCCGAGCGAGCATTGCCTATCACAGCGATTTCCGTCTACCCGCGCAGCTCGACGTGCGCACGCGGAGCTTCTGCGATATCGTGCGCGATGGTGACAAGATCGACATTATGCGCACCATCGCCGACAGCACCGTCGACACCATCCTCAAGGTGGACAAGAAGACGTTTCTCGGCAGCCGTTTCTCGTCGCCGACACTTGCCGCCTTTGACGAGCACCGCTGCGTCGCACGCGATGAACGCAACGAGCCCGCAGACTACCTGGTGGGACTCATCTGCTTTATGTTTGAGCTCGTCTATCCAGCAAGCCGCGCGCTGGCGCGCGAACAGGGCGATATCCACCGCCTGCTCGACGCGCCCTTTGGCATTACGCGCCCCTTTACCGATCCCGCCACGCAGGCAACCTGGAGCCGCCTAAAGGACGAGATGCGCGACTGGCTGGCGCGCGCCTAGCGCTCAAGCTGGGCCAGCAGCTCCTCGACGACCTCGACGGCGTTCCCAACAACCTTGTACTGGGCAGCACCAAAAATGGGGGCATCCGGGTCCTCGTTGATGGCGATAATGCACTCCGCCCCACCGATGCCGGCAAGATGCTGGATGGCGCCCGAAACACCGATACTCACGAGAAGCTTGGGCGAAACCGATACGCCGGTCTGGCCAATCTGATGGCGATACTCCAACCAGCCGGCCTCCACGACAGGTCGCGTGCAACCAAGCTCGGCTCCCAGAGCCTCGGCGAGCCTTCGCATCAGGGGCAGATTCTTCTTGGAGCCAATGCCACGGCCCACCACGACCAAGCGCTCGGCATTGGCGATCGAGGGCTGCTGTCCCCACTCCTCGGCGGGAATCGAGATCTCGACACGAGCCTTAACGTCTTCCGCAAGCATCACCTGGGTGATCGTGCCGGAACGGCCGTAGTCAAAGTCGGGCACCTTAAAGATGCCGGGACGCACCGTTGCCATCTGGGGACGATGATTGGGGCAGACGATGGTGGCCATCAGGTTGCCGCCAAACGCCGGACGCGTCTGTTGCAGCAGTCCCGTCTCCGTATCCATCGAAAGTACGGTGCAGTCAGCCGTAAGGCCCGTCTGCAAGCGCACGGCAACGCCGGGTGCCAGTTCGCGGCCAAAAGCGGTCGCACCGTATAGGATGGCCTCGGGTTTGCGTTCGGCTACCAAATCGCAGATCAAGCGGGCATAGACCTCCGCATCGTTTTGGCGCAGGCGCTCGTCGCGACAGGCCAGGACTTCGTCGGCGCCCGCGCAAACCAGATGCTCCAGGTCACCGAGAGAACCCTCGGGGCCCATACCGACCAGCGCCACCAGACGGCAGCCGCGAGCATCGGCAAGCTCGCGGCCCTTGCCCATAAGCTCATAGGCAACGGGAGTCACCGTATCGTGCTCGTCGGTCTGCGCGAATACCCAAATGTCTCGATATGCATCAAGGTCCACCGTACCAGCGGCCTCATCACGCTCGATCGAGATAGCGTTGACAGGGCAGGCGTCGACGCACCCACCGCATAGGATGCAGCCGTCGGTTACGTGGGCGCATCGGTTGGGTCGCTCGCCTTCCACTACGATGCCGCCCGAAGCACAGGCGCGAACGCAGCGACCGCAGCCGATACAGGCTTCGCTATCGATAATCAGTCCGCTCATCTACGCCATCCCCTCGATAATCTTGGCAAGCTTTGCCGCCTGCTCGGACGCCGTCCCCTCAACGGCCTCGCACGTTTGGTCACGGTCGGGCACAAACGAGCGCACGACCTGTGTCGGCGACCCGGCAAGGCCGCAACGCGAGGGGTCGGCGTTCACGTCGGCGGCACTGACCACGCGCACGTCCGCCTCCTCCGCCGCGCGAATACCGGCAATACTCGGCATACGCAACTGGCCAATCTCCTTGGCAGTCGTCATCGCGCACGGCATCTCAAGACACACCGTCTCCTCGCCGGCATCGCAGCCGTGAACAAGCGCCAGTGAACCACAGGTCGTAAAGCCCGCGCTCTGCACGCAGCTCACGTCGGTCACACAGGGAATCTCAAAAGCACCGGCAAGCTCGGGACCAATCTGGGCCGTATCGCCATCCACCGCCATCTTGCCGCAGATGAGCAGGTCGAAGTCCTCGTCGAGCGCCTCGATACCGCACTTGAGGGCATAGGTGGTTGCCAGGGTATCGGCACCTGCAAAGGCGCGATCGGTCAGCAGCAGCGCGTCGTCGGCGCCTCGAGCGATGCAGTCGCGCAGCAGCGACTCGGTCGCGGGGATGCCCATCGACACCACCGTCACGCGCACATCCATGCCAAAGCCGATGAAGTCGTCTTTCAGCGCCAGCGCGCATTCCAAAGCGCTCGCATCAAAGGGATTAATGACCGCCTGCTTGCCATCGCGCACGATGGTATTGGTCTTGGGGTCCATCTTGACCTCGGTGCTGCCCGGCACGGCCTTGACGCACACCACCATATGGAAATCGCTCATCTTCACGCGCCCCCTTTCTGGACGAGCTCATCCAAGAGCTTCTCCGAAAACAGGTTGCCGCGACCCAGCTGCCCGTCGGGATCGAGCTGGAGCTTGAGCCGCGCCGACTCGACCATGGCCTCGTGACCGTACATCGTCTCTAAGAAGCCCGCCTTGATCTTGCCGACGCCGTGCTCGGCAGAAACGGCACCGCCCATAGCCGTTACCTCGGAAGCCCACTGGGCAAACAGCTCGCCACCGCGACGGTAGTCCTGCGCATCGCGCGGCAGGATGTTCACATGCAGATGGTTGTTACCGATGTGCCCCCAGGCAGCAGATTCAAGCCCGCTTTCGGCCAGTGTGCGGCGATAGAGGGCCACGACATCGGCAAGGCGTGCATTGGGCACCGACATGTCCGAACCCAGTTTGGTGATGGTGGGATCCGTGCGGCGACGCTCGTCGATAAGCATATTGACGCTCTCGGGGACCGCATGGCGGAAGAACCGCTGGCACTCGCGATCGACCTCGGTGCGCGCGACCCATGTCGCATCGTCGCTGCCGCCCGCAAGCTCCAGTACCCACCCCAAGTGATACAGCTCCTCAGTCGCCTGAACTTCGTCGTCGCAGTCGAGCTCCACGTAGACACAGACCTTGGCCTCTTTGTCGAGCGCCGGCAGCGAAGCAAACGCCGTCGACTGCTCGCGCTGGCGACGCAGGATATCCAGAGCACCAGCATCGAAGTACTCGATGGCGGCCGCATGGGACAGGACGGGGCGCACGGAATCGGTAAAGGACACGGCCTTGTCTTCGCTATCGAAAAAGCAGCTCACACCCCAAACGACCGCAGGTGCCGCTTGCAGGGCAATCTCGAGCTCGGTGATAACACCGAGCGTGCCACAAGCGCCGATAAAGAGGTCGATGGCGTCCATTTCGTCCGCAACGAAATAGCCTGAGGCATTTTTTGTCTTGGGCATGGTATAGCTGGGAAGATCGAGCTCGAGTGCACGGCCCGCTGCCGTCACGAGCGACAGGTGGCGGCCCTGGGCAAAAGCCTCGCCGCGCTGAAGCTCAAGCAAATCGCCATCAGCCAGCGCGACGTGGAGTCCCGTGATATGTGGGCGCATGGGACCGTAGGCGTAGCTGCGGGCACCGGAGGCGTTACATGCCGCCATGCCGCCCAGACAGGCAGACGCCTCGGTGGGATCGGTGGGAAAGAACTGCTCGGGGGCCTCTTGGAACTCCTCGTAGGCCTCAAGCGATGCCTGGTCCCAACCAGCAGTCGGCAGCACCTTCTTGCTCAGCTGCTTGCGCAGCTCCGAGAGCACAACGCCCGGCTCCACGCGCAGCAGAAATTGGCCTTGTTCATCGCGGCGAAGGCCCAAGTAGCGATTCATACGGGAAGTATTGAGGATATGCCCGCCGTGGGGCACGGCACCGGCGGCAAGGCCGGTTCGGGCGCCCTGAACCGTTACCGGGACACGCTCGGCATGGAGCTTTTCCAAAATGGCACGGACCTCGTTTTCCGTTGCCGGAAACGAGATGCTCGATGCTTCGCCCGATGCGCGAGACTCATCGCGACCATACTCTTCGAACTCGTCGGTGAAGGGTTTGATGCTTGCAGACACGCGAACTCCCCCTTTAGCTAACTACAGTGTTTGCAGGGAGATGTTACCGCATCGTTTCGTCGACGTGTTCGAGACCGTCTCCATAATTGGCGATTTTTACGTTCGTGCAATTCGGCGAGTGGCTAGATTTCCTCGGCAGACGATGCTTTTGACACATATGGCCCCGCCGTCGCCGATCGCGTAAATGTCGCTCGAAAAAAGTTGGAGTATTTTTTGCCGCCTTTTACCTGCGGAGACGCCAATCCGTCAAGCATTTGGTCAGAAATTGGTCAAGTAGCGGCTGATACGGTCGGCGTCGACAGCCAAAACCGATAGAAGTTTTGGCCCAGAAGCAGGGAGGTTCCCATGGCATATTACTGGCCCCAGTACGGCATCGCCATCGAAGTCGACGACGATCCCCATCTCCTGCCTTTCGACGAAGAGGCATTCCCCGATACGGCGGTCTACCACGTTACTACCGATGTGATCTGCGACCCCGAGTCGTTCTCGGCGCTCGCCCACCACATCGCGCATACCCACGACATCGAGCTCCCTCCCGACTTCGAAGAGCTCGTCTACTCGCGCCGCCTGATGCTTCACATGCTCTTTGGAGCGGACCCGTCCACCTTTGCGCGCGTCTATACCGCCAAGGATGCCGCATGAGCGCGAAGAGGCCACCCCACTTTGCAGGCCTGGGGCATCGCAAGAAGCTCATCGTTGCCTGCTTGGCCATCATCTGCGCCCTTGTCGCCGTAGGACTATACGCTTGGCAGTCGCAGCCCGTACCCGAGGCGGGCGCCTCAGTCACGACGGCCGAGGGCAAAACGCGTCAGGAAATCCAAGATGAGCTCGACGCCATCGTCCGCGACAACATGATGACGATTTCGGTCGCGCCGGTCGCTCAGCTGCAGGAGGACGGCAAGCTGCGCGTCAACGTGCAAAACGTCCAAGACAATATATTTCCCCAGCGATTCCGCGTCATCCAAAACGACGAGACCATGTACGAATCCGGCGTGGTCGAGACCGGCAAGACAATCGAGACGTGCCCCGCCGGCGACATCAAAGAAGGCGAGGCGTACATCGAGATCCAGGCACTCGATGCCAAGACCCTCGACAGCCACGGCAATCCGACACGTGTCAAGGTACGGGTTGAGCAAGCCGAGAACTAGCCTTCCGACCGACGCGGCACCGCATGCAATTCACCAGCATTCGTCCAATCATCGCGGGGACGGCCCGCGGCGAATAGAAAGGAACGACCATGGACATCACCAGGAACATGAACGGAGTCAGAGCGCTCGTCGTGGGCACAGGGCTCGCGCTCGCGCTCGCAATGAGCGCCGCCCCGACGCCAGCTATGGCAGCCGGGCGCGTTGGAACCACGAAGGTAATGGTCAGGACCGAGATCGACAACGTTGAGTTCAAAGTTCCGACGGTTATTCCCTTCGTCGCCAAGGCCGACGGCACGCTTCAGGGCCCCTCAGAAGACGCGACCACCATCGACAATCATTCGGCCTACGGCATCCATGTCACCAACATGAAGATCGACGCCATGAACACCTGGACCATTGCCGCCGACGCCAAGGCCGGAACCGCGCAGAACTCCATCGACTTTAAGGTCGGCCCCGACGGCGCGCTCCAGAACGCCAGCGCCGCAATGCAGGGGACGGGCCTCGATCTTTCCAAGAATGCAGCCTTCGACATGGGCTACCAGGGCATTGCCGGCGGCACGGACAAAATCAAGCTCAAGACAAGCGGAAACGTTGCCCGCGTCACGCGCGACATCTTCCGCGTAACCGGCGAAGGCGATCAGGTTGCGACGATCACCTGGACGGTCGAGCCCGGTGCGCACACGGCATAAGGCCGTCGCCCTGGCCGCCGCCGTCAGCATCCTAGCGTTTGGGCCAGCCATGGCCTTTGCCCAGCAAGAACAGGCGCAGGCCGCCACGCAAGTGACGGTCGACCTCTCGGAGCTCGACCGCGACGACCGCGAGGAACCGTTGGCGCAGACAGGCGACAGACGATGGCTCTTGGCAGCAGGCGCCACAGCAGCAGGCGCAGGAACCGCCGGCCTCGGTCTGCACATCAAACGCAGCCAGAAACAAAACATGGACAGGCCGCACTAAATTAGCTAAGGAGACCCCATGGCATCGAAGAACCTTTTGCCCGTCGTCGCACTCTGCGGCGCGCTCGCAACCGGAACGCCTGTCGCCGCTTGGGCGACTCCCGTCATGGCAGACTCCTTACCAGCAGTCCTAAGTTCCGCACCAAATCCGTCGAGCGCCATTGCGTGCAAGCGTTTTTCGATCGCACAGGCCGCGATCTCAACCTCGGGATGCCTTCGTCGTAATACGGACGGCTCGATAGTCGTGGATATCAATCGTTCGAACAAGGCAAACGGCTCCCAGGCGGGGTGCGCCGTCTGCACGTGGCGCTCGGTTATGCTCGATGCAGATGGCGATCCATGCAATTTAGAGCTGCGCATCGACATCGCTTCGGTCGATGACTCGGCGAACGGAGCGAAGGTCGCCTTCGACGGTACGTTTTTTGAGAAAGGAGGCGGTATATGTCTGGGCTGCGCCGCCGCGAATGCAGACGAAACGCAGCCCACCCTCTCATTCACGGCATCGTTGCGGCTGACCAAAGCCGGCACCGATGCCATCGCGGCGGGAGAAGCGTCCCTGCTGTTCTACGCCGTCAGCGCCAAAGACACAGACGCTCATTTCGAGAAGCCAGCCGGATCACTCAGCCTTACACGAGGGATAGAGACAGGCCCTATTGAAATCGATGCCCACGCGCAAAGCAGGCAACGCATTCTTGCCGACCCGGCGCTTCTCGAAATGGAGTGGAACGGATCCGGAGCCATCGGAATTCTTCCCTCCGCGCTTGACGCCAAGACGCTCCCCTCAAACGACGAACCCATCAACGCAACCATACAAGAAGAGAGCGCGGACAAAGAAGCAGGTGCGGGCGACACGCCGTCGCCGACAAACAGCATCCCAGCTTCTCTCGAAGCACCGAATGAGCCCGCTAACGATCCAAACGATCCCGAGCTCGCGGACAGTCTGGGGCTTGCTGATCCTCAAGAGATCGATGAAGGTAACTGCTGCGTGCTTGCCGCGCTCGACCACACAGAGGTCATCGACGCTGCGAACATCGAAGTTGCCGCCGCCAATCAGCCCGTCCGCAAGTCGGCCATCATCGCATTTCCTGAATCCATCGAAGTCGTCTTTTTGCCATCGGGCGAGGTCGTGGCCCCAACACTGCTCACCTTGTTGGGCGCCAAGAATACTCGAAACGAAATTAAAAAGGTCACGGTTGTCGACCCTGCAACCACCGCCAAGCTGCGTCTATACGCCGTTGCTCCAGACGGAGGCAAGACCTTGGAATTCGATGGCGACACACTCCTAGCCTGGCGACGTCTGGACATTATGCAAGACGTCTCATATCAGATCGAACTCGAAGGGTTTGATCGTGCCCGCGATGCCAATATCATCGCCGCGGCTATTGAATTCCCGCAGCGGCTTATGACACTGCGCTTTGAATACTATCCCTATGTCCCGACAACCACCTGAGGCTTAAATGCTGCGCGTCGTTGCTAATACCACTTATATAACGTATTAGATGAGTCGCGATGTACCTCGCATTCCACTCTGCTACGATTGCCATGTTGGCATCAATACGGGAGGGCTCATGCCGGGCTTGGGAACAATCATCAACGTTGTGCTTTTAGTTGCGGGCGGTCTTTTGGGATTAGCGGGCGGCCGCTTCATTACACCGCGCATCCAAGACACGCTCATGAAAGCATCGGGGCTGTGCGTCCTGTTTATCGGCCTTGGCGGCACCATGCAAAAGATGCTCCTTATCGATGGAAAGGCGCTGGCGACCACTGGTACCACCATGCTCATTGTCTCGTTCGCCCTCGGCTCGCTCATCGGCGAGGCCGTCAACTTGGAAGCCGCCATCGAGAACCTTGGCGAATGGCTCAAGCGCAAGACTGGCAGTGAGGGCGATAACGAGTTCACCAACGCTTTTGTCTCGACTTCACTCACCGTGTGTATCGGCGCCATGGCAATTGTGGGATCGATCCAGGACGGCCTGCTCGGCGACTGGTCCACGCTCGCCCTCAAGGGAGCGCTGGACTGCATCATCGTCTGCACCATGACGGCGTCGCTCGGACGCGGCTGCATTTTCTCCGCCCTGCCCGTCGCCGTGTTCCAGGGGACGATCACGTTGTTTGCCGGCGCGCTCTCCCCCATCATGACCACAACAGCCCTCAACAGCCTTTCGCTCGTGGGCTCTATGCTCATCTTCTGCGTCGGCGTCAATCTCATCCGTCCCCAGACCTTCCGCACGGCCAATATGCTCCCCTCCGTTGTCATAGCCGTCATCTACGCCCTCCTGTTCTAAATCTATCTACATAGCGGTATCTCGAACACCTGTTTGATGCTGTGCTATGATATGAGGTCACCGAAGCTGCGTTAGGAGAGGAGAAGCGGTGGCCGACCAGGACATCAAGATGCTCATCGAGCGCATTATGGCCGAGGCCCGGACCCATCAGTCCGCCCGTTTCTCGCATGAAGTCTACGCAGACGAGCCGATTCTCAAAACCGGTCGTCAGATGCAGAACTTCCTTCCCGACCAGTACCGCAAGATGCGCGAGATATCGCGCTGGCAGGATGACCCCAAAGGCGGTGCGGGACGCTGGCTTTCGGAAGCCGAACTTTTCTACCGCCAAGGCCAGCTGATGGCTGACTTTGAGGACGATTGCCCCTATAACGGTACGTTCAAGTCGTACTTCCCAACCTACAACGCCATGAGCGATCGCCAGCTGCGCGGGTACTTTACCTGGCGCGCACGGGTACGCCGCGGAACCGTCGAGGAAACGTCTACGTCCTTTGCCTTTCTGTATCTCTATGAGCTGATTTGCGGCATTGGCGTAGATAATCCGCTCGATGGTTTTAACAAGATCAAGGCTTTTTGGGATGTCTATCGCGCCTTCGAGCCCGGCATCGACCGGTTTGCGCGCGTGTGGCTGCAGGATTACGCCGTGTTCCACGGGCTCGACCCCAAGTTGCTTCGTGACTCTAAAACCGTCATGTTCGATAACGCCCTTATCGAGCTGCGGCGCGCGGCACGAGACCTTGTACCGGCACCGGCACCGTCCGGCCAGACCCCTAAGCGTCGCAAAACCTCCGAGCCCACGCTCCCCCTTCCGCCCGATGAGGTGCGCGAGGAGCGACTCATGGCCGCCATCAACGCCCTCTCCACGTACAACCTAAGTAACTCGCGGCTCGACCGCAGCCACCACCGCGATCTGCGCCACGTGGCATGCGCCGTGTATGTCCGCATGGCGCGCTACTATGACACGCACCGAAAGACCGGCATCGTGGCGAGTTTATTTGGGGAGGAGACGGCCATGCCCTACACCATGTTTGCCTCGGCCGTATTCTTTGCGCCCGAGCGCCACGAGGACTGCGAATATCGCCTGGATCCTATCCATATCTACCGTTGCCAAAACGGCTTTTGGGAATGCATGCGTATCCACGGTAGTAGGCAAAAGAGCAGCAAGCTCGGTGAAATGATGCGCGCCTGCGACCAACGCCTGCGCCTGGCGCTGGACCCCGCCCATCCCCTTAAGGAAGAAAAGGTCCCCAAATATCTGGCCAAGATTATCGATGACGAGATTGTGGCATGGCTTTCGTGGGACGCCGCACACCAGCCCGTCAAGATCGATATCGATCTGAGTCAGCTGGGGCACATTCGGAGCGCCGCTGCGCAAACGCGCGAAGCGCTTTTGATCGATGAAGAGCGCGAGGACGGCGCACCTGTGGAAGCCGAGGCAGCGGACTCAGGGCAACCGGAAGCCGAGCCCGTAGCCGACGCGACGGTCGAGGCGGTCGCGGCACCCATTCGGCAGGACGAGGCCGACGAGCCGACCATATCCACCGAACAGTTTGGTGTCGTGGCACCGCTTCTCGCGCCAACGCCCGCGTTCGCAGCTGCTGCGCCCGCTGACGCCACGAACGAACTCGCACCCGCCGCAAACGCCTATCTCCGCGCACTGCTCGAGCACAACGCAGTACAGGCGGAATCGGCGGTAGTGCAATCGGGGCAGAGCGAGGACATGCTCGTCGATACCATCAACGAGGCGCTCTTTGACCTGGTAGGTGACACCGTAATTGAATTTGGCGCGGCAGGACCGCAAATTATCCAGGACTACGAAGCAGACGTGAGAGGATACCTAGACCATGAGTGATACCGCACCCGCAGCACCCCGCGTGCCCAAGCGCGTCGCTGCCGTCATTCTCAACTCGCTCAAGGGCGGCGTGGTCCCGCGCATCGGCCTTCCCTATATCACCGTGGGACGCGAGGTCGAGATTCGCGCCCTGCTCACCGATCTGAGTCTCATCTCCGACGGTGGCGCGAGCTTCCGCTTTCTGGTCGGTCGTTACGGCGCCGGCAAGAGCTTTTTGCTCCAGACCATCCGCACGCACGCCATGGGCGAGGGATTCGTCGTCGCTGATGCCGACCTGTCGCCCGAGCGCCGCCTGCAAGGCGGTCAGGGGCAGGGCCTTGCCACCTACCGCGAGCTCATCCGCAACATATCGACCAAGACGCGCCCCGAGGGCGGTGCGCTCAACCTTATTCTGGATCGCTGGGTCGCCTCGTGTGCCGACGTCGACGAGTCAGTCGTCAATACCCAACTGGCCCCGCTCGAGGAGATGGTCCACGGCTTTGACTTCACCCGCATGCTCCGCCGCTATCGCACGGCCGTATCCGAGGGCGACGAAGAGGCCATGAGCCGCGTGACCAAATGGATCCGCGGCGAATACCGCACCAAGAGCGAGGCTCGCGCCGAACTGGGCTCCTCGACCATCATCAGCGATGACGACTGGTACGACTACGTCAAACTCATCGCACGCTTTTTGGTCTGCAGCGGCTACAAGGGCATGCTGGTGCTCATCGACGAACTCGTAAATCTGTACAAGATTCCCAACGCCATCACGCGCCAGTACAACTACGAGAAAATCCTCACCATGTACAACGACACGCTCCAGGGCAAGGCGCAGTACTTGGGCATGATCATGGGCGGCACGCCGACCTCCATCGAGGACCGCCGTCGCGGCGTATTCTCCTACGAGGCTCTGCGCAGCCGGCTCGCTCAGGGTCGCTTTGCACGCGAGGACCTTAAGGACATGCTCGCGCCCATCATCCGCTTGCAGCCGCTCACCTACGAGGAGCTACTGGTGCTGATCGAAAAACTCATGCAAATTCACGCCGGCTACTTTGGCTGGACGCCCACGCTTACCGAGAACGACTTGGTGGACTTCCTCAAGATTGAGTTTGGCCGCGTGGGAGCCGATACGCACCTGACGCCTCGCGAGGTCATTCGCGACTTTATCGAGCTGCTCGATATCCTGTGTCAAAACCCCGATGCTAACGTGGCCGAGTTGCTGCAAAGCGTCGGTGGCGACGCGCTGGCGCCGACAGCCGCAACAGACGACACCGGCACCGCAGGCGACGACCGCAACTTCGCCGAGTTCACCATCTAACCTGCCAAAAAGGTCAGGTTTATTTTGGCGGGTTTTATCTGAGCAAACGTTGAAGCAGCAATGCAGCAAGCCACTGCCCACCGCGTTGAGAGATTCGCTTTTGAAGGGAGGCCCCGTGAACGCCTTTGACCGCTACGCCCCGTTTATCCAAGACTTCATTTACTCCCACGACTGGGAGAGCCTGCGCTCCATCCAGGTTGCAGCAGCTGATGCCATCTTTAACACGCAAGATAATGTGCTCCTGACGGCATCCACGGCTTCCGGCAAAACCGAAGCGGCCTTCTTTCCCATCCTGACCGAGTTTTGGGAGAACCCGCCCGCAAGCGTTGGTGCCCTCTACATTGGCCCCCTCAAAGCGCTCATCAATGATCAGTTCGTCCGTCTCAATGACCTATGCGAAGAAGCCGACATCCCCGTCTGGCACTGGCACGGCGATGTCTCGCAGTCGCACAAGGCTAAGCTCATCAAAAAGCCGAGCGGCATCTTGCAGATTACGCCCGAGTCACTCGAGGCGCTCTTAATCCATAAGCACATGGCGATCCCGCGCATGTTTTGCGACCTACGCTACGTCGTCATCGATGAGGTCCACTCGCTCATGCGCGGCGACCGTGGCGGGCAGACACTCTGCCTTATCGAGCGTCTTTCGCGCATGGCGGGCGTACGGCCCCGGCGCATCGGTCTTTCGGCCACCATCGGGGACCCGGAACGCACGGGTGCCTTTCTCTCACAGGGAACGGGGCGCAACTGTGTTATCCCCCGCTTTGAAGAACCGCGCCGCGTATGGCGCATCTCCATGGAGCACTTCTACAACTCGGGCCCCCAGGCACAGCAGCGGGGATTCATGGGCACAGGTCCTCAAGAGGCCGAAGTGCTCGCGTGCGAGCGCATCGAGGCAGCGGCATCCGCGGCGCTGCCGGCCGGTGCCCAAGACATGCGTCACAGCGGACAACTCACGCAAGAGGAGCGCCGCCAACGTCGCGAGCAGGCACGGGGCAAGGCTGCCCCCAAGGACCGTCGCACTTCCTCAGCCCCCGAGGGCGAAGTCGACATCCCGCAGGCAACCGAACAGGCGCTGCTCAACCCCACCGACACCGCACCCGACAACGCCGACCCCGGCATGGGCTACATCTTTGAGCATACCCGCGGCCGCAAGTGCCTGGTCTTTGCCAACTCGCGCGAGGAGGCAGAGGCCGCGTGCTCCATGTTGCGCAGCTACTGCGAGAGCCGGCACGAGCCAGACCGCTTTCTAATCCATCACGGCAACCTTTCGGCATCGCTGCGCGAGACGGCCGAGGAGCTCATGCGCGACGAAGAGCAGGCGCAGACGACCGTCACCACCTCCACGCTGGAGCTCGGCATTGATATCGGTCGCCTGGAGCGCGCGTTCCAGATTGACGCGCCGTTTACCGTCAGCTCCTTTTTGCAGCGCATGGGGCGCACAGGCCGTCGCGACCTTCCGCCCGAGATGTGGTTTGTCATGCGCGAGGAAGAACCCGAGCCGCGCACGATGATGCCCGAAACGATACCCTGGAAGCTCCTGCAGGGCATCGCACTCGTACAACTCTATCGCGAGGAAAAGTGGGTCGAGCCGCCCGAGCTCGATCGACTCCCCTACAGCCTGCTCTACCACCAGACCATGTCGACGCTCGCCAGCACCGGCGAGCTCACGCCGGCCGAGCTTGCTCAGCGCGTGCTCACGCTCAGCTATTTCCACCGCGTCTCGGCCGATGACTATCGCGTACTGCTGCGCCACCTCATCAAGATCGACCATATCCAGGTCACCGAGGGCGGCGGACTCATCGTGGGTCTCGCGGGCGAGCGCATCATTAACAACTTTAAGTTCTACG
The DNA here is from genome assembly GCF_040092395.1 of Collinsella sp. CLA-ER-H4. Lineage (NCBI taxonomy): Bacteria > Bacillati > Actinomycetota > Coriobacteriia > Coriobacteriales > Coriobacteriaceae > Collinsella > Collinsella sp. CLA-ER-H4. The sequence continues at coordinate 53,250 of NZ_JBBNLQ010000014.1, forward strand.
CCGTATTCCAGGAAAACGAGGAGTTCACCGTTCGTAGCGAGTCGGCCGAATTGGGCACGATCGTCAACCCGCCGCCGCCCGGTGAGCGCATCGCCATCGCCGGACACTGCTGGATTGTCGAGGAAGTGGACTGGAAGCGCCACACCGTCTTTGCCACGCAGGTCAAGGGTCGTGTGCCGGCCTACTTTGGCGACTGCCCCGGTGACATCAATACACACGTACTCGAGCGCATGCGCAAGACGCTCAACGAGCACGCGACATATCCGTACCTCATGGGTAACGCGCGGGCCCGCTTGGCGCAGGCTCGCCATACGGCCGAGATTTCGGGTGCGGGAACCAAGCCACTCATCAACCTGGGTGGCGACACCTGGGTGCTCTTCCCCTGGCTGGGCAGCTACGCCTTTTTGGCACTCGAGCGCATGCTCAAGATTAAGTGCGCCGCGGAGCTGGGCCTTCGCGGACTCGACCCATCACGCCCGTACTTTATGCAGTTTAAGATGAAGGCCGACGAGGAGACGTTCTTTGAGGTGCTCGCCGCCGAGGCCGAAAAGGACTTCGATCCCATCGAGCTCGTCTATCCCGGCGAGGTGCCTTATTTTGATCGCTACGACGAGTACGTTCCCGAGGAGCTCGTGCGCAAGGGCTTTGCCGAAGGCGTGCTCGACATAGAGGGCATGAAGCAGCGCGTCCTCAGTTGGCGCGACCACGCATAAAACTAGTCTTTTCGGCACGGGACTTGTTAACCAGTCTATTCCGCCAGCATCGATAAAACGCTGATATTCCTCGGCATTAAGGCCCACCGATTCAAAGCTAACGCGTACACCCGTAGCCATCAAGAAGGCTCGAAACTTCTGGCAGCTCGTCAATCGATACATCAATTCTTGAAGGCATGTATTCCACCAATTTTTAAAGAAACAACGGCGGTAAT